>NZ_JBFBAX010000001.1:0-402462 GCF_040682395.1 Streptomyces sp. NPDC051207 | reverse complement strand
ACAGCTCCCACAGGTCCTCCGGCGCCATCCGCTCGACAAGCGCAGCAGTCATCGCCCCAGACTGCCGCAAGATCACACCAACTGAAATGGCCTCTAAGGACGTTCCGTGACACAGCACCGACAGCACACCGTGCTCGACAGCCCGTACGGCCCGCTCACCCTCGTCGCCGAGGACGGCGCCCTGTGCGGCCTCTACATGCAGGACCAGCGCCACCGCCCGGCCGAGGAGACCTTCGGCGTACGCGACACCGCCCCCTTCGCCGAGGCGGAGGAGCAACTCGAGGCCTACTTCGCGGGCGAGCTGAAGGAGTTCACCCTCGCACTGCGCCTCAACGGCACACCCTTCCAGCGCCGCGTCTGGGACGAACTGCGCCGCATCCCCTACGGCGAGACCCGCACCTACGGCGAACTCGCCGAGCTCCTCGGCGCGCCCAGGGCGTCCCGCGCCGTCGGACTGGCCAACGGCCGCAACCCCATCGGTGTCATCGTGCCCTGCCACCGCGTCATCGGGGCGGGCGGCAGCCTCACCGGCTACGGCGGCGGCCTGGACCGCAAGCGCCGCCTGCTGGACTTCGAACGCGGCGCGGGCCTCTTCTTCTGACCCCGCCCGGCCCGGAAGAGGGCGCCGCAGCGCCGCGTGCCCGAGGTGCCGGGCCTACGCGTCCGCGATCTCCCCCAGCAGCCGCGGCAGCGCCGTCCCGATCGGCTCCCGGACGACCTCGTCGGCGAGATCGTCGTACGGCGTAGGCTCGGCGTTGACGACGACCAGCCGGGCGCCGTGGCCGGCGGCGATCCCGGCCAGCCCCGCCGCCGGCTGCACCTGAAGGCTGGTGCCGACGGCGAAGAACACCTGGCAGGCCTTGGTGACGGCCAGGGCCTCGCCCAGCACCACCGGATCGAGCCGCTCGCCGAACATCACCGTCGCCGACTTCAGGATGCCGCCGCACTCCAGGCACGGCGGGTCCTCCTCGCCGGCCTCCACCCGGGCCAGCGCCTCCTCCATCGGCCCGCGCGCATGACACCGCGTGCACACGTAACTCCGCGCGGTGCCGTGCAGTTCGAGCACCTTGCGGGCGGGCATCCCGGCGAGCTGGTGCAGCCCGTCCACGTTCTGCGTGATCACCCGCACCGGCACCCCGGACCGCTCCAGATCGGCCACCGCGCGGTGCGCCGCGTTGGGCCGCGCGCTCAGCGTCCGGTTCTCCCGCCGCATCTGCCAGGACCGCCGCCGGATCTCCGGATCGCCCATGTAGTACTCGTACGTCACGAGCTTCTCGGCGTCGGGATCGCGCCGCCACAGCCCGTTGGGGCCGCGGTAGTCGGGGATGCCGGAGTCGGTGGAGATGCCCGCACCACTGAGGACGGCGACGAGAGGCTTGCTCATGCCGACGAGCGTAGGCCGGGCCCCGCCGAAGAGACCAGCGCATACCGGGTCCGCGCGGGCGCTCCGGGTGCTAGCGTCCGGGCATGGCAAAGATCACCGTGTCGCTGGAAGCCGAACTCGTCGTGGAAGTCATGGTCCTCGCGGGCGTCGGCAGCCCGCAGGACGCCGTGGAACTCGTCGTCCGGGACTACATCCAGCGCGGCCACCGCACCGAGGCCCGCGTCGCCGAGCGCGACGAGGGACTGCGCGAGGTGGACGTCAAGCCCCAGGAGCCCCAGGGTTGAACGGCTCCGGCCGGCCGGGCGGGCGGCCGTTCTCCAGCTCGACCGTGCCCGCGCCCGAGTCGAGGACATCCAGCGCGGCCAGCACCCGGTGGCCGAGCGCGCCGAGCAGATGGTCGCGGAGCTGCTCGCGCGGCACCAGCCGCCAGGACAGCAGCTCGTCCTCCTGGAGCCGGATCGCCTTGAGGTCGTCCTCGCCGAGCACCCCGCCGTCGTACAGGTACGCGACCAGCGGCGGCCGGCCGGCGCCGGGCACCCAGTCGACCGCGAGGAGCCGACCGAGCTCGCGGTCCAGCCCGATCTCCTCGGCCGTCTCGCGCCGCGCCCCCTGCCGCGGGGTCTCGCCGTCGTCCGACTCGACGGTCCCGCCCGGCAGCGCCCAGCCCTCGCGGTAGTTGGGCTCGACGAGCAGCACCCGTCCCTCGGCGTCACGGAACAGCGCGGCGGCACCGGCGAGCACGCGGGGCAGGGAGGCGATGTAGGCGGCGTAGTCTCCAGTCGTGGTCATCCTGGAAGGGTAACGACCGCGGACTCGGCCAGCCGCAGCGTCCGGCGGGCCAGGTCGCTGATCCGCGCCCCGTCGAAGCCGAACACCGCGCTGCGGACCGTGTCCTCGAGCGGATCCGTCCACTGGGCCGGGATGCCCCGCGCGCCCGTGAGGACGCCCGCCACCGAACCGGCCGTCGCGCCGTTGGAGTCGGTGTCCAGACCGCCGCGCACGGTGAGGGCGATGGTCCGGGTGAAGTCGCCGTCGCCGTACAGCAGCCCGGCCGTGAGCACGGCGGCGTTCGGAACGGTGTGGATCCAGCCCAGACCGGCGGTCTCCTCGCCGGCCGTCGTCAGGGTGTCCTCCCAGCTCATCCCCGTGTCGTGGAGGGAGCTGACGCGGCGCACCGTGCGGGCCAGCCGGCTGCTCGCCGGGATCACCGCCAGCGCCCGGTCCAGCGCCTGGCGCACGCTGCGCGCCGTGAACGCCGACGCGATCAGCGCCGCCGCCCACATCGCGCCGTACACCCCGTTCCCGGTGTGCGACAGCACCGCGTCCCGGCGCGCGAGCTGCGCGGCGCGGACCGGGTCGCCGGGGCACGTCCAGCCGAACACGTCGGCCCGGATCAGCGCCCCGATCCACTCCTGGTAGGGATTGTCGTACGTCGCCGTCAGCGTCGGCCGCAGCCCGCTCGCCAGGTTCCGGTACGCCACCCGCTCCGCCGTGAACGTCTGCAGGTACGGCAGCCGCAGCAGCCACAGCTCGCCGACCTGCTCGGTGCTGAAGCCGAAGCCGCGGGTCTCCAGCAGGTCCAGGCCGAGGATGGCGTAGTCGATGTCGTCGTCCCGGCAGCTGCCCCGGACCCGCCCGCGCACGCACGCCCGCCACTCGGGCCGCAGCTCCCACGCGTCCCCGTCGCCGCCCGGCGGCCCGGGCAGGTAGTCGGTGAGCGGCAGCGCGGACGCCTCGCGCAGATAGCGGTCGATGCGGTCCCGGGTCCACAGATCGCCCCGCTCCACCGGCTTGCCGAGCATGTTGCCCGCGATCCGGCCCAGCCAGCCGCCGAGGATGCGGTCGGCGAGGTCCGGCACGGTGCCCACGGGGGTCATGGTTCCGGTCTACCCGATTCCCCGGGCCCGCACCACGGCGCCGCCGCACGGCACACCACAGGGCCTTCGGCCCAGGTCCAGGGACTGGGCACGGCATGACGGGGGAGGCGTCCTCCGGTTAAGGTCGCAGCGGCGCGACTGGCTGTGACGTGCACACGGATGCACGGGGCCCGGAGAGCAAGGGGAAGACGAGTGGCGGACGCTGCAAGGACTGACACCGCGACAGGCCGGCCGGCCCGGCGGGTGCTGATCGCCGCGGACAAGTTCAAGGGGTCGCTGACGGCCGTGGAGGTCGCCGAGCGGGTCACGGCCGGGCTGCGCCGCGTCCTGCCGGACCTCGGCGTGGCGTCGCTGCCCGTGGCCGACGGCGGCGACGGAACGGTGGCCGCCGCGGTCGCGGCCGGGTTCGAGCGGCGCGAGGTACGCGTCACCGGCCCCGTCGGCGACGAGATCACGGCGGCCTTCGCGCTGCGCGACGGCACGGCCGTCGTCGAGATGGCCGAGGCCAGCGGGCTCCAGCGGCTCCCGGCCGGGGTGCTCGCGCCGCTCACGGCCTCCACGTACGGCTCCGGGGAGCTGCTGCGCGCCGCGCTCGACGCGGGCGCGCGGACCATCGTGTTCGGCGTCGGCGGCAGCGCCACCACCGACGGCGGCGCCGGGATGCTGGCCGCGCTGGGTGCCCGCCTGCGCACCGCGGACGGCGAGCCCGTCCCGCCCGGTGGCGGCGGCCTCGCCGAGCTGGCCTCGGCCGACCTGTCCGGCCTCGACCCGCGCCTGGCGGACGTCGAGCTGGTGCTCGCCAGCGACGTCGACAACCCGCTGACCGGCCCGACGGGCGCACCGGCCGTGTACGGCCCGCAGAAGGGCGCCTCCGCGGACGACGTGGCCGAGCTGGACGCGGCCCTCGCGCACTACGCCAAGGTGCTGGAGGAGACGGTCGGCCCGCAGGCCGCCGAGTACGCCGCGTCGCCCGGCGCGGGCGCCGCGGGCGGCATCGGGTTCGGCGCGCTGCTGGTCGGGGCGCGCTTCAGGCCCGGCATCGAGGTGATGCTCGACGTGCTGGGCTTCGCGTCCGCGCTGGAGGGCACCGAACTGGTGATCACCGGCGAGGGCTCCCTCGACGAGCAGACCCTGCACGGCAAGGCCCCGGCGGGCGTCGCGACGGCGGCGCGTGCGGCGGGCAAGGACGTCGTGGCGGTCTGCGGGCGCCTGGCGCTGCCGCCGCAGGCCCTCGGCCGGGCCGGGATCCGGCGCGCCTACGCGCTGACGGACATCGAACCGGACACCGCCAAGTGCATCGCGGACGCGGGGCCGCTCCTGGAGCGCGTCGCGGAGAACATCGCCAGGGATTTCCTGACCTGACCCGTGCTTCACCCCGGGGCCTTCAGCCCGTCCGGCGTCCGAGGACGAGGCTGCCAGGCCGACACGGGGGCCCGGGGGCGGCGGGTCCCCCAGGCGGGTACGGAAAGGGCCCCGCACCCGTAACCCGGGTGCGGGGCCCTGCCCACTGTTTCAAGCGCCGCTACGGCACCTGGGCGCCGCTACGGCACCTGGGCGCCGCTACGGCACCTGGGCGCCGCTACGGCACCTGCGCCGCCCGCGCCTCGCGCCGGTTGTCGCGGAAGTTGTTCACCCGGCGAGCCGTGGCGAACAGCGGAATCACCGCGCCCATGACCAGCTGCAGCGCGCAACCCGTCTGGAGCAGCAGCTGCCCGCTCGGCGCGTCGAACGCCCACGCCGCCAGCAGCCCCATGCTGAGCACGATCCACGACAGCATCGCCACGGCGAGCCGGCCCCGCGGCTTGGGGTACTCCACGCGGCTCACCATCAGCCATGCCGTCCCGAGGATGGCCAGGAGCGTCGCCACGAAGGGCAGCTCCAGCAGCACGATCGAGACGACCGTGAGCGCGCCGAACGGCGACGGCATGCCCTGGAAGGTGCCGTCCTTCACCGTGACGCAGGAGAAGCGCGCGAGTCTCAGCACCACCGCCAGGAGCACCACGATCGCGCCGAGCGCCGCCACCCGCTGATGCGCGTCGTCGGCGACCATGCCGTAGACCAGCACGAAGTACGCCGGGGCGAGGCCGAAGCTGATCAGGTCCGAGAGGTTGTCCAGCTCGGCGCCCATGGGGGAGGAGCGCAGCTTGCGCGCCACCAGGCCGTCGAACAGGTCGAAGACCGCGGCGCACAGCATCAGGATGACCGCGGTGGCCGCGCTGTGGCGGGCCATGCCGGTCTCCTGGCTGCCCGTGAGGTGCGGGATGAGGATGCCGGTGGTGGTGAAGTACACCGCCATGAAGCCGCACGTGGCGTTGCCGAGCGTCAGGGTGTCCGCTATCGACAGGCGCAGCGACAGCGGCATCTCCTCGTCGTCGTCCTCGTCGGCGTCGGGCACCCAGCCCGCCTGGGTCTGCGGATCAATCACGGTCAATGCGAGTCACTCCAGCCACGGTCTTCTGACCGACCTCGACCGCCACCTCCACGCCCTCCGGGAGGTACAGGTCGACGCGGGAGCCGAAGCGGATCAGACCGATCCGCTCGCCCTGCTCGACCTTCGTGCCCCGCGGAACGTAGGGCACGATGCGGCGGGCGACCGCGCCGGCGATCTGGATCATCTCGATGTCACCGAGTTCGGTGTCGAAGTGCCAGACGACGCGCTCGTTGTTCTCGCTCTCCTTGTTGAAAGCGGGAACGAAACCGCCGGGGATGTGCTCGACGGACGTCACCGTGCCGGCCAGCGGCGCGCGGTTGACGTGGACGTTGAGCGGGCTCATGAAAATCGCGACGCGCGTGCGGCCGTCCTTCCACGGCATGATGCTCTGCACCACACCGTCTGCGGGCGAGACGACCCGGCCTTGGGTGATCTCGCGCTCGGGGTCGCGGAAGAACCACAGCATCCCCGCCGCCAGCGCGGTGGCGGGAACGGCAACGGCCTTGGCCGCGCCCGAACGGCGGGCGCGCACCAGGCTGAGGGCTGCGGTGGCGACGGTCGGAAGAAGCCACGGCGATGCTCCGCGCGCGAGGCGTACGCCGGCCCGGCTGTCGCGAGGTGCAGAGGTTTGGCTGTGGGGCATGAATGACCTTCGTAGCGGATGATGCCGCGCTTCTCTACGGGGGGACGGCGGCTTTCCGGCGATCGTAGCGGCTCCGGGCCGCAACTGGGTAAGCCAGGAAGCCGAGTCGACGGCTGAAGAGCGCTGACGGGGTGTGATCCTCTTTTCAAAGAAAACACCCCGTATCCGGACATCTAGCCCTGGAATCGATACTCCTCGAGCAGCCTGCGGCCGATGATCATTTTCTGGATCTCGGCGGTACCTTCACCGATGAGCAGCATCGGCGCCTCGCGGTAGAGACGCTCGATCTCGTACTCCTTGGAGAAGCCGTATCCACCGTGGATACGGAAGGCGTCCTCCACGACCTCTTTGCAGTACTCGGAGGCGAGGTACTTCGCCATCCCTGCCTCAAGGTCGTTTCGTTCACCCGAGTCCTTTTTGCGTGCGGCGTTCACCATCATCGCATGAGCGGCCTCCACCTTGGTAGCCATCTCCGCGAGCTTGAACTGGATCGCCTGGTGCTGGGCGATCGGTTTGCCGAAGGTGTGGCGCTGCTGGGCGTACGACACGCCCAGTTCGAAGGCACGCTGTGCGACGCCGCAGCCACGCGCCGCGACGTTCACGCGGCCGACCTCGACGCCGTCCATCATCTGGTAGAAGCCCCGGCCGGTGACCCCGCCGAGCACCCGGTCGGCGGGAATCCGCAGGCCATCCATGATGAGCTCGGTGGTGTCGACCCCCTTGTACCCCATCTTGTCGATCTTGCCCGGGATGGTCAGCCCGGGGCGGACCTCGCCGTAGCCGGGTTCCTTCTCCACGAGGAAGGTCGTCATCGACTTGTGGGGCGCGGTGCCCTCGGGGTGTCCTTCGTCACTGCGGACCAGGACGGCCACCAGGGACGAGGTTCCGCCGTTCGTGAGCCACATCTTCTGGCCGGACAGGACGTACTCGTCGCCGTCCCTGACCGCCTTGGAGGTGATGGCCGACACGTCGGAGCCCAGCGCGGGCTCCGACATGGAGAACGCGCCGCGGATGTCGCCTGCCGCCATACGGGGCAGGAAGTACTCCTTCTGCTCCTGCGTGCCGTGCTGCTTGAGCATGTAGGCCACGATGAAGTGGGTGTTGATGATGCCGGACACCGACATCCAGCCGCGCGCGATCTCCTCCACGCACAGCGCGTACGTCAGCAGCGACTCGCCCAGCCCCCCGTACTCCTCGGGGATCATCAGACCGAACAGGCCGAGCTCCTTGAGCCCGTCGACGATCTGCTGCGGGTACTCGTCGCGGTGCTCCAGCCCGGTCGCGACGGGGAGGATCTCCTTGTCCACGAAGTCGCGGACGGTGGCGAGGATCTCCTGCTGGACGTCGGTCAGGCCGGCGGTCTGGGCGAGACGGGCCATGGCTTACTTCTCCTGCTGCTTCGGCTCCGGGCGGCCCGGCTGCTCGCCGCCGCGCTCCTTGATGTACGTCTCGGTCGGCACCATCACCTTGCGGCGGAACACGCAGACGAGCGTGCCGTCCTGCTTGTGGCCCCTGGTCTCGACGTGCACGATGCCGCGGTCGCTCTTGGACTTCGACGGCCACTTGTCGAGCACCGTGGTCTCGCCGTAGATCGTGTCGCCGTGGAAGGTCGGCGCCACGTGCTTGAGCGACTCGATCTCCAGGTTGGCGATCGCCTTGCCGGAGATGTCCGGCACGGACATGCCGAGCAGCAGCGAGTAGATGTAGTTCCCGACGACGACGTTCTTGCCGAAGTCCGTCGTCCGCTCCGCGTAGTGGGAGTCCATGTGGAGCGGGTGGTGGTTCATGGTGAGGAGACAGAAGAGGTGGTCGTCGTACTCCGTGACCGTCTTCCCGGGCCAGTGCTTGTAGACCGCCCCGACCTCGAACTCCTCGTAGGTGCGTCCGAACTGCATGGCCGTCACGCCTCCGGGATCTCGAACGTGCTGGTGCGCCGCATGCCGGCGGCGCGTCCCTTGCCCGCGACGACCAGCGCCATCTTGCGGCTGGCCTCGTCGATCATCTCGTCGCCGAGCATCGCGGAGCCCTTCTTGCCGCCCGCCTCGGACGTGTAGTACTCGTACGCGTCCAGGATCAGTTCGGCGTGGTCGTAGTCCTCCTGCGACGGCGAGAAGATCTCGTTGGACGCCTCGACCTGGCCCGGGTGCAGCACCCACTTGCCGTCGAAGCCGAGCGCGGCGGCGCGGCGGGCGACCTCGCGGTAGCCGTCCACGTTGCGGATCTGGAGGTAGGGGCCGTCGATCGCCTGGAGGTTGTTGGCGCGGGCCGCCATCAGGATCTTCATCAGGATGTAGTGGTAGGCGTCCGCCGGGTAGCCGGGCGGCTGCTCGCCGACCACCAGCGACTTCATGTTGATCGACGCCATGAAGTCGGCCGGGCCGAAGATGATCGTCTCGATGCGTGGACTGGCTTGAGCGATCTCATTGACGTTGTTGAGGCCCTGGGCGTTCTCGATCTGCGCCTCAATGCCGATGCGGCCGACCTCGAAGCCCATGGTCTTCTCGATCTGCGTCAGCAGCAGGTCGAGCGCCACGATCTGCTGGGCGTCCTGCACCTTCGGCAGCATGATGCAGTCAAGATTCGGGCCGGCACCCTCAACCACCGTGACGACATCCCGGTACGTCCACTCGGTCGTCCAGTCGTTGACGCGCACCACCCTCGTCTTGCCCGTCCAGTCACCCTCGTTGAGGAACTTGACGATGGTGTGCCGCGCCTCGGGCTTGGCGAGCGGCGCGCAGGCGTCCTCCAGGTCGAGGAAGACCTGGTCGGCCGGGAGGCCCTGGGCCTTCTCCAGGAAGCGCGGGTTCGAGCCCGGTACGGCCAGGCAGGAACGCCGGGGGCGAAGGCGGTTGACCGTGGTCATGCGGGGACCTCCAGGGGGTCGAGCTTGTTCGCTGTGCGGATCTCGTCGACGATGCGGCCGATGATGCCGGTGATGTCGAAGTCCTTCGGCGTGAAGACCGCGGCCACTCCGGCGGCCCGCAGCTGTTCGGCGTCACCGTTCGGGATGATGCCACCGGCGATCACCGGTATATCTGTGGCACCGGCCACATGGAGGCGTTCCAGCACGTCCGGCACGAGTTGCGCGTGCGAACCGGACAGGATCGACAGGCCGACCGCGTGCACGTCCTCCGCGAGAGCCGCGTCCACGATCTGCTCCGGGGTGAGCCGGATGCCCTGGTAGACCACCTCGAACCCGGCGTCGCGGGCCCGCACCGCGATCTGCTCGGCCCCGTTGGAGTGCCCGTCCAGGCCCGGCTTGCCGACCAGGAAGCGCAGCTTGCCGACGCCGAGGTCCCGGGCCGTCAGCTCCACCTTGCGGCGCACCCCGGCCATCTTGGAGCCCTCCTCGGCGGGCATGGCCACCGGCGCCGACGACACGCCGGTCGGGGCGCGGAACTCGCCGAACACCTCGCGCAGCGCCCCGGCCCACTCGCCGGTCGTGACGCCCGCGCGGGCGCACTCCAGGGTGGCCTCCATGAGGTTGGCGGTGCCCCGCGCGGCCTCCTTCAGCCGCTCCAGCGCCTTGCAGGGGCGCGGGTGGTTGAACGGCGGCTGGTAGCGGGTGTCGCGCCAGTGCCGGAGCGAGGCGACGACACGGGCCTCGACCGCCGGGTCCACCGTCTGGATCGCGGTGTCCAGATCGGAGGTCAGCGGGTTCGGCTCGGTGCCCTCGAAGATGTTGACGCCGACGATCTTCTCCTCGCCGGACTCGATCCGGGCCCGGCGGTCGGCGTGCGAGGCCACCAGCTGCGACTTGAGGTAGCCCGACTCGACGGCGGCCATCGCGCCGCCCATCTCCTGGATGTGCTCGATCTCGGCGAACGCCGCCTCGACCAGCTCGCCGACCTTCGCCTCGATCACCTTCGAGCCCTCGAAGATGTCGTCGTACTCCAGCAGGTCGCTCTCGTACGCGAGGACCTGCTGGATGCGCAGCGACCACTGCTGGTCCCAGGGGCGCGGCAGGCCGAGGGCCTCGTTCCAGGCCGGCAGTTGCACGGCACGCGCGCGTGCGTCCTTGGAGAGGGTCACGGCCAGCATCTCCAGCACGATCCGCTGGACGTTGTTCTCCGGCTGCGCCTCGGTCAGGCCGAGGGAGTTGACCTGGACGCCGTACCGGAAGCGGCGGTGCTTGGGGTTCTCGATGCCGTAGCGCTCGCGTGTGATCCTGTCCCAGATGCGGCCGAAGGCGCGCATCTTGCACATCTCCTCGACGAAGCGGACGCCCGCGTTCACGAAGAACGAGATGCGGCCGACGACGTCGCCCATCCGCTCCTGCGGCACCTGGCCGCTGTCGCGCACGGCGTCCAGCACGGCGATCGCGGTGGACATCGCGTACGCGATCTCCTGCACCGGCGTGGCGCCCGCCTCCTGCAGGTGGTAACTGCAGATGTTGATCGGGTTCCACTTCGGCATGTGGGAGACCGTGTACGCGATCATGTCCGTCGTCAGACGGAGGGAGGGGCCCGGCGGGAAGACGTGCGTCCCCCGCGACAGGTACTCCTTCACGATGTCGTTCTGCGTCGTCCCCTGGAGCTGCGTGATGTCCGCGCCCTGCTCCTCGGCGACGACCTGGTAGAGCGCCAGGAGCCACATGGCCGTGGCATTGATCGTCATCGAGGTGTTCATCCGCTCCAGCGGGATGTCCTGGAACAGGCGGCGCATGTCACCGAGGTGGGCCACCGGCACGCCGACCCGGCCGACCTCGCCGCGGGCGAGGATGTGGTCGGAGTCGTAGCCGGTCTGCGTCGGCAGGTCGAACGCGACCGACAGACCGGTCTGGCCCTTGGCGAGGTTGCGCCGGTACAGCTCGTTGGACGCCTCCGCGGTCGAGTGCCCCGCGTACGTCCGCATGAGCCACGGACGGTCCTTCTGACGCTCTGTCATGCCAACCGGCCCTCAGACGTTCCGGAAGCGGTTGATGGCGTCGATGTGCCGGGCGCGCATCTCCGCGTCGCGCACGCCGAGGCCCTCCTCGGGGGCCAGGCACAGCACGCCGACCTTGCCCTGGTGGAGGTTGCGGTGCACGTCGTAGGCGGCCTGCCCGGTGTCCTCCAGGGAGTAGACCTTGGAGAGCGTCGGGTGGATCTTGCCCTTCGCGATGAGCCGGTTGGCCTCCCAGGCCTCGCGGTAGTTGGCGAAGTGCGAGCCGATGATGCGCTTCAGGGACATCCACAGGTAGCGGTTGTCGTACTGGTGCAGGTAGCCGGAGGTGGAGGCGCAGGTGACGATGGTGCCGCCCTTGCGGGTGACGTACACGGAGGCGCCGAACGTCTCCCTGCCGGGGTGCTCGAAGACGATGTCGACGTCCTCGCCGCCGGTCAGCTCACGGATGCGCTTGCCGAACCGCTTCCACTCCCTGGGGTCCTGGGTGTGCTCGTCCTGCCAGAACTTGTAGTCCTCGGCGGAGCGGTCGATGATCAGCTCGGCGCCCATCTTCCGGCAGATCTCGGCCTTCTGCTCGCTGGAGACGACGCAGATCGGGGTGGCGCCGCCGGCCAGCGCGAACTGCGTGGCGTAGCTGCCGAGGCCGCCGCTCGCGCCCCAGATCAGGACGTTGTCGCCCTGCTTCATCTGCGCGCCGTTGGCGGAGACGAGCTGCCGGTAGGCGGTGGAGTTGACCAGACCGGGAGCGGCGGCCTCCTCCCAGCTGAGGTGGTCGGGCTTGGGCATCAGCTGGTTGGACTTCACCAGAGCGATCTCGGCGAGGCCGCCGAAGTTGGTCTCGAAGCCCCAGATGCGCTGCTCGGGGTCGAGCATCGTGTCGTTGTGGCCGTCGCTGGACTCCAGCTCGACCGACAGGCAGTGCGCGACGACCTCGTCGCCCGGCTGCCAGGCGTTGACGCCGGGGCCGGTGCGCAGCACGACGCCCGCGAGGTCGGAGCCGATGATGTGGTACGGCAGGTCGTGGCGCTTGGCCAGCTCGTTGGTGCGGCCGTAGCGCTCCAGGAAGCCGAAGGTGGACAGCGGCTCGAAGATCGAGGTCCACACCGAGTTGTAGTTGACCGAGGAGGCCATCACGGCCACCAGGGCCTCGCCCGGGCCCAGTTCGGGAACCGGCACGTCGTCGAGGTGGATCGACTTGCGCGGGTCCTTGTCGCGGGTGGGCATGCCCGCGAACATCTCCGTCTCGTCCTTGTGCACGGTGATCGCGCGGTACGACTCGGGGAGCGGCAGGGCGGCGAAGTCGGCCGGCGTGGAGTCGGGCGACTGGATCGCGTCGAGGATGTCCTTCACGGTCACGGTGTTGCCTCCGGCGGTGAGCGCCCTGAGGGAGGGGCGCTGTGGGTTACGTCGGTGCTGCTGAGGGTGGTGAGGTGCCGTCGGTTCGGCGGGATGGTGCTTCGGCAGCGCTTGGTGGCGCGGGAGGGTGCCTGTGACGCAGGCGTCCGGGCGTGCGGGCGGTGGGCCTGCTGGGACAGCCGCCCGGAACTGCTTCAACGTATGACACCGCGTGTCAGCTGACAAGGCACTGAGTGCCAGAAACTGCTCTCAGATGAAATCTTTACGTAACAAATGAGCGATGATCGATCGAAAAGGCTCGCCGAGACGGGCCAAACTCTCCCCGGATACGCCAAAACGGCCACCCGTTCGGGTGGCCGTCGTCACAGCGGGTGAAGAGGCTCAGCGGGTCTTGAGAGCCTCCTCGATGGTCCGCATGACCTCGTCCAGCGGCGCGTCGGTCCGCGCGACCGTCACCAGCACCTCGTCCCGCGCGGAGGCGGTGGCCGGCGACTGCCGGGGCGCTCCGGTGCGACCCGCCCCGATGCCCGAACCGAACGTCTTGCGGACGATCGCGAAGGCGTGGTCGAGCTGGGCCTCCACGTCGCCCTGGCCGCCCGCCCGCAGCCAGCGCCGCAGGACGTGGTTGTGGGCGGTGACGACCGCGGACGCGGCGACCTCGGCCAGCAGCGGGTCGTCGTTGGCGTCGTCGTCGTGCGCGTGCTCGTCGAAGTGGCCGAGGAGATAGCGGGTGAACAGGCGCTCGTAGCGGGCCACCGACGCGATCTCCGCCTCGCGCAGGGTGGGCACCTCGCGCGTCAGCTTGTAGCGGGCGACCGAGATCTCCGGCCGCGCCGCGTACATCTTCATGACTTCCTTGATGCCGCGGCACACCGTGTCGAGCGGATGCTCGTGCGCGGGCGCCGCGTTGAGCACCGCCTCCGCGCGCACCAGGGTGTCGTCGTGGTCGGGGAAGATGGCCTCTTCCTTGGACCGGAAGTGGCGGAAGAAGGTACGGCGCGCGACCCCGGCCTGGGCCGCGATCTCGTCGACGGTGGTCGCCTCGTACCCCTTGGTCGCGAACAGCTCCATGGCCGCGGCCGCCAGTTCCCGGCGCATCTTGAGCCGCTGGGCGGCGGCGCGGCTGCCGGCGGCGCTTTCCGGCACGTCGGGCGTGGCTGGTGTACGTGAGGACTTGGCGGGCTGGGACATGCCCCGAACGTACTCCATGTGCGCAGCTCCATGCGCGTGCACGGGGTTTCCCCCGCCCCTCGGGGGCGGGGCGGACACGGCGGGGTCCAGCAGCCCGCCCCAGTCCTCACCTGGCCGGAACCAGTCGCCGGGCCGTTCAGCGGCGGGCATATTCGCGGAAGCCACGGCCCGTCTTGCGGCCGAGGCAGCCCGCGGCCACCAGGTGCTCCAGAAGCGGCGCCGGGGCGAGCCCCGGGTCGCGGAACTCGCGGTGCAGGACCTTCTCGATGGCCAGCGACACATCCAGGCCGACGACGTCCAGCAGCTCGAACGGGCCCATCGGGTAGCCCCCGCCGAGCTTCATCGCCGCGTCAATGTCGTCCAGTGACGCGTAGTGCTCCTGCACCATCTTGACCGCGTTGTTCAGATACGGGAAAAGCAGCGCGTTGACGATGAACCCGGCCCGGTCCCCGCAGTCCACCGCGTGCTTCCCGATCTTGACGCAGACCTCCCGGACCGTGGCGTGGACGTCGTCGGCGGTCAGCACCGTGCGGACCACCTCGACCAGCTTCATCGCCGGCGCCGGGTTGAAGAAGTGCATCCCGATCACGTCCTGCGGACGCGAGGTGGCGCGGGCACAGGCGACGACCGGCAGCGACGAGGTCGTCGTCGCCAGGACCGCGCCCGGCTTGCACACCTTGTCCAGCGCGGCGAACAGCTGCTGCTTGACCTCCAGGTCCTCCGCGACCGCCTCCACGGCGAGGTCCACGTCGGCGAAGTCGTCGTAGCTGCCGGTCGGCGTGATCCGCTCCAGCGCCTCAGCGGCGCTCTCGGCGGTCGTCCGGCCCTTGTCGACGGAGCGGGCCAGGGACGTGCCGACGCGGGCCTTCGCGGCCCGCGCCTTCTCCTGGCTGCGGGCGGCGAGCACCACCTCGTAGCCGGCCTTGGCGAACACCTCGGCGATGCCGGAGGCCATGGTGCCGGAGCCAGCGACACCGACCGAGCGCACCGGCCGGCCGGGGATCGCGGTGCCGCCCTCGCGCGGGGTCAGCGCGTCCGGCACCACGGTGGCGCTGCCCGGCGCCTCGTACGTGTAGAAGCCCCGGCCCGCCTTGCGGCCCGTCAGGCCCGCCGCGCTGAGCTGCCTCAGGATCGGGGCGGGGGCGTGCAGCCGGTCGCGGGACTCGGTGTACATGGCCTCCAGGACCGTGCGGGCGGTGTCGATGCCGATCAGGTCGAGCAGCGCCAGCGGGCCCATCGGCAGACCGCAGCCCAACCGCATCGCGGCGTCGATGTCCTCGCGGGAGGCGTAGTTCGCCTCGTACATCGCGGCGGCCTGGTTGAGGTAGCCGAACAGCAGGCCGTCGGCGACGAATCCGGGCCGGTCGCCGACCGCGACGGGCTCCTTGCCCAGGTCCAGGGCGAGGTGGGTGACGGCGGTGACGGCGGCGGGCGCGGTCAGCACGGACGAGACGATCTCGACCAGCTTCATGGCGGGCGCCGGGTTGAAGAAGTGCATGCCGAGCACCCGCTCGGGACGGGCGGAGTCGGCGGCCAGCCGCGTGACGGACAGGGCGTTGGTGCCGGTCGCCAGGAGGGCCTCGGGGCGCACGATCCCGTCCAGCTCCCGGAAGATCTGCTGCTTGATCTCGTACGACTCCGGCGCCACCTCGATCACCAGGTCGGCGTCGGCCGCCGCGCGCAGGTCGGTGGAGGTGCGGACCCGGGCGAGGAGGCCCGCGCGGTCCTGCTCGGTGAGCCGCCCGCGCCGCACCGCGCGGGCGGTGGAGGCCTCCAGGGCGGCGACGCACTTGGCGGCCTGGGCCTCGCTGATGTCGATGCCGAGGACCGTCCGGCCGGCCTTGGCGAGGACCTCGGCGATGCCGGTGCCCATGGTGCCGAGGCCGACGACGGCGATGGTCCGCAGAGGGGACAGAGGGGTGTCGGACAGGGGAGTGGCCATCGCGGGACTCCAGGAATGAGGGTGACGACTGGGAGCACGACCCGGCGCGCCGCAAAGGGCGCACCGGGTGCGTGAAGGAGTGCGGGTGTTGCCGGGCTGCAGGCGCACACGCCCGGTGCCGTCGGCCGGGCGATGCACATGCCCGTCGAACGGTGGTCCGACCGGCCCTGTCCCGGGGCCGAGTCGCACGGGTACGTCAGTACCGAACCGACTGCTCTCCCGACGGCTGCGTCACCAAACCGTCGAAAGGAAAGAACGCGAGGGGGTAACTCGCTCGTCTGAGCTTAACTTCCGGGTAACGAGCGCGCCAGTCCTCGTGTTTGTGATGTACGTCCCGAGCCGCCGACGGCCCTACCCTCGGGGCATGGACGAAGAGTTGCGATCACTCACGGAGCGCTTACGGGCCGAGTCCGGGGCGACGGAGGCCTTCCGGCACCTGGCCGCGACCGAGGACCCGGACGAACTGGCCACGGTACTGACCCAGCCCGGCCGGCCGCTGTGGGCCCGCGAACTGGCTGCCGTCCGGCTCGGCCTCACCGGGGACCGCCGCGCCTTCGAACCCCTGATCCTGCTGCTCAACCACCGTGACCCGCCGCGCTGTGCCGCCGCCGCGTACGCCCTCGCCCGCCTCGGCGACCCACGCACCGCCCGCGCCGCCGCCGCGCTCGCCACCAACGAACTGCGCGTCGCCTACGCCCTGCACCCCGTCCGCCTCCTGGTCGAACTGCGCGCCCCCGAGGCCGTCCCGGCCCTGATCACCACCCTGGAACGCCGCCTGCACCCCCACGACCCCTACCGCCGCGTGGCCCTGGCCTGCGTGGAGGGCCTGGGCACCCTGGCCGACCCCCGGGCCAGACGCGTCCTGACCGAATCCCTGGCCCACCCACCCCTGGCAGAGGCGGCGGCCCGAGCCCTGCGCCGCATCCCGCACCAGCGCTGACGGGTGTGCGGGCGGTGGGCGGTCAGCGGGGGAGTACCTTCACGTACCGCACCTCGGGCACCGCGACCCCGGCCGCCTCGAAGGCCTCCTCGGCCCCGTCGGCACGAAAGCCCGCCCGTTCGTAGAACCGCCGGGCACGGGCGTTGTCCCGCAGCACCCGGAGGAGCATGCGGCCGCGCCCGGCACAGCGGCGAACGGACTCGGCGAGCAGCGCCCGCCCGATCCCCTGCCCGATCCGGTCCGGCCGCACGTAGAGCGCGTAGAGCTCGGCGTCCCGCGCGGTGCCGTCCCCGTCCCGGTACGGGCCGTGCGCCGCCCAGCCGGTGATCTCGCCGTCGAGCTCCGCGACCAGGTCCACCACCCTCGCGTCGCCCCGCGCGAGGAGTGCGCGGCGGCGCGCCGCGTCCTCCGCCACGTCGAGTGCGTCGAGGTACGGCTGGGGCATGAGACCCCGGTAGGCCGACTGCCAGCCGCGCACGCGGACTTCGGCCACGCCCTCGCAGTCGGCGCGGGTCATCTCGCGGATCGTCGGCGCCGTCACCCGGGCAGCACCGCGTACGCCTCGACTTCCAGCAGGCAGGCCGGGTGGGCCAGGGCGGTGACCTGGACCGCGGACGCGGCCGGGAGGCGGTGGTCGGGTATGTGGGTGGCGCGGGCCGCGCGGACGGCCGGCATGTGGGCCATGTCCGTGACGAAGTAGGTGAGTTTCACGACGTCGTCGAAGGTCGCGCCCGCCGCGGCCAGGCAGCGGGCGAGGTTGGCGAACACCTGGCGGGCCTGGGCGGCCGGGTCGCCCGCGCCGACCAGCTCGCCCCGGGCGTCCAGCGGGAGCTGGCCCGAGACCGCCACGAAACGGCCGGTGCCCATGACGACGTGCGTGTAGTGCGCGGCGGGGGCGACGCCGTCGGGGGCGGGGATTCTCGTCAGCTCGCTCATACGGCCATGATTGCGTACGGCACTGACAACCCCGCCCCCGGCGGCTCGTCCCGGTCGGTCGTCAGCGCCGGAAGCCGAGGAGACCGTGCAGCGTCGAGCCGCGTGACGGGGCCGGTGCCGCCTTCGACGCCAGCGGCTTCGGGTCGGGGAGCGCCGGGCACACCGCGTCCGCCTCGCCCTCGCCGCGTGGCACGGTCCCGTCGGTCAGATAGGCGGTGAGGTGCTTGTCCAGGCAGTCGTTGCCGCTCAGTGTGATGCCGTGGTTGCCGCCGCCGTCCTCGACCACCAGGCTCGACCGGGCGAGCCTGCGGCCCATCGTCACGCCGCCCCGGTACGGGGTGGCCGCGTCGTTCGTCGCCTGGAAGAGGAGAGCCGGCGGCAGCTCGTCGTTGGTGATGTCCACCGGCCGCAGCGCGCGCGTGGGCCAGAACGCGCACGGCGCGTTGTACCAGGCGTTGTTCCAGGTCATGAACGGTGCCCTCGCGTGCACCGCCCAGTTGTCCCCACGCCACTGCCGCCAGTCGCGCGGCCAGGGGGCGTCACGGCACTCCACCGCCGTGTAGACGCTGTAGCCGTTGTGCCCGGAGGCGTCGACGGCGCCGAAGTTCTCGTAGGCCTCGACCAGCGGGTCGTCGTTCTTGTCGTTGACGTACGCCGCGAACGCCTCCGCGAGGTGGGGCCAGTAGCCGTTGTAGTAGGCGCCCGGGACGTAGGTGTCCTCCAGCTCGGCGGCGCCCACCTTCCCGTCGGCCGGCTCCTTGGCGAGCGCGGCCCGCATCGCGTACCACCTGGACTCGACCGCGGCCGGGACCGTGCCGAGCCGGTAGGCGCCATCGTGCCGGGCGACCCACGCCAGGAAGGCGCGGTGCCGGTTGTTGAAGGCGTGGTCCTGGGTGAGGTTGTCCTCGTACCAGACGCCCGTCGGGTCGACCACCGAGTCCAGCACCAGCCGCCGCACGCGCTGCGGGAACAGCCGGCCGTACACCGCGCCGAGATAGCTGCCGTACGAGTAGCCGAAGTAGGTGATCCTCCTGGCGCCGAGTGCCGCCCGGATCGCGTCCATGTCCCGTACGGCGCTGACCGTGTCGATGTGGGGCAGCAGGTCCCCGTACTTCTTGCCGCAGGCCTCCGCGAACGCCTTCGCGCGCGTGACGTTGGCCTCCTCCAGGGCTTGGGTGACCGGTACGGAGTCCGGGCGGACCGGGCCGAAGTGGCCGGGCCGGCAGTCCAGCGCGGGCCTGCTCGCGCCCACCCCGCGCGGGTCGAAGCCGATGACGTCGTACTGGGCGGCGACCGGCCCGGGCAGCGCGGACGCGACG
Organism: Streptomyces sp. NPDC051207; assembly: GCF_040682395.1. NCBI lineage: Bacteria > Bacillati > Actinomycetota > Actinomycetes > Kitasatosporales > Streptomycetaceae > Streptomyces > Streptomyces sp. NPDC051207. The sequence goes on along the minus strand of NZ_JBFBAX010000001.1, from coordinate 383,556 downwards.
AATCCGGCCAGGGTCAGGCCGCTGCCGCCGGGGCCGCCGGGGTTGACCAGCAGCGGGCCCTGGTACCTCTTCGCGGTGTGCGGGACCCGCGACAGCGCCAGGGTGATCTGCCGTCCCCGCGGTTTCGCGTGATCGAGCGGTACGTTCAGCGACGCGCACTGCAGCGTCGGGTATTTCTCGGTGCCGCAGTCCTTCCAGGCGAGCTTCGCGGCGGGTGCGGATCGCGCGGTGCGCGGGGCGTCCGCCTCGGCCGGGACGGCCGTCACGCTCCCGGCCACGATCGCGGCGGCGCCGCACAGCACGGCTGCGCGTTTTCTCATGTGGGGGCCTCCCAGGGCGGAGGGGTGTCGGACCGCGGGGTTCACGGCCCTCGCCGCATCGTCCCGGAAAGCGACCCCCGCGGAACGCGTGCCGCCAAGGGTTGACCCGATCGGGTCGGGGGATGCGCTCGGATGCTCCTAAAGGAGCGTCAGTTGCGTCGGTTCGGTCAACACCGGTCCCGTCGGCTCAGGCCCCGGCTCGGACCCCGGCTCCGGCTCCCGGCTCCGGCGCGGCATCCCCGCGCGCGTGGGCCCGATGCCGTACTCCTGCGCCAGGTCGTGCACCTGGCGGGTGATCCGGCGCTGGTACCACTTCGGGGCGTAGGCGCCCTCCGCGTACAGCCGCTCGTAGCGGCGCACCAGATGCGGGTGGTGCTGCCCGAGCCAGGCCATGAACCATTCGCGCGCGCCGGGCCGCAGATGCAGCGCGAGCGGCGTCACCGACGTGGCGCCCGCCGCCGCGATCGCCCGCACCGTCTCCCGCAGCTGCGCGGGGTGGTCGCTCAGGAACGGGATCACCGGCGCCATCAGGACACCGCAGCCGAGGCCGCGCCCGCTCAGGGCGCGTACGACGTCCAGGCGGCGCTCCGGCGGGGGCGTGCCCGGCTCGACGGTGCGCCACAGCTCGCCGTCCGTGAAGCCCACCGACACGGAGATGCCGACGTCCGTGACCTCGGCGGCCTGCGTCAGCAGGTCCAGGTCGCGCAGGATCAGCGTCCCCTTGGTGAGGATCGAGAAGGGGTTGGCGTGGTCGCGCAGGGCGCCGATGATCCCCGGCATCAGGCGGTAGCGCCCCTCGGCGCGCTGGTAGCAGTCGACGTTCGTGCCCATCGCGATGTGCTCGCCCTGCCAGCGCCGCGAGGACAGCTGGCGGCGCAGCACCTCCGGCGCGTTCACCTTGACGACGATCTGGGTGTCGAAGCCGACGCCCGTGTCGAGGTCCAGATAGCTGTGCGTCTTCCTGGCGAAGCAGTACACGCACGCGTGCGTGCAGCCGCGGTACGGGTTGACCGTCCACTCGAACGGCATGCGGGAGGCGCCCGGCACCCGGTTGACGATCGAACGGGCCCGCACCTCGTGGAAGGTGATCCCGGCGAATTCGGGCGTGTCGAAGGTGCGAGTGGTCACCGCGTCCGCGCCGAACAGCGCGGCGTCGGCGCGGCCGTGCTCGGTGGTGCCGGACTCGACGGCGAGGTTCTCCCAGCGCATGAGGCCTCCTCGGTAGCACTGGACACAGAATAGAACACTTGTTCCCTTGATCGTGCGAAGGTGTTTCCCGGTCGCTTCCGGCCGCCGCAGGGCCCCCGATTTGGGCGGGTGGACACCGGGGTGATTGGCTGGCCCCCACCCCGAGAACCCAGGTGCTGGAGGAAGTCGATGGCGCAGGTCGAGGCCACTACGGAGCGGATCGTCGCGGCGGACGCGGAGACCGTGTTCGACACGCTCGCCGACTACAGCGGCGCGCGCGAGAAGCTGCTGCCCGGGCAGTTCAGCGAATACGAGGTCCGCGAGGGCGGCGACGGCGAGGGCACCGTCGTCCACTGGAAGCTCCAGGCCACCAGCAAGCGCGTCCGCGACTGCCTGCTGGACGTCACCGAGCCCACCGACGGCGAGCTCGTCGAGAAGGACCGCAACTCCTCCATGGTCACCACCTGGCGGGTCACCCCGGCCGGCGAGGGCACGTCCCGCGTCGTCGTGACCACGACCTGGACGGGCGCCGGCGGCATCGGCGGCTTCTTCGAGAAGACCTTCGCACCGAAGGGTCTCGGCCGTATCTACGACGCGCTGCTCGCCAACCTCGCCGCCGAGGTCGAGAAGTAGGCCGGGAAGCAGAGCGATGCGCGGGGCGGCGCCGGCCTGGCGTCGCCCCGCGCGTGAACGGTCTCCTCAAGGTGCCGACAGCCCAGGGACGTTGGCGCCATCACCGGTTCGAGTGATCTCCGCACTGACCGCCCTTGTGCCGTAACTCGCCGTATCTGCTCGCAGTTGTCGCTTTGCGCGGGAATGGTGCGGCAGGGCGACGAGGGGAGCGGTACGTGGGCGGAATCACTCTGGTGCAGGACGAACCGGCGGTCTCACCGCCCCGGGCACCCGCGCCGCCGTCGCCGCCCGCGGCCGAATTCAACCCGCGCCGGGTGCGGTTGGTCTTCGTCGCGCTGATGCTGGCGCTGCTCCTGGCCGCCCTGGAGCAGATGATCGTCGCCACCGCGCTCCCGAAGATCGTCGGCGAGCTGCACGGCCTGGACAGGATGTCCTGGACGATCACCGCCTACCTGCTCACCGCCACCGTCGGCCTGCCGGTGTACGGCAAGCTCGGCGACCTCCTCGGCCGCAAGGGCGTCTTCCAGTTCGCCATCGTCGTCTTCGTCGCCGGCTCCGCGCTCGCGGGCCGCGCCCAGACCATGGACCAGCTGATCGCCTTCCGCGCGGTGCAGGGCGTCGGCGCGGGCGGCCTCATGATCGGCGTGCAGGCGATCATCGCGGACATCGTCCCGGCCCGGCAGCGCGGCCGGTACATGGGCCTGATCGGCGCCGCGTTCGGCCTCGCGTCCGTCGCGGGGCCACTGCTCGGCGGCTACTTCACGGACCACCTCTCCTGGCGCTGGTGCTTCTACATCAACGTCCCCTTCGGCCTGCTCACCATGGCCGTCGTCGCCGTCGTCCTGAAACTGCCGAAACCCACGGCCAAACCCCGCTTCGACGTCCTCGGCACCCTGCTGCTGGCCGCCGCCTCCACCTGCCTGGTACTGCTCACCAGCTGGGGCGGCACCGAGTACGCGTGGGGCTCGAACGTCGTCCTCGGCCTCGGCGCGGGCGCCGTCGCCGCCACCGTCCTGTTCCTCGTCGCCGAGCGCTTCGCCGCGGAACCCCTCATGCCGCTGCGGCTGTTCAAGGACTCCGTCTTCAACATCACCGGGCTGATCGGCCTCGTCGTCGGCGTCGCGCTGTTCGGCGCCGCCAGCTATCTGCCGACCTTCCTGCAGATGGTCGACGGGGCGTCCGCCACCGAGTCCGGGCTGCTGATGCTGCCCATGACGGGCGGCATCGTCGTCGCCTCGATCCTGTCCGGACAGCTCATCAGCCACACCGGCAAGTACCGCGTCTACCCGATCCTCGGCGGCGCCCTGTCCGTCGCCGGCATGTCGCTGCTGTCCCGCCTGGAGGTGGACACGCCCCGGCTGCACTACAGCGTCTGGATGTTCGTCCTCGGCGCCGGCATCGGCATGGTGATGCCCGTCCTGATCCTCGCCGTGCAGAACTCCGTGCGCCCCGCCGACCTCGGCACCGCCACCAGCGCCAACAACTACTTCCGGCAGATCGGCGGGAGCGTGGGCGCCGCCGTCTTCGGCACCCTCTTCACCGACCGGCTCACCGACGCGCTGCGAGAACGGGTCCCCCCGCGTGCGGGCGTCGTCCTGCCCGACCCCGAGTCCATCACCCCGCAGGTCGTCCACGCACTGCCCCCGGCGCTGCGCGACGGCTACATCCGGGCCTACGCCGACGCCATGCCCCGGATCTTCCTCTACCTCGTGCCGGTGCTCGTCCTGGGCCTGCTCATCGCCTTCTTCCTCAAGGAGACCCCCCTGTTGAACACCGCAGCGGCCAACACCCAGGGCCCCGACCCCGCGACCGCACAGCTGAACAGCACCGGCGTCCCCCAGGCCCGTTCGTGCCACAGCGGCGGCATCCCCGTGTGCGGCGCCGTGCAGCACCCCGACGGCACCGCCGTACCGCGCGCCGCGCTCACCCTCATCAACGTCTCCGGGCAGCAGGTCGGGCGGGGCGCCAGCGGCGACGACGGCCGGTATGCGCTGGCCGTGCCCGGCTCCGGGGCGTACGTCCTGATCGCCGCGGCGGGCGGCCACCAGCCGCAGGCCGTCTCCGTGACCGTCGGCGAGCGGCCCGTCGAACTCGACGTCGTGCTCGGCGGCGCCGGACGCCTCGCCGGCATCGTGGTCACCGCCGACGGCACGCCCGTGCGGGACGCGGCCGTCACCCTCACCAACGTGCACGGCGAGGTCGTCGCGAGCACCCGCAGCGGACGCGAGGGCGGCTACGTCATCACCGAGCTGGTGGCCGGCGAGTACACCCTCGCCGCGAGCGCGCCCGCCTTCCGTCCGGCCGCGCTGGCCGTCACCGTGCAGGCCGCCCGGGAGACCCGCCAGGACGTCGAACTGGCCGGCGGGGCCGTCCTGCGCGGCACCGTGCGCGCGAGCGCCGGGCGGCCCGTCGAGGACGCGCGCGTGACGCTGCTCGACGCGGCGGGCAATGTGGTGGACACCCTCACCACCGGGCCCGACGGTACGTTCCGGTTCGTCGACCTGTCGTCCGGCGAGTACACCGTCATCGCGGCGGGGTATCCGCCGGTGGCGACCGTCCTCCAGGTGGCCGGTGGCGGACGCACCGAGCGTGACCTCCAGTTGGGGCACGAGGACTGAGGAGGTGGCCCTGCGGGACCGGGCAGGGCGGGCTCGCACGTCGGTGGCGCCGGGGAGGGTTCCGAGCCTCCGAGGGGCGAACGGAGCGCGGGCGGCGGTTGGGGCGCACGGTGGCTCACAGCGGCTCACGGCGGCGCGTGCCGGCGTCGCAGGAACCGTGAGGGAATGCGCCGGGTGCTTGTAGCGGTGACCGGCGCGCGATAGACCGTACTGGCCCGTCACTCCGTCGGGTCGCCGTCGCACCCTGGGGAGTTGTGCATGAGCGTGACCAGTCGGTACCGCCGGGCCTGGGAGAACTTCTGGAGCGAGGCGCCCGATGAGCAGGGCGCCGTGATCTGGGACGCCGCACCGGCCCTGACCTCGGCCCTGCACCTGGCCCTGTTCGAGCCGTACCTGTCCGACCCCGCCCTGCCGATGGTGGACCTCGGCTGCGGCAACGGCACCCAGACCCGTTTCCTCGCCGACCGTTTCCCGAGGGTCGTCGGCGTCGACCTGTCCACCGCGGCCATCGAGCACGCCCGGCGCGCCGATCCCGCCGGGCTGGCGTCCTACCGGGTGGTGGACGCCGCCGAGAAGACCGAGGTGGACTCGCTGCACGCCGAGTTCGGCGACGTCAACGTCTACATGCGGGGTGTTCTGCACCAGAGCGAGCCCGACGACCGGCAGCCCCTGGTGGACGGCCTCGCCGCGCTGCTCGGGGAGCGCGGGCGGGCGTTCCTCGTCGAGCCCTCCCAGGCCGCCAAGGCCGTCCTGCTGGACCTGGTCCAGGGACCGGAGGGGCCGCCGCCGAAGCTCGTGCCCGTCTTCCGGCACGGCCTCGCGCCCGGCGAGGTCGCCGGCGAGGCGGTGCCGGAGTTCCTCGGCTCGGCCGGCCTGACGGTCCTGGCCCACGGGGAACTGCCCCTGACCACGACCGAGTACGGCCCCGACGGCACCCGCATCGCACTGCCGTCGCGCTGGCTGGTGACCGGCCGCACCAGCAGGTGAAACCGGCCCGCCGACCTGCCGCGGCACAGTGCCCGCGACTCCCCGCCGACCACCGCCACGGGGCGACCCGAGCCCGCTGACCTGCCGGCACCGGGCCGTGGCCGCTGCACCGCGGTCCGCCATTGGTCTGGGCCGGTGAGAGTTTTCCACAGGCCTGGCAGGGATTCGCCGTGACCCGTAGCGTGAGGCGGCATGAAGATCCTCATCAGCGCCGACATGGAGGGCGCCACCGGCGTGACCTGGCCCGCCGACGTGCTGCCGGGGACCCCGCAGTGGGAGCGGTGCCGTTCGCTGTTCACCTCGGACGTCAACGCCGCAGTGCTGGGCTTCCTGGACGGCGGCGCCGACGAGGTGCTGATCAACGAGGCGCACTGGACCATGCGCAACCTCCTGCTGGAACAGCTCGACGAGCGCGCCGAGATGCTCACCGGACGCCACAAGTCCCTGTCCATGGTCGAGGGCGTGCAGCACGGCGACGTGGACGGCATCGCCTTCGTCGGCTATCACGCGGGCGCGGGCATGGAAGGCGTCCTCGCCCACACCTACCTCGCCAACTCCATCACGGGCGTGTGGCTGAACGACCGCCGGGCGAGCGAGGGGCTGCTCAACGCGCACGTGGTCGCCGAGTTCGGGGTGCCGGTCGTCCTCGTCACCGGTGACGACGTGGCCTGCGAGGACGCGCTCGGGTACGCGCCGCAGGCGCTGAAGGTCGCCGTCAAAGACCACGTGTCGCGGTACGCGGCCGTGTGCCGGACCCCGGCGAGAACCGCGGCCGACATCCGCGCCGCCGCCAAGGAGGCGGCGTCCCTGGCGGTGCGTCACGAGCCAGCCAGCGAGGGACCGTTCACGATCGCGCTGGAATTCGACGCGGAACATCTGGCGATGGCCGCCACCGTCGTGCCGGGCGTGGCCCGGATCGCCGAGCGGAAGGTCGCCTACACCCACGACACCATGTACGAGGGCATCCGCACGTTCAAGGCCGTCACGACGATCGTCTCGGCCGCGGTGGAGGAGCAGTATGGCTGACCCGCAGGCACTGGACGAGGTCGTGACGTTCACGTCCGACCTCATCCGCATCGACACCACCAACCGGGGCGGCGGTGACTGCCGTGAGCGCCCCGCCGCCGAGTACGCCGCCGCCCGGCTCGCCGAGGCAGGTCTGGAGCCGCTTCTGCTGGAGCGCACCCCCGGCCGGACGAACGTCGTCGCGCGCGTCGAGGGCACCGACCCGACCGCCGACGCCCTGCTGCTGCACGGTCACCTGGACGTCGTGCCCGCCCAGGCCGAGGACTGGAGCGTCCACCCCTTCTCCGGGGAGGTCCGCGACGGGGTCGTGTGGGGGCGCGGCGCCGTCGACATGAAGAACATGGACGCGATGATCCTCGCCGTCGTGCGCGCCTGGGAACGGCAGGGCGTGCGCCCCCGGCGGGACGTCGTGATCGCGTTCACCGCGGACGAGGAGGACAGCGCCGCCGACGGCGCCGGATACCTCGTCGGCCGGCACGCCGACCTGTTCGAGGGCTGCACGGAAGGCGTCAGCGAATCCGGGGCTTACACCTTCCACGACGGCGACGGCCGCCAGATCTACCCGATCGCCGCGGGTGAGCGCGGCACGGGCTGGCTGAAGCTGACCGCGCGCGGGCGCGCCGGACACGGCTCCAAGGTGAACGGGGAGAACGCGGTGTCGCGGCTCGCGGCGGCGATCGCCCGCATCAGCGAACACGAATGGCCGACGCGGCTGACCCCGACCGTACGGGCCGCCCTCACCGAACTGGCCGCGCTGTACGGCATAGAGACCCGCCTGGACGACGTCGACGGACTGCTCGGCAAGCTCGGGCCCGCCGCGAAGCTGGTCGAGGCCACCGTCCGCAACAGCGCCAACCCGACCATGCTGAGCGCCGGCTACAAGGTCAACGTGATCCCGGGCGAGGCCGTCGCGCATGTGGACGGACGGTTCCTGCCCGGCGCCGAGGACGAGTTCCGGGCCACGCTCGACCTGCTCACCGGGCCGGACGTCGACTGGGAGTTCCACCACCGGGAGGTGGCGCTCCAGGCGCCGGTCGACTCGCCGACGTTCGCCGGGATGCGGGCCGCCGTGGAGGAGTTCGCGCCGGAAGGGCACGTGGTGCCGTTCTGCATGTCCGGCGGCACCGACGCCAAGCAGTTCTCGCGGCTCGGCATCACCGGCTACGGCTTCACGCCGCTGAAGCTGCCCGAGGGCTTCGACTACCAGGCCCTCTTCCACGGCGTCGACGAGTGCGTCCCGGTGGGGGCCCTGCACTTCGGAGTCCGTGTCCTCGACCGCTTCCTGCGGTCGGCCTAGAGAAATCCCAAGGAGCGGGGAATTGGGGGAGAACGTGCAGACCCTGCCGTACGGTGCGTGGCCCTCGCCGGTCGACGCGGCGCTCGCCGCCGAGCACGACGGGCGGCCCGAGTACGTGGGCTTCGTCGGCGACGAAGTGTGGTGGACCGCGCCACGACCGGCCGAGGGCGGCCGGCGCGCCCTGGTGCGCCGGACCGCCGACGGCACGGAGGAGTCGCTGCTGCCCGCACCGTGGAACGTGCGCAGCCGCGTCATCGAGTACGGCGGCCACCCGTGGGCCGCGCGGCCCGGGGCCGACGGCCCGCTCGTGGTGTTCGTGAACTTCGCCGACCAGCGGCTGTACCGGTACGAGCCGGGCGGCGAGCCGCGTCCGCTGACGCCCGTGTCGGCGGTGGGCGGCGGGCTGCGCTGGGCGGAGCCGCTGATCCGCCCGGAGCGCGGCGAAGTGTGGTGTGTGCTGGAGGAGTTCACCGGCGAGGCACCCACCGACGTGCGCCGAGTCCTGGCCGCGGTGCCGCTGGACGGCTCGGCGGCAGGGGACCGGGAGGCCGTGCGCGAACTCACCGACGGCGCCCACCGGTTCGTCAGCGGCCCGAGGATCTCACCGGACGGGCGGCGCGCGGCCTGGCTCGCCTGGGACCATCCGCGCATGCCCTGGGACGGCACCGAACTGCTCGTCGCCGACGTCCGCCCCGACGGGGCGTTCGGGCCGGCGAGCACCGTTGCCGGAGGCCCCGAGGAGTCGATCGCGCAGGCCGACTGGGGAGCCGACGGCTCGCTGCTGTACGCGAGCGACCGCACCGGCTGGTGGAACCTCTACCGCGACGGCACGCCGCTGTGCCCGCGCGAGGAGGAGTTCGGCGGGCCGCTGTGGAAACTCGGCCTGCGCTGGTTCGCGCCGCTGGAGGGCGGCCTGATCGCCGTCGTGCACGGCCGGGGCACCACCGCGCTCGGCGTCCTCGACCCCGAGACGGGCGCCCTGTGCGACGCGGCCGGGCCCTGGACGGAGTTCGCGCCCACGCTCGCGGCCGACGCCGAGCGCGTCGTCACCGTCGCCGCGGGCCCGCGCACCGGGTACGAGGTCGTCGAGCTCGACACCCGCACCGGCCGCACCCGCGTGATCGGCGCCGAGCACCACGACCCGGTCGACCCCGCCTACTACCCGGAGCCGCGGACCCGCACCTTCACCGGCCCCGGCGGCCGGGAGATCCACGCCCACCTCTACCCGCCGCACCACCCCGGCTGCGCGGCGCCCGAGGGCGAACGGCCGCCGTACGTCGTGTGGGCGCACGGCGGGCCCACCAGCCGCTCACCGCTCGTGCTCGACCTGGAGATCGCCTACTTCACCTCGCGGGGCATCGGCGTCGCCGAGGTCAACTACGGCGGCTCCACCGGGCACGGCCGGGAGTACCGCAACCGGCTGCGCGAGCAGTGGGGCGTCGTCGACGTCGAGGACTGCGCCGCCGTCGCCCGTGCCCTCGCCGACGAGGGCACCGCCGACCGGGCCCGGCTCGCGATCCGCGGCGGCAGCGCCGGCGGCTGGACCACGGCCGCCTCCCTGGCCACCACCGACGTCTACGCCTGCGGCACGATCCTCTATCCCGTCCTCGACCTGACCTGCTGGGGCACGGAGGAGACCCACGACTTCGAGTCGCGGTACCTGGAGACGCTGGTCGGGCCCTGCGCCGAGGTCCCCGAGCGGTACGCACAGCGGTCGCCCGCCACGCACGCCGACCGCGTCACCGCGCCCTTCCTGCTGCTCCAGGGCCTGGACGACGTGATCTGCCCGCCCGTGCAGTGCGAGCGGTTCCTCGCCCGCATGCGGGGCCGGGGCGTGCCGCACGCCTACCTCACCTTCGAGGGGGAGGGGCACGGCTTCCGGCGCGCGGACACCCTGGTGCGCGCCCTGGAGGCCGAGCTCTCCCTGTACGCGCAGGTGTTCGGGCTGAAGGCGAGCGGTGTGCCGACGCTGGAGCTGACCCCGTGAAACCGCTCCTCCGGCCGCCCCGGCTGGCTCCCGGCGCGCGCGTGGCCGTCGTCGCGCCCAGCGGGCCCGTGCCCGAGGAGCGGCTCCAGGCCGGACTCGACGTGCTGCGCGGCTGGGACCTCGACCCGGTCGTGGCACCCCATGTGCTCGACCGGCACGGCACGTTCGCGTACCTGGCGGGCACGGACGCCGACCGCGCCGCCGACCTCCAGGCCGCCTGGTGCGATCCGTCCGTCGACGCGGTGCTGTGCGCCCGCGGCGGATACGGGGCGCAGCGCGTGGCCGACCTGCTCGACTGGGAGGCGATGCGGGCGGCCGGGCCGAAGGTGTTCGTCGGCTTCAGCGACATCACCGCACTGCACGAGGCGTTCGCGGTCCGCCTCGGGCTCGTCACCCTGCACGGGCCGATGGCGGCGGGCCTCGACTTCTTGAAGAACGCGCGGGCGCAGGAACATCTCAGAGCCACCCTGTTCGCGCCGGAGACGGTCACCACCCTCACCTCCGGCGGCGGCGCCCTGGTGCCAGGACGGGCGCGCGGCGTCACGCTCGGCGGATGCCTGTCGCTGCTCGCCGCGGAACTGGGCATCCCGCACGTGAGGCCCTCGGCGCGCGGCGGGCTGCTCTGCCTGGAGGACATAGGCGAGGAGACGTACCGGCTGGACCGCTGTCTGACGCAGCTTCTGCGCGCGGGATGGCTGGACGGGGTGCGCGGGGTGCTGCTCGGCTCGTGGGTGGACTGCGGCGCGTACGGCGAGGTGCGCGCGCTGTTCGCCGACCGGCTCGGCGGCCTCGGGGTGCCCGTGGCGGAGAACGCCGGGTTCGGGCACTGCGACGGAGCGCTGACCGTTCCCTTCGGGGTGAGGGCGGAACTCGACGCGGACGCGGGGGCGTTGACGCTGGAGGAGCCCGCCCTGCGCTGACACCCGGGGGCGTCCCGGCGCGGCGGCGCCCCCCGCACCGGCCGCGTCTGCCCTGACGTACCTGGCGCGCGCACCCTCGCACCGGGCACGTCCGCACCGACGTACTGGCGCGTCCGCCCCGACGCCCCGGGCGCATCCGCCGTGAATCTCCGTCACGAAACCCCCGCAACGGTGATTGACCTTGCCTGACACGTGTCACAGCATGGCTGCGGCCAGTACTTACTGGTCGGTATGCAGGGCAGTCCCCAGCGCGCCTCATCGTGGAGGTCTCCGTGTCCCGTCGTGTGCCCAGATTCCGTGCCGCCCTCGCGTTCGCCCTCGGCGTCGCGCTCACCGCGCCGCTGGCGCAGGCCGCGCCCGCCGGGGCGAGCGGTCAGTACTCCGTCACCGCCCTGAGGTTCACCGTTCAGGCGGGCGGCCGCAGCTGTGCCATCGACGCCGACCTCTACCGGCCCGCCGGGGTGGACCGGGACCGTCCGGCGCCCGCCGTCCTCGCCACGAACGGCTTCGGCGGCAGCAAGTCCGACGGCTCGACGGACGCCATCGGCAAGGCCTTCGCCCAGCGCGGCTACGTCTCCCTGGTGTATTCCGGGCTCGGCTTCGGCCGCAGCGGCTGCCTCATCTCCCTGGACGATCCGGCGATCGACGGCGTGGCCGCCTCACGGCTGGTCGACTTCCTCGGCGGCGGGCGCGCCGCTGACGACGGCACCCGGGCCGACTTCGTCACCCAGGACCGGCCCGGCGACCCGCGCGTCGGCATGATCGGCGGCTCCTACGGCGGCGCCGTGCAGCTCGCGACCGCCGCCGTCGACCGGCGCGTCGACGCCCTCGTCCCCATGATCACCTGGCACGACCTGGCGTACTCGCTCGTCCCGAACAACGCCGTGGGCGGCGAGGACGTGCCGGGCGCCTTCAAATGGCAGTGGGCCAACGCCTTCTACCTCATGGGCGAGGGCCAGCCGCTGCTGGAGCCCAGCCTGGACCCGTCGCGCATCAACGCGGTCGCCTGCCTGCACTTCGTCACCCCGGCCTGCGAGACGATCCGCACCCTCAACTTGGGGCGCTTCCCGGTCGGCGAGACGAAGGACATGCTCGCCTACGCGCGCAGCGTGTCGCCGGTGTCGTACCTGAGCCGGGTGAAGGCGCCCACGCTGCTCGTCCAGGGGCAGGCGGACACGCTGTTCAACCTCAACGAGGCGACGGCGACGTACCGGACGCTCACAGCGCAGGGCACGCCCACCAAGATGATCTGGCAGTCCTGGGGCCACAGCGGCGGCCTCACCGACCCCGCCACCGGCGAACTCAACATCGCCCGGGGCAACCTGGAGACCAGCTACGTCGGCCGCCGCATCCTCGGCTGGTTCGACCGGTACCTGCGGCTGCGCGATGTCGACACCGGCCCCGCCTTCGCCTACCACCGCGACTGGATCACCGACCCCGCCCGCAGCTACGCCACCGCCGGCCGGCTGCCCGCCCCGAGCCGCACGCTGTACCTGTCCGGCGACGGCACACTCGTCGGCAGCCGCGCCGAGGTGACGCGCGGCACCCGCACCTACACCAACGCCCCGGTGGCGACCAGCCACTCGGAGAACTCACTGGCCGGGATCACCGGACTGCCGGACCGGAAGCCGTACGACGCCCGGGGCACCCATCTGGCCTGGTCCAGCGCGCCGCTGAAGCGCGCTCTCGACGTCGTGGGCGCCCCCACGGCCCGGCTGAAGGTGGTCTCGCCGCGGGCCGCGCGGACCCAGGACTCCGGTGATCACGCCGACCGGCTGGTGCTGTTCGCCAAGCTGTACGACGTGGCGCCCGACGGCACGCGCACGCTGGTGCACCGGCTGGTCGCGCCGGTCAGGGTGCCCGACGTGACGGAGAGCTTCACCGTCACCCTGCCCGGGATCGTGCACCGCTACGAGAAGGGCCACCGGCTGCGGTTCGTGATCGCGGCCAGCGACGGCGCCTACGGCGGCAACCGCGGCATCAAGCCGGTGACGGTGGCCGCCGCGCCGGACGACACCGGGGTGCTGCGGCTGCCGGTGGCCGGCGCGACCCCCTGAGCGGCGGGGCAGCCGAGCCGTAGGGTGGCGGGGTGCCGCACGACGACTCCCGCCACCTCGCCACCGGCCCACGGGTCGGCATCCGCCCCTTCACCTACGAGGACGGCGCCGAGTTCACCGCGCGGGTCCGGGAGAGCAGGCAACTGCACCGGCCGTGGCTGTTCCCGCCGGACAGCGCGGACGCGTACAGGGCGTACGCGGGGAGGCTGATCGAAGACCCGACGCGGGCCGGGTTCCTGGTGTGCGAGCGGGACGGCGGCGGCATCGCCGGGTTCGTCACGGTCAACAACATCGTGCGGGGCGCCTTCCTCAGCGGTGCCCTCGGCTACGGCGCCTTCGCGCACGCGGCCGGGCGGGGGCTGATGAAGGAGGGGCTGAACCTGGTGGTGCGGCACGCGTGCGGCCCGATGGGGCTGCACCGGCTGGAAATCAACGTCCAGCCCCGCAACGCCGCCTCGATCGCGCTGGCCACCGCCTGCGGATTCCGGCTGGAGGGCTTCTCCCCGAAGATGCTCTTCGTGGACGGCGCCTGGCGCGACCACGAACGCTGGGCGATCACCGCCGAGACGGTCAACGGCACGTGAGACGACCGGCCGCGAACAAACCTGACTTGTAGCGCCCCTGTTCAGCGCACCCGCCAGCGGCTTCCATGGTGATCGTGACGACGATCCGACGCGAGGTCCTGACCCTGCCCGCCGCGCCGCTGGGCCCCGACAACCCGCTGCCGCCACTGCGGCCCCTCGACGAGACGCACCGCATCGAGGACCGCGACAAGGAGGGCATGCCGCGCGACATGGCCCGGCAGGTCGGCCACGAGCCGCTGCGCAGCCTGCTGCCCGAACCCCTCCGCGACGGCTACGACCGCGCCCGTGGACCACGCGGCATCGACGCCCTCGTCCTCGAGAACGACCGGCTGAGGGCCACCGTGCTGCCCGGCCTCGGCGGCCGGATCGCCTCCCTCTTCCACAAGCCCACCGGCCGCGAACTCCTCTACCGCAACCCGGTGTTCCAGCCCGCGAACTTCGCCCTCAACGGCGCCTGGTACTCCGGTGGCGTCGAATGGAACATCGGCGCCACCGGCCACACCACCCTGTCCTGCTCGCCCCTGCACGCCGCCCGCGTCCCCGCGCCCGACGGCACGGACATGCTGCGCCTGTGGGAGTGGGAACGACTGCGCGACCTGCCCTTCCAGGTCGACCTGTGGCTGCCCGACGGCTCCGACTTCCTGTACGCCGGCGTCCGCGTCCGCAACCCCCACGAGCGGCCCGCGCCCCTGTACTGGTGGTCCAACACCGCCGTGCCCGAGGACCGCCGGGTGCTCGCCCCCGCCGACACCGCCTGGCACTTCGGCTACGAACGCCGGCTGCGCGAGGTGCCGGTCCCGGTGTCCGACGGCATCGACCGCACGTACCCGAGGAACAGCACGTATGCCGCGGACTACTTCTACGAGGTGCCGGACGGCCGGCGCCGCTGGATCGCCGCCCTCGACGAGGACGGGCACGGGCTGGTGCAGACCTCGACGGACGTGCTGCGCGGCCGGAAGCTGTTCGTCTGGGGCACCGGCCCCGGCGGGCGGCGCTGGCAGGAGTGGCTCACCGAACCGGGCACCGGCGGCTACTGCGAGATCCAGGCCGGACTCGCCCGCACCCAGCTGGAACACGTACCGCTGGACGCGGAGAGCGAGGTGTCCTGGCTGGAGGCCTACGGGCCGCTCGACGCGCCGCCCGCGGGGGAGTGGCACTCCGCGCTGAACGAGGCCGAGACCCGGCTGGAAGCGGCGCTGCCGCGCGCCGAGGTCGACGCCGCGTACGCCGCCTGGCTGCCCCACGCCGACACCCCGCCCGGCGAGACGCTCGCCACCGGCTCCGGCTGGGGAGCCCTCGAAGTGCTGCGCGCCGACTGGAAACTGCCCGGCACGCCCTTCGAGGAGAGCACCCTCGGCGCCGCCCAGGAACCCTGGCTGCACCTGCTGCGCGCCGGGTCCGTGCCCGAGCCCGACCGGGCCGAGCCGCCCGGGCAGACGCTCGTCGCCCGGCACTGGCGGGACATGCTGGAGACCGCGCCCGCCACCCCGCACACCGAGTACCACCTCGGCGTCGTCCAGTGGCACGCCGGCGACCGGGCGCAGGCCGAGCGCAGCTGGGAACGCGGGCTGCGGCACGCGCCCGCGGTGTGGCCGATGCTGCGCTGCCTCGCCGTCGCCGACCAGGAGGGCGGCAACCCCGAGCGGGCCGCCGACCGGTACGCCGAGGCCTTCGACGACCTGTGCCGGGAACGGGGCGAGGTCGGCGGCGACGTCCACGAGCGGTGGGTGGCGGCCACGGCCGCGCTGGGCCGCGACGCGATCGAGGCGCTGCTCGCCGCCGGGCGGACCGCCGACGCGCGGGCCGTGTGGCGGCGGCTGGACCGGGCGACGCGGGCACGCGGCCGGTTCCGGCTCATCGAGGCGGGGCTGCTGCTCGCCGAGGGGCGGCGCGAACAGGCCCGCGCCGTGTTCGAGGCGGGCTTCGAGGTCGCCGACCTGCGTGAAGGGGCGGACGACATCGGCCGGTTGTGGGCGGACATCGGCGACGGCGCACCGCTGCCCGCCCGGTACGACTTCCGGATGCGGCCCGATCCGGCCCGGTGAGGGGGCGGCCGGTCCCTACTGGCGGCGGTCCGCGTACTCGTAGACCGCGCCGTCCGGGTGCATGGCGATGAGGTTGCGGCCCGCGGGTGTGGCCACCGGGCCCGCGACGATGTGGGCGCCCAGGTCGCTGAGCACCTGGCGCGCCTCGTCGACGTCCGTGACGGCGATGGTCGCCGCCACCTTGCGCAGCACGTCGAGTTCCTCTTGAGGGCCGCTCATCAGCAGAAAGCAGCCGACCGCCGCCACCTGTACGCCGCCGCGCTCGAAGCGGAGCGCCGTGCCGCCCGCGAGGCGTTCGTAGAAGGGGACCGCGGTCTCCAGGTCGTCGACGCAAACGCGCAGCGTGGCTCCCAGAATGTCCATGGGGAGAGCCTAGTTGGGGGCGGCCGGGCGCGGTGATCGTTTCACACGATCCCCGTCAACCTCCATGGCCTCCCGGCAGGGGCCGGGTGCGGGCGGCGTTAACCGTACGGGTGTACGGGTACCCGGCGGCCATGAATCGCTTGGATCGTCTCGAGCATTTGGACAGGCACCTGGTCGACGAGCTGACGCAGGTCGCGCGGGAGACCATCCGCGACGAACTGCGCGAGCAGACCCGCAGGCAGCGCCGCAAGGCGGCGCTCTACGCCGCGTCCGGCGCCGTCGCCCTGTACGCGGGCGCGGCCGTCGCGCTCGCCGTGGGCCTCGCCCTCGCGCTCGTCCTGCCGGACTGGGCCGCGGCACTGATCACGGCGGCGATCCTGGCCGTCGTCGCCTACGTGCTGCGCGGCGCCGCGCGGCCGTCCGCCTCCCACCCGTCCGCGTCCCACCCGGGCGCGTCCGGGCCGCCGCCCTCCGTGCCGCCGGCGGTCCCGCCGACCGCGGCCGGCACGCCGTATCCGCCGACCGCCGCACCCGGCGGTCACGGCGCCGCCCCGGCGCCCCGCCCCGGCGACGGACCCGAACAGCCGCACCACCGGGCCTGACCGGCGGTGCGCCGACCGCGAGGCGCTGCCCGGACGGCGGGGCAGGGCCATCGTGGTGACCGAAGCAGGCGGCGGCGTGGGGCGCGCCGCCGCCGTCGTCTTCGCCGCCCGGGGGCACGCGGGCAGCGGCGTACGCACCACGGTGGTGCAGCTTCCGGCCGTCAACACTCCGTAGTTCGACTGGTTATTGAGCCGGATGCCCGGCCGGGCGCGCCCCGTGGCCCCGGTGCATCAGCCGGAGGTCGGGGCCCGCGCCATCGTGCACGCCGCGGGGCACGCGCGGCGCCGGGAGTACTGGGTGGGCGGGGCCACCGTGGCGGCGCTGCTCGCCCACGCCGTCGCGCCCGGGCTGCTGGACCGCTGTCTGGCGCGGACCGCGTGCGACGCCCAGCAGGACGAGGGTGAACACGGCGGGCCCGGCAACTTGTGGGCGTTTGCAGACGGGCCGCACGGCCACGACTCCACGACTACGGCGCCCCAGGGCCGTTTCGACGCCGAGGCGGCCGGTATGAGCGCCCAGGGCCGGCTGTCGCGGAACCGGAACCGGTTGGGCGCCGGGGTGCTGGACGCTGCGCCGGCGGGGGCGGTAGGCCGACCGGCAGGACTGGGTCCCCGGCGATCCGCCCCGGTTCAGTGCCCGGCCGACCCGCGAAGGCAGGGCGGGCAGGCGCGCGGGCCGTCAGGCCACCCGGAACTCGGCGATCTCCTCCGCCCGCAGGGTCAGCCCGTGGCCCAGGCCCGCCGTCGGGGCGACCGTGCCACCCGTGGGGTCCAGGGCGCCGTCGAAGAACATGTCCTCGACGCGGACGTGGTCGTGGAACCACTCGACGTGCCGCAGGTTGGGAATCGCGGCGACGAGGGCGGCGTGCACGTGCGGGGCGCAGTGCGTGGACACCTCCAGCCCGTGCGCCTGGGCCAGCGCCGCCGCCCGCAGGAACTCCGTCGGCCCGCCGCAGCGCGTCGCGTCGATCTGGAGGCAGTCCACCGCGCCGGCCGTGATCAGGCGCGCGAAGTACGGCAGGTCGTAGCCGTACTCACCGGCCGTCACGTCGCACACCAGCGCGTCCCGGACCAGCCGCAGCCCCGTCAGGTCGTCCGACGGCACCGGCTCCTCGAACCAGCCGACCCCGTGGTCGGCGAGCGCCAGGCCCACCCTGACCGCCTGCTTGCGGGTGTACGCGCCGTTGGCGTCGACGTACAGCTGCGCGTCCTCGCCGATGACGTGGCGTGCTGCGCGCACCCGTGCCAGGTCGCGCGTCACCTCCCGCCCCCGGCCGCCACCGATCTTGATCTTGACGCGCGGGATGTGCTGCCCGTGCACCCAGCCGTTCAGCTGGGCCGCCAGATGCTTGTCGTGGTACGTCGTGAAGCCGCCGCTGCCGTACACCGGGACCCGCTCGTGGCAGGCGCCCAGCAGCCGCACCAGGGGCAGTTCCAGCAGCCGGGCCTTGAGGTCCCACAGGGCGATGTCCAGCGCCGAGATCGCGGCGGCGGCGATACCGGGCCGGCCCGCGTTGCGCACGGCCCGGCACATCGCCTCGTGCGCGGCCGGGACGTCCAGGGCGCTGCGGCCCTCGACGAGCGGGGCCAGGCACTCGGACAGGAAGTCGCCGACCGCTGCCGGGCCGTACGTCCAGCCCGTGCCGGTGGCGTCGCCCGCCGACACCTCGGCGACGACCACGGTCGTGGTGTCCCAGGTCAGCGTGGCGTCGGCCTCCGGGGCGTCGGTCGGCACCGTGTAGACGGACACCGCCGGTCGGCGCAGTTTCATCCTCGCCCCCGTTTCAAGTCAGGAGTCCCGCTGCAGTTGCGGCAGCACCTTCGTGCGGTAGAAGTCGAAGAAGCCGCGCAGGTCGGGGCCGATCTGGTTGACGTAGATCCGGTCGAAGCCCGCGTCGGCGAACTGCCGCAGATGCGCCACGTGCTCGTCCACGTCGTCGCCGCACACCCGGCTGTCGCGCACCATGTCCTCGGTGACCAGCGACTGCGCCTGCTCGAAGTGCTTGGGCGAGGGCAGCACCTGGCCCAGCTCGCCGGGCAGCAGCTCGTTCGCCCACAGGCGGTGCACGGTGCGTACGGCCTCGTCGCGGTCCGTGTCGTAGCAGACCTTGGTGCCGCCGCTGACGGGCTTGCCGCCGCCTCCGCCCTTGCGGTACTGCTCCACCATCGTCGCGTCCGGCATCATCGTGATGTAGCCGTCGCCGACCCGGGCCGCCAGCTTCGTCGCCGCGGGGCCGAATCCGGAGATGTCGACCGGGACGGGCTCGTCGGGCACCGTGTAGAGGCGGGCGTTCTCCACGGTGTAGTGCGTGCCGTGGTGGTTGACCTCCTCGCCCGTGAACAGCCGGCGCATCACCTGGATCGCCTCCTCCAGCATCTCCAGCCGCACGTGCGCGGGTGGCCAGGCGTCGCCGAGGATGTGCTCGTTGAGGGCCTCGCCGGTGCCGACGCCCAGCCGGAACCGGCCGTTCGTCATCACCGCGCTCGTCGCCGCGGCCTGCGCGACGACCGCCGGGTGCATCCGCACGGTCGGGCAGGTCACGGCCGTCTCGACCGGCAGGGACACCGCCTCCGACAGCGCGCCGATCACCGACCACACGAACGGGCTCTGGCCCTGCTCGTCGTTCCAGGGGTGGTAGTGGTCCGAGATCCACAGCGCCTGGAAACCGGCCTGCTCGGCCATCCGGGCCTGCTCGATCAGCTCGCTGGGACCGTACTGCTCGCACGAGAGGAAGTAGCCGAATTCGGGCATGGGGTGCGCCTCCGCGACGACGGGCTCCCCCTGCCAGGGCCGGGGGCCCGGCGCGGGGGGTGGGGTTCGGGCGTCCGAGTACCCGGGGGAGGTCCGGGAAACCGGCCGGTCGGGGTGGCGGGCGGCGTCCGGTCGTGGTGGCGGGCGACGTTTGGCCGCACCGGCCAGGGGGACGCGGAAAGTTCCCGAGGTACGCGACAGCCCCGGAGGCGAAGCGTGAGTCGACCCCGCATCGTGATCGTCGGAGCCGGTTTCGCCGGGTACCGTACGGCCCGCATCCTGTCCCGGTTGACCCGGAACCGCGCCGACATCACCCTGCTGAACCCGACCGACTACTTCCTGTACCTGCCTCTGCTGCCCCAGGTCGCCGCCGGGGTCCTGGAACCGCGGCGGGTCACCGTGTCCCTCTCGGGCACCCTGCCGCACGTCCGGCTGGTGCTCGGGCAGGCCGACCGCGTCGACCTCGACGGGCAGACCGTGCACTACACCGGCCCCGAGGGCGAGGACGGCACCCTGCCCTTCGACCGGCTCGTGCTCGCCGCCGGCAGCGTCAACAAGCTGCTGCCCATCCCCGGCGTCGCGGAGCACGCGCACGGCTTCCGCGGCCTGCCCGAGGCGCGGTACCTGCGCGACCACGTGACCCGGCAGGTCGAACTGGCCGCCTCCGCCGCCGACCCGAAGACCTGCGCCGCCCGGTGCACCTTCGTGGTGGTCGGCGCCGGGTACACCGGCACCGAGGTCGCCGCGCACGGACAGCTGTTCACCGACGCACAGGTCCGCAAGCACCCGCTGCGGCAGGGCATGCGGCCCCGCTGGATGCTGCTGGACGTCGCCGAGCGCGTGCTGCCCGAGCTGGACGAGAAACTGTCCCGCACGGCCGACCGGGTGCTGCGGCAGCGCGGCGTCGACGTCCGCATGGGCACCTCCGTCAAGGAGGCCACGCACGACGGGGTGCTGCTGACCGACGGCGAATTCGTGGACACGCGCACCCTGGTGTGGTGCGTGGGCGTACGGCCCGACCCGCTCGCCGAGTCACTCGGGCTGCCGATGGAACGCGGGCGGCTGCTGGTCGACCCGCACCTGCAAGTGCCGGGGCGGCCCGAGGTGTTCGCGTGCGGTGACGCGGCGGCCGTGCCCGACCTGGACAAGCCCGGCCAGTACACGCCGATGACGGCGCAGCACGCCTGGCGGCAGGGCAAGGTGTGCGCCCAGAACGTCGCCGCCTCGCTCGGCCTCGGCGAACGGCACGCCTACCAGCACCGGGATCTCGGCTTCGTCGTGGACCTCGGGGGCGTCAAGGCCGCCGCGAACCCGTTCGGCGTGGCCCTGTCCGGGCCGGCGGCGGGCGCGGTGACCCGCGGCTACCACCTCGCCGCGATGCCGGGCAACCGCATCCGGGTCGCCGCGGACTGGATCCTGGACGCGGTGCTGCCCCGCCAGGCCGTCCAGTTGGGCCTCGTGCGCTCCTGGTCGGTACCCCTGGACACGGCGTCACCGGAGCTGGCGCGGGTGCCGGGGGGAGGGGAGCGCCGGGCGGCGGGCGAGTCGGGGGCGGGCATTCCGGGCGCGGGGGAAAGGCGTTCGGGGCGGCCGGGGTCTTCGGGCGCCGAGGCCGCCAAAGGCCCGACGGGCGGGGAGGGCATGACGACCCCGTCGGGCGGCGAGCCCGCCAGGAGCCGACCCGGCGGTGAGCCCGCGACATCACAACCCGGCGGTGAGCCCGCCAAGAGTCAGCCCGGTGGTGAGCCTGCCAAGAACCAGCCCGGCGGTGAGCCCGCCAAGAGCCAGCCCGGCGGTGAGCCCGCCAAGAACCAGCCCGGCGGTGAGCCCGCCAAGAACCAGCCCGGTGGCGAGCCCGCCAAGAACCAACCCGGGGGCGAGCCCGCCAGGAATCGGCCCGCTCCCCGGCCGCCGGCGCATCAGCCGCCCCCGGGTCCCGGCGTCGCCCCCGGCCCCGTCAAGCGCACCGACGCGCCCGGCGGCCCGGGTGCCGGCGCAGTCCCCGGCACCCACGGCACATCCGGCGACCCCGGTACCCCCGGCACGTCCGGCGACCCCGCAGAAGGAGACTCATGAACACCCGTGAACTCGTCGAGCTCGGCCAGCAGTTGCGCGTGGACGGCATCCGCGCCTCGGCCGCCGCGGGCTCCGGGCATCCGACGTCGTCGATGTCCGCCGCGGACCTGATGGCCGTACTCCTCGCGCACCACCTGCGCTACGACTTCGACCGTCCCGCCCACCCCGGCAACGACCGCTTCGTCCTGTCCAAGGGGCACGCCTCACCCCTGCTGTACGCCGCGTACAAGGCGGCCGGCGCCATCGACGACGCCGAACTCCTCACGTACCGCACGCTCGGCAGCCGCCTGGAAGGGCATCCCACGCCGCAGCGGCTGCCGTGGGTGGAGACCGCCACCGGGTCGCTCGGCCAGGGCCTGCCGGTGGGCGTCGGCATCGCCCTGGCGGGCCTGCGGCTGGACCGCGCGGACTACCGCGTGTGGGTGCTGTGCGGCGACAGCGAACTCGCCGAGGGCTCCGTGTGGGAGGCCGCCGAGCACGCCGGGCACGAGCACCTCGACAATCTGATCGCGATCGTGGACGTGAACCGGCTCGGCCAGCGCGGCCCCACCCGGCACGGTCACGACCTGGACGCCTACGCCCGCCGCTTCCAGGCGTTCGGCTGGCACACCGTCGAGATCGACGGGCACGACGTGGACGCCATCGACCGCGCCTACGGCGAGGCGGTGTCCACCAAGGGCCAGCCCACCGCGATCCTGGCCCGCACCCTCAAGGGCAAGGGCGTCGCCGACGTGGAGGACCGCGAGGGCCTGCACGGCAAGCCGCTGAAGAATGCCGACGAGGCGATCGCCGAACTCGGCGGCCCCCGCGACATCCGCCTGCGGGTGCAGGAGCCGCCGCCCACCAGGATGCTGCACTCCGTGAGCACCGGGGCCCTGGCGCTGCCCCGCTGGGAGAAGGGCGCGAAGGAGGGCGTCGCCACGCGTGACGCGTACGGGGAGGCGCTCGCCGCGCTCGGCACCGCGCGCGGCGACATCGTCGCCCTCGACGGCGAGGTCGGCGACTCCACGCGCGCGGAGGCGTTCGCCAAGGAGCACCCCGAGCGCTACATCGAGTGCTACATCGCGGAGCAGCAGATGGTCGCCACGGCCGTCGGGATCGCCACGCGCGGCTGGGTGCCGTACGCGGCCACGTTCGCGGCGTTCCTCACGCGCGCGTACGACTTCGTGCGCATGGCGTCGATCAGCGGGTCCGGCATCAACCTCGTCGGCTCGCACGCGGGCGTCGAGATCGGCCAGGACGGGCCCAGCCAGATGGGCCTGGAGGACCTGGCGATGATGCGGGCGGTGCACGGCTCGACCGTGCTGTACCCGTGCGACGCCAACCAGACCGCCCGGCTCGTCGCCGAGATGG
This sequence comes from Streptomyces sp. NPDC051207, assembly GCF_040682395.1. NCBI lineage: Bacteria > Bacillati > Actinomycetota > Actinomycetes > Kitasatosporales > Streptomycetaceae > Streptomyces > Streptomyces sp. NPDC051207. The sequence goes on along the minus strand of NZ_JBFBAX010000001.1, from coordinate 360,748 downwards.
CCGGCCTCCAGGGCGTGCGCTACCTGCGCACCTCGCGCGGCGGGAGCCCGGTGATCTACGGCCCCGACGAGACGTTCCCGGTCGGCGGCAGCAAGGTGCTGCGCTCCTCCGACCAGGACCGCATGACCATCGTCGCGGCGGGCGTCACCGTACCGGCGGCGCTGGCCGCCGCCGACGCCCTGGACCGGGAGGGCATCAAGGTCCGGGTGATCGACCTGTACTCGGTCAAGCCCGTCGACCACGTCACCCTGCGCCGCGCCGCCGAGGACACCGGCTGCCTGGTGACCGTGGAGGACCACCACCCGGAGGGCGGCCTCGGGGACGCGGTCCTGGACGCCTTCCTCGACGGACGGCCCGTGCCGCGCCTGGTGCGGCTCGCCGTGCGCACCATGCCCGGTTCGGCCTCCCCCGACGAGCAACTGCACGCCGCCGGCATCGACGCCGACTCCATCGCCGCCGCGGGCCGGTTGCTGGTGGAGCAGGCGGTGGTGCGGTGAGCGCGGACGACGGACCCGCGACCGGGCGGCGGACCGTGCGGGCCGGCCGCCGCACGGTCGAGGTCCACCGGCCGGACAAGGTGCTCATCCCCGGCGACGGCACGGCGAAGGACGTGACGAAGGCGGACCTCGTCGCCTACTACCGGTCGATCGCGCCGTACCTGCTGCCGCACCTGCGGGGTCGCCCCCTGATGCTGGAACGGCACCCGGACGGCCTGGACGGACCGGTGTTCATGCAGAAGCACACCCCGGACCACTACCCGGAGTGGATCACCCGCGCCGAGGTCGCCAAGGAGGGCGGCACCGTCCGCCACACCGTGTGCGACGACACGGCCACCCTGCTCTACCTGGCCGACCAGGCCGCCGTCACGCCGCACCGCTGGCTGTCCCGCGTCGACCACCCGGACCGGCCCGACCAGATGGTCTTCGACCTCGACCCGGCCGGCGACGACTTCGCCGCGGTGCGCGAGGCGGCCGTCCTGCTCGTCGGCCTGCTGGACGAACTCGACCTGCCGTCGGCCCTCATGACCACCGGTTCGCGCGGCCTGCACGTCGTGGTGCCCCTCAACGGCCGTCACGACTTCGGCGAGGTACGGCAGTTCGCCCACGACGTCGCCGACACCCTCGCCGCCGCCCACCCCGGCCGGCTCACCACCGCCGCCCGCAAGAAGGACCGCGGCGACCGGCTCTACCTCGACGTGCAGCGCAACGGGTACGCGCAGACCGCGGTCGCCCCCTACGCCGTGCGGGCCAGGCCCGGCGCGCCCGTGGCGGCCCCCCTCACCCGGGACGCGCTGGACGACCCCGAACTGCACGCCCGTCGCTGGAGGATCACCGACGCCGCCGACCAGGCCCGCACCCGGCCCTGGTCGGCGATCATGCGCCGGCGTCGCGCCCTGGGACCGGCGCGGCGCCGGCTCGACAAGTTGCGGGGATGAACCGCATGTGCTCCTGAAGGTTTGGCCAACGCTGCTGCGGCCACCCGAAGTGAAGAGGTGGCCATGTTGAACACAGAAAACACGCAAGAATCACAGGACTCACAAAATCCGCAGGAAGCGCAGACTTCAGACACTTCGGACACTTCGTCCGAGCGCGCGGACGACCACACGGCGGGCGACCGGCCGAGCCCCATGGAGGTGCTGCGCCAGGCGCGCGACCAGCTCGCGGAGCTCACCGGAATGGCCGCCGAGTCCGTCTCCTCCTTCGAGCAGACCGAGGAGGGCTGGACCCTGGAGATCGAGGTCCTCGAACTCCAGCGGGTCCCGGACACCATGAGCCTGATGGCGAGCTACCGGGTGGACCTCGATGCCACCGGCATGCTCACGGGCTACCGGCGCGTCCGCCGCTACGAACGCGGGAGGGCCGACACACGGAGGTCCGGCGGCCAGTAGGCCGCCCCCGCGCCACATTGCACCCAACAGCGGAAGGGGAGGAACGGTCGACATGACAGTCGTACCGACATCGCAGTCCGGCGGCGGAGGCGGCAGCAGCGGCCTCTACGACGTGCTCGAGCTTGTTCTGGACAGGGGGCTCGTCATTGACGCATTCGTGCGCGTGTCCCTGGTGGGCATCGAGATCCTGAAGATCGACGTGCGCGTCGTCGTCGCCAGTGTGGACACCTATCTGCGCTTCGCCGAGGCGTGCAACCGGCTCGACCTGGAGGCCGGGCCCCGCAAGAGCCCGGGACTGCCCGACATCGTCGGGGAGATCACCGAGTCCGGCGCACGAGGCAAGTCCAAGGGAGCCCTGTCCGGCGCCGCCGAGACCATATCCGGCGCCTTCAAGCAGGCCCGTGAGGGAGGCGGGTCCGAGGAGCCCCGGCGCGCCCGCAAGACCAGCGCGACGCGCAGCAGCAAGGAGGAGCAGGAGTGAGCACGTACGTCTACGGCATCACGGCGAGCTCGCACCCCGCGCTTCCCGATGGCATGGACGGCGTCGGCGACCCGCCCCGCCAGGTGCGGATCCTCACCGCGGGCGAGCTCTCGGCCCTGGTGAGTGACGCCCCCGAGGAGCTGCGGCCCAAGCGCAGGGACCTGCTCGCCCACCAGAACGTGCTGAGCGAGGCCGGCGCGGCCGGCTGTGTGCTGCCCATGCGGTTCGGCAGCGTCGCCCCGGACGACGAGTCGGTCACCGGCGTGCTCGCCGAGCGCACCGAGCACTACCTCGAACGCCTGCGGGCGCTGGACGGCTGCGTCGAGTACAACATCAAGGCCAACCACGTCGAAGAGGCCGTCCTGCACCACGTGATGGCCGAGAACGCCGAGATCCGCTCCCTCGCGGAGGCCAACCGCAAGGCCGGTGGCGGAAGTTACGAGGACAAGCTGCGCCTGGGCGAGGCGGTCGCCGCCGCCGTCAAGGCCAAGGAGTCCGCGGACGCCGCCGCCCTGCAGCGCGCCCTGGAGCCGCACGCCGACGCCGTGAGCGTGGGCCCCGAGTCCACGGGCTGGCTCGCCAACGTGTCGTTCCTCGTGCCCCGGGACTCGGCGGAGAACTTCCTGGCCGCCGTGGAGCGGGCCCGCGAGGACCTGCCGCACCTGGAGGTGCGGGTGAACGGCCCGCTGCCGCCGTACAGCTTCGTCGAACCCGGCCCCACGGAGCCCGCGGGCGCCTCGGCCGGCGGCACGGGGACCGGGGCGAGCTGACGTCATGGGCCTGATCACGGAGGTGCTGCTGCTGCCGTTCGCCCCGGTGCGCGGCAGCGCCTGGGCCGTCAGACAGGTGCTCAACGAGGCCGAGCGGATCTACTACGACCCCGCCACGGTACGGGCCGAACTGTCCCGTCTCGAGGAGCGGCTGGAGGCCGGGGAGATCACCGAGGAGGAGTTCGACCGCATGGAGGACGAACTCCTCGACCGGTTGGAGACAGCTGAGCGCATGGGCACGCAGACAGGCGGGACGGCACGATGAACCGAATGGCACTCGGCCTCGCGGTAGGGGCCGGATACGTCCTCGGGCGGTCGAAGAAGGCGAGGCTGGCGCTCGCCGTCGGTGGTCTGGTGGCCGGCAAGCGGATGAACCTCTCCCCAAGGGCGGTCGGCGAGCTGGTCGCCCGTCAGCTGCGGGACAACCCGCAGTTCAAGGAGGTCGGCGACCAGCTGCGGCAGGACCTGAGCGGCGTCGGCAGGGCGGCCTCCGGTGCCGTCGTCGAGCGGCGGCTGGACTCGCTCGCGAACCGGCTGCACGGCCGCACCTCCCAGGTGCGCGAGCAGCTGGCCGGCGTGACCGGCCGCCGCCGCGGCGACGACGAGGACCCGGAGGCGTCCGACGAGCCCGCGGACGCGGCGGACGACGACGCGGCGGACGACGATGCGGACGGCTCCCAGGCGCGCGACGGGCGCGAGGAGCGCGCCGAGGCCGCCGAGGAGAGCGAGCGGCGCGCCAAGCCACGGGTGAGGCAGAGGAAGGCGGTCCAGGCGGCGCCCGAGAAGGCCTCCGCGCGCAGCGCGCCCGAGAAGAAGGCCCCCGCCAGGACGGCGGCGGCGAAGAAGACCACGGCGGCCGGCAAGCCCGCCGCCAGGAAGACGGCCGGCGCGCGGCGCACCGACGAAGGTGCCCGGGGCCGCCGGACGAAGGGGGACGGTGAACGGTGACCGACACCCTGGGATCGGCATCCTCGGCGGCACGCGGTGCCGCCTCGAAGAACCCGCTGGTCGGCGTCGCCCACAGTGAGGCCGCCGACCGGCTCAAGGCGGAATTCCAGGAGTACCTGGCCGCCCAGGCGCAGCGGCTGCTGGTGGGCGTCGGACGCAAGCTCGGCGAGACCACCGTCAAGCTGAACGACATCGCCGAGGGCAAGAGCCCCGGCTTCGCCCGGCTCGCCCTGGACACCGGCCGCAAGGTCACCCAGGGCAAGGGCCCGCTGCGCTCCGTGCTGGAAGTCGGCGCCGCGCGCGCCAAGGACAACGTCGTCGGCGCGTTCAAGGGCCTCGGCGACAAGGGCGGGAAGGGCAAGAAGCGCGGCGGCAGCAAGCCCACGGTGATCATCGAGCACATCGACGTCGGGGTCCCGTTGCGCACCGCGTACGACCAGTGGACGCGGTACCAGGACTTCAGCACCTTCGCCAAGGGCGTCAAGAGCGCGAGCCGGGACGACGACACGCACACCGACTGGCAGGCCAAGGTCTGGTGGTCCAACCGCAGCTGGAAGGCGAAGACCACCGAGCAGGTGCCGGACGACCGCATCGCGTGGTCGTCCGAGGGCGCCAAGGGCACCACCAAGGGTGTCGTGTCCTTCCACCGGCTCGCCGACAACCTCACGCGGGTCATGCTGGTGATCGAGTACTACCCGTCCGGGCTGCTCGAGAAGACCGGCAACCTCTGGCGTGCCCAGGGCCGCCGCACCCGGCTCGACCTGAAGAACTTCGCCCGCTTCATCACCATCAAGGGCGAGGCCGAGGACGGCTGGCGCGGCGAGATCCGCGACGGCGAGGTCGTACGCGACCACGAGGACGCGGTGGCCGAGGAGGAGTCCTCCGGGCAGGACGAGACGGCGGAGGACGCCTACGAGGACGAGGACCAGGAGCCCGCGGACGCCGCCGGGGCGGAGGGCGACCTGGAGGAGGAAGAGGCACCCGAGGAAGCCGGGGAAGTGGCGGGCGAAGAGGCCGAGGAGCAGCCCGCCGAGGGCGAGTACGAGGGTGAGTACGACGACGAGGAGGCGTACGAGGACGACGAGTACGCCGAGGACGGGAGCCGTCGATGACGACAGCCGGCCGACTGCCCGACCCCTACGGCCGCGACTCCGGCGCCAACCTCGCCGACATCCTTGAGCGGGTGCTCGACAAGGGCGTGGTCATCGCGGGCGACATCCGCATCAACCTGTTGGACATCGAGCTGCTGACGGTGAAGCTGCGGCTCATCGTCGCGTCCGTCGACAAGGCCAAGGAAATGGGCATCGACTGGTGGGAGAGCGACCCGGCGCTGTCCTCGCGCGCCAGGCGTGACGAACTCGCCCGCGAGAACGCGGAGCTGCGCGAACGCCTCGCCGCCCTGGACCCCGAACGGGCCGGAAGCGTGGAGTCCGGCCGGGCGGACGACCCCGGCCATGACCGGGCGGGAAGCCTTGAGCCCGGCCGGACGGAGAGGAATGCGCCATGACGACCGGACTGCGCTACGTCTACGCCGTCTGCCGCCCCTTCGGCGCCGCTCTGCAGTCGCAGATCGTCGGCGTCGCCGGGGCGCCCCCGGGGCTGCTGACGCACCACGGCCTGGTCGCCGTCGTCAGCACCGTGCCGGAGCGGGACTTCGCCGAGGAACCGCTCCGGCAGCACCTTGAGGACCTCGACTGGCTGACCGAGACCGCCCGCGCCCACCAGGGCGTCATCGACGCGCTCACCACGGTCACCACTCCGCTGCCGCTGCGCCTGGGCACCGTGTTCCGCGACGACAGCGGCGTACGCGTGATGCTGGAGGAGCGCGAGGAGGAGTTCCGGCGCACCCTGGAACGGCTCGACGGCCGGGTGGAATGGGGCGTGAAGGTGTACGCCGAGCCCGAACCGGAGCCGGAGGCGCGGGCGGAGGAGACCCCGCGGCGCCCGGCGTCGGGCCGGGACTACCTCATGCAGCGGCGGCAACGTGCCCGGGCGAGCGAGGAGATGTGGCAGCGGGCCGAATCGTTCGCGACCCGGCTGCACGAAAGGCTGTCCGCCCACGCCGAGGATTCCCGGCTGCACAATCCGCAGAACGCGGTTCTTTCCGGCGCGGCCGGACGGAATGTACTCAACGCCGCCTATCTGGTGCCGCGCGCCGAGTCCGAGGAATTCGTGGAACTGGTCGACCGTACGAAGGATGACGTACCGGGAATGCGTGTGGAACTCACCGGCCCATGGGCGGCCTATTCGTTCGTCCAGGAGGAGGCGTGACCGTCGTAGAACGCCGTGAAATCGCCCTCGTCGACCTCCTCGACCGGCTGCTGGCCGGCGGGGTGGTCATCAAGGGTGACATCACGCTGCGCATCGCGGACGTCGACCTCGTCCGCATCGACCTGAACGCCCTGATCAGCTCCGTGAACGACAACGTTCCGTCGCCGTGGGAGGAGTTGACGTGACGACCCGCCGCAACCGGCTGGACCTCGAGCCCGACACCGTGGAGCGGGACCTGGTCAAACTCGTCCTGACCGTCGTGGAACTGCTCCGTCAGCTCATGGAGAGGCAGGCGGTGCGCCGCTTCGACACGGGCGATCTGAGCGAGGAGCAGGAGGAGCGCATCGGTCTCACGCTCATGCTGCTCGACGAGCGCATGACGGAACTGCGGGAGCGCTACGGGCTGCGGCCCGAGGACCTGAATCTGGACCTCGGGCCGCTCGGACCGCTACTGCCCCGGGACTAACGCCCGGGGACACTCACCACCGGTACCATCGGCCCCTGCCGCCGGCTGCCGTGGTGCCACGCACCAGGAATCCGAGCAGCCACAGCACGAGCACTGCTATCGCGATCCACCAGAGGATCTCGACAGCGAATCCGGCACCGAAAAGAATCACTGCCAGAAGCAGGACGAGCAGAAGTGGAACCATAGTGTGATACCTCCTGCTCTCCGTGTGTCCCCAAAAGCGGGAATCAGGCCTGTTTCCGGCAAAGGATTTCTCCGTGCAGAACGGCGAACCAGCCGTCCTCCCGCGTTCCCCATTCCCGCCACGATTCCGCGACGCGCCGCAACCGCTCCTCGGTGGCATGGCCGCCCTCGACCGCCCGCGCCGCGTACGCGGAGGCCACGGTGCGGTCCGCCCACAGTCCGCTCCACCACCGGCGCTCCTCGGGCGTCGCGTAGGTCCAGGTGCCGGAGGTGGCGGTGACGTCGGTGAACCCGGCCCGCAGCGCCCAGGACCGCAGCCGCCGCCCGGCGTCCGGCTCCCCGCCGTTGGCGCGCGCGACCCGGCGGTACAGGTCCAGCCAGTCGTCCAGGCCCGGAACCTCGGGGTACCAGGTCATCGCCGCGTAGTCGGCGTCCCGTACGGCGACGTGGCCGCCGGGTCTCGTCACCCGCCGCATCTCGCGCAGTGCCGCCACCGGGTCGCCGACGTGCTGGAGCACCTGATGGGCGTGGACGACGCAGAACGTGTCGTCCGGGTACGCAAGCGCGTGCACGTCCCCGACGGCGAATTCGGTGTTCGCCCGCCCCCGCGCGGCGGCGGTGGCCCGGGCCTGCTCCAGGATGCCGGGCTCCCGGTCGAGGCCCGTGACGTGCCCGTCGGGGACCAGCGCCGCCAGGTCGGCGGTGATCGTGCCCGGCCCGCAGCCGACGTCCAGGATCTTCATGTGGGGCCGGAGCGAGCCGAGCAGATACGCCGCCGAGTTGGCGGCGGTGCGCCAGGTGTGCGAGCGCAGCACGGACTCGTGGTGTCCGTGCGTGTAGACGGCGGTCTCCCGCGTTTCCGGCATGACGGCTCCCCTTCGGACAGCACGGCGGGACGGGATGTCCGCTCCCGCCGAGGTGTCCGCAACGATAGGGCCGCGAACCGCATGTTGAGATGACTGTTTTACATTCTGGGCTGACGGTGTGTCAGCGGTGCCCTGCCGTCAGTGCTGCCTCGTCAGTGATGCCCGTGCAGAGGCCGGTAGACGACGAGCGCCTCGGGCAGCTTCTCCAGCGTCACGCGCCCCTCGACCTCGGTGACCTCCCCGTCGTAGGCGAGGAGCGTGCCGGGCGCGACGCCGTCGAGGTGCAGGCGGCCCACCTGGACGGCGGCGTGCGCGGGGGAGCGGGTCAGGGGCCCGGCCAGGGCGGCGGCGAGCAGCCGGGCGGCGGGATTGCGGCCGCCGTGCACCACGCGCACGTCCAGCTGCCCGTCCGCCATGTCGAGACGCCGCCCGGGCGCGAGGCCCATGCGGTGGTAGGTGCCGTTCCCGGCGAACAGCAGCCACAGCGGCCGGGTCCGGCCCTGCACCTCGACCTCCAGCGGGTGCCGCCCGCCGCGCAGTACCCGCAGCGCCGCGAGCACGCCGGCGGGCCAGCTGCCGATGCGGTGCGACCACCGGTCCCGCTCCCGGACCAGCTCGGGGTAGACGCCCAGGCTGCACGTGTTCACGAAGACGCCCTGCTTGGCACCGGAGGTGAACCGGCCGATGTCGACCCGTACGGCGTCGCCGCGCTCCAGGGCGGGGGCCAGGTCGCGGGCGTCCTCGACGCCGAGGTCGTAGGCGAAGTGGTTGAGGGTGCCGCCGGGCAGCACCGCGAGGGGAAGGCCGTGCCGCAGGGCGATCCCGGCGGCGGAGTTGACCGTGCCGTCGCCGCCGCACACGCCGAGCACCGCGGCGCGGCCGGCCGCCTTCTCCAGCTCGGCCCGCACGTCGGCCGGCTCGCACTCGACGATCTCGGCGCGCGGCAGGGCGTCGCGCAGCGAGCGGACCCGGTCCGCGCTGCCCGCGGCGGTGTTGGCGACGAGCACCAGACCGTCGCCCTCCGGCAACGCCGGGGCGTCGGCGCGCAGGCGGGCCGACGGGGTCAGCTGGGCGCGGGTCGGAACCATGCCGCGTACGGCGAACGCGGCGCCCACGCCGAGGGCGGCACCGGCGAGGACGTCGCTCGGGAAGTGGACGCCGGTGTAGACGCGGGACAGGGCGACCGACGCGGCCACCGGGGCGACGGCCGCGCCCCACGCCGGGGACTCCAGGGCGACGCCGGCCGCGAAGGCGGCGGCCGACGCGGCGTGGCCGGACGGGAACGACGTGGTGATCGGCTGCCGCTTCAGCTGCCGGACCGTCGGTACCGGGTCCAGCGCGGGGCGCGGGCGGCGCACGGTGCGCTTGCCGAGGGTGTTGATCGTCAGGGACGCCAGGCTCAGGGAGGCCAGCCCGCGGGCCGCCGCGCGGCGGGCGCGGGGGGTGCGGGACGCGGCGAGCGCGGCGGCCGCGGCGAACCAGAGCACGCCGTGGTTGGCGCTGAGGCTCAGCCGGGGGAGGACCGGCTCGGCGCCGGGCCAGTGCCGGGCGGCGGCGGCCTCGAACAGGCGGCAGTCCAGCGCGAGGAGCCGGTCCCGCAGTACGTGGTGTCCGGGCTTCGGGGCGGTGAGGTCAACGTCCGGGGTCATGGAGGGCGGGTACCCTGGCGGGGCGGAATCCTGCGGGGCGCCGGCGCGGGGCGGGAGCGGCGGTGGGTGGGCGCCGGTTCAGTGGCGCGGGAGTTGCGGTGACCGCCGGGGGGTTGCGCGGGGCCGGGCCGGCCCCCTCAGTCGGCCCCAGCGGGAGAAAGGTGTTTGCCCCTGCCCCCTGCGGCCCACACAATCGCCCCCATGGGTCATCTCGAAGCCGCGCATCTGGAGTACTGCCTTCCCGACGGGAGGGCGCTGCTCGGTGATGTCTCCTTTCGGGTGGGGGACGGGGCCGTCGTGGCGCTCGTCGGGCCCAACGGGGCCGGCAAGACCACCCTGCTCCGGCTGCTCGCCGGTGAGCTGAAGCCGCACGGCGGCACCGTGACCGCCAGCGGCGGCCTCGGCGTCATGCGCCAGTTCGTCGGCTCCGTGCGGGACGGGACGACCGTCCGCGACCTCCTCGTCTCCGTCGCCCCACCCCGCATCCGCGAAGCGGCCCGCGCCGTCGACACCGCCGAGCACGCCATCATGACCGTCGACGACGAGGCCGCCCAGATGCGCTACGCCCAGGCTCTCGCCGACTGGGCGGAGGCCCAGGGCTACGAGGCCGAGACCGTCTGGGACATGTGCACGACCGCCGCCCTCGGCATCCCGTACGACAAGGCGCAGTGGCGCCAGGTCCGCACGCTCTCCGGCGGCGAGCAGAAACGTCTCGTGCTGGAGGCCCTGCTGCGCGGCACCGACGAGGTCCTCCTCCTCGACGAGCCGGACAACTACCTCGACGTCCCCGGCAAGCGCTGGCTGGAGGAACGCCTCGCGGAAACCCGCAAGACCGTCCTGTTCGTCTCCCACGACCGGGAACTGCTCGCCCGCGCGGCGCAGCGCATCGTCTCCCTCGAACCCGGCCCCGCCGGCGCCGACGCCTGGGTGCACGGCGCCGGATTCGCCACGTACCACGAGGCCCGCCGCGAGCGCTTCGCCCGCTTCGAGGAACTGCGCCGCCGCTGGGACGAGAAGCACGCCCAGCTGAAGAAGCTGGTGCTGAGCCTCCGCCAGGCCGCCTCCGTCAGCCACGAGCTGGCGTCCCGCTACCAGGCGGCGCAGACGAGGCTGCGCAAGTTCGAGGAGGCGGGCCCGCCGCCGGAGCCGCCGCGCGAGCAGGACATCCGCATGCGGCTCAAGGGAGGCCGCACCGGGGTGCGTGCCCTCAGCTGCGAGGGCCTGGAGCTCACGGGCCTGATGAAGCCGTTCGACCTGGAGGTGCACTACGGGGAACGCGTCGCGGTCCTCGGTTCGAACGGCTCCGGCAAGTCCCACTTCCTGCGCCTGCTGGCCGGCGACGACGTGGCGCACACGGGCCGGTGGAAGCTGGGCGCGCGCGTGGTCCCCGGCCACTTCGCGCAGACGCACGCACACCCCGGGCTCCGGGGCCGCACGCTCCTGGACATCCTGTGGCGCGAGCACTCACAGGACCGCGGCGCCGCCATGTCCCGGCTGCGCCGCTACGAGCTGACGGGCCAGGCCGAGCAGACGTTCGAACGACTGTCGGGCGGGCAGCAGGCCCGGTTCCAGATCCTGCTGCTGGAGCTGGAGGGCGCGACGGCGCTGCTGCTGGACGAGCCGACGGACAACCTGGACCTGGAGTCGGCGGAGGCGCTCCAGGAGGGCCTGGAGGCATTCGAGGGGACGGTCCTCGCGGTCACGCACGACCGCTGGTTCGCCCGCTCCTTCGACCGCTACCTGGTCTTCGGCAGCGACGGCCGGATCCGGGAGACCCCGGCCCCGGTATGGGACGAACGCCGCGTGGAACGCACCCGCTAGGACGCGAGGAGGAGCAGCGCCGGTGACGAGGCAGAACCCGGCTCCGAAGCTCGCCCCGTACAGCAGCTGTGCCTCCGGCCCATGCCGTCAGTGACCGGGCACCCGACGTCGAAACGGGAGAAACAGGCACGGTCGGTCAGCCTTCCCGGGTCAACGGGTCGGCCCAGCGCGGTGAGCGCCGCCATGAAAACGTCCCAGACCCGTCCGGTGTCCAGGCGTGCCGCCACCCGGGCGTCGGCAACCTCCCCGTGACGCCGCAGAGGTCGTGAACGCCTCACCGGAGCGGGGCCGGGCCCTGAGCCGGGGCTGCACGCAGCCCCGGCCCGGAGCCCGGCCCCGGACCGCTCCGCAGACCTGCCCGCAGACCGTCAAGCCCACCGCAGCAGCGCCCCCAGGCCGCCCACCGGTGCCTCCCGCTCCCTCGCCGGCGCGGGCGTGACCGACAGTGCGGAGGCGTCCGTGGCGACGGCCGAGCGGATCAGCGCGTCGTCGGCGCGGGCCGCCCAGGAGTGCTGTTCGCCGAGCGCCTTCAGCTCGGTCCGGCGCACCGCCAGCTGGTCCGGGTCCTCGCCGATCCACACCTCACGGTGCGCGTCGGGCCCGTCGGGCCGGATGAGCAGCTCGTCGATGCGGTGCTCACGGGCGGCCTCGACCAGCGCGGGCACGCCCTCGACGGCCCCGGCGTGCCCCTCGGCGTCCGGGGTGCGCGCGGCGAGGAACCGGTCCAGTTCCGCCGCGGCGCGCAGCCGTACGTGCTCGGCGCGGGCCTTCTCGACGTCGTCGTCGAGCAGCCTGCTGCCGGTGCCGTGCGGCGCCTCGACGACCAGGCCGTGCAGCCGCTGCGGCAGCCGCTCGTGCACGGACCGCCGCTCCCGGTCGTCCCCGACGAGGATCAGCAGGTCGGCGCGGGTCTCCTCCTGGCACACGGCGAGCGCGTCGGCGATCTCGGCGGCGTTGTGCTCCCAGGTGTTCTCCACCCGGAGCTGGAAGTGCCGCTCGGACCAGTCGACGGTGCTGGTGCGGTGCAGGGGCCACTGGCGCCCGGTGACGCCGCCCGCGTCCTCGCTGCCGAGCCCGCTGCGCAGCTCGAAGTCGGCGCCCTTGCGGTCGACGTACGCGACGATGCAGACGGGGTCCTCGCCGGCGAGTTCCAGCAGCGGTGTGGCCCGCGGCAGGGGTGCCCACTCGGCCCAGTCGCGCTGCGGGGCCCGCGCCAGCGGCGGGTCGAGGACGACCTCGCCGCCCCGGGCGAACAGGGCGCGGCCGTGCGGTTCGGACGAGTGCCGCAGATCCTCTATGGCGCTCTGCACGGCACGGCACGTCGCCTCGTCGGCGCCTTGTTCGGCGAGGTCCCGGGCCATCGCCCGGGCGGTCAGTTCCCGCTCGTGGGGGGTGTCCTCCGTATGGCGGGAGGTGTCGACGTACACCGACGCCCAAGGCCCCGGACGTTCGTAGAGGGGGTGCAGAAAAGCGAGATCCATGGCTCCCTCCGGATGCCGCTCGGGAGTAGTGCTCAGCGGGCGGGTACCCGGACCACATGAACGAACACGACGAGCGGGACATCACCGCGACCGGAGTCGACCCGAGCCGGCTCGACGAGCAGCAGCTGATGAAGGAGCTGGAGACCATTCACCGCACGCGTCACGACACGCTGCTGTACGGCTCGAACGACGCGCTGCGGGCCCACAACGAGCGCATGGCGCAACTGGAGGGCGAGTACCTGCGCCGCAACCCGAACCGCCCCGTCGCCGCGGGCCGTACGCGCGAGGGCGCCAGGGAACGCACGGGCGGCGAGGGCGCGACCCCGGGCACCTCGGCCACCTGACCGGAACGCGGACCGGACGACCGTCCCCCGACCACGCGAACCGGGGCCCCGAGAATCCTCGGAGCCCCGGAATTCCGGCTGTCCGTGACGGCGTCCGCAACGCCCTCCGTCAGGCGTCCTGCTCGGCGGCGAACACGTCCAGGTACGTCTCGCAGAACGCCTTCAGATCGTCCGGCTTGCGGCTGGTGACCAGCTTGTTCGGTCCGTGGTCGCACACCTTGACCTGCTCGTCCACCCACGTGCCGCCCGCGTTGCGGATGTCGGTCCGCAGGCTCGGCCAGGACGTCAGCACGCGCCCGCGTACCACGTCCGCCTCGACCAGCGTCCACGGGGCGTGGCAGATCGCGGCGACCGGACGGCCCTGCTCGAAGAAGTCCCGTACGAACGCCACGGCCTTGTCGTCCATGCGCAGGACGTCCGGGTTGGCCACGCCACCCGGCAGGACGAGCCCGCCGAAGGAGTCCGCGGACGTCTCGCCCACGACCTCGTGCACGGGGAAGGTGTCCGCCTTGTCGAGGTGGTGGAACGCCTGGATCTCACCGGACTGCGTCGACACGAGCACCGGCTCGTGCCCCGCGTCGACGGCCGCCTGCCAGGGATCGGTCAGCTCGACCTGCTCGACGCCCTCGGGAGCGGTCAGAAACGCGATACGCATGATGCCTCACATTCCTTTCGTGGCGTGCGGGTGGCCCTCGGCGGCCCCCGTGTCGTTCGGCGACGTCACTGGGTCACGCCGCCCCGGCTGTCCGGCTCGGCGCGGCTGATGTCGGCCAGCGCCGAGTCCGGGTCCTCGCTCTCCGCGAGGTCGCCGAGGCTGACCATGCCGACGGGCATGCCGTCCTCCACCACCGGCAGCCGCCGTACCGCGTGCTCCCGCATCAGCGCGACCGCCGTCGACACCGGGTCGTCCGGGGCGACGACCAGCGGATCGGGCGTGCACACGGCGTGCGCGCTCACCGTCTGCGGGTCGCTGCCGCCCGCGACGGCACGGACGGTGATGTCACGGTCGGTGAGCATCCCGACGACCCGCTGGCCGTCGGCCACCACCACGTCGCCGATGTTCTGCGTGCGCATCAGCAGCGCCGCCTCCACGACGGACGCGTCCGGGCGGACGGCGACCACGCCCGGTGTCATCACGTCCCTGACCAGCTCAGCCATCACTCGAGCCCCTCCTGGGTCTGTGTCTGCGGTCGGCGGGGTGTGCCGCGGCGCGGCACACCCCCGTTCCGGCCTGTCTCTATGCCCGGTCCTGCCGGCCGCTGCCCGTCAGCGCCTCGGCGAGCTGCTGCACGGTGCCGTAGCGTTCGCCGCGCGGCAGCCGTTCCACCTGCTCGACCAGCGCGTCGGGGGCGTGGCTGCGGCGCAGGGCCCGGGACAGCTCGGGCGGGTGCGCGGGGAACGCCCCGCGGCTCAGGGTCCGGGCCAGCTCCAGCCGGACCGACTCCAGGGAACTCGGTGCGCGGCTCGGCGTCACGGGACCGGCCGCGACCTCCGGATCGTCCTCGGCGGCCGGCTCGGGGTCGTGCCACTCCTCGGTGCGCGTGGGGTGTCCGGACCTGAGCAGGCCCTGCAGTTCGTGCTTCATCTCCTCGTCGCGGTGGCGGCTCAACCGGTCGCTGCCTCGCTGCATGTCTCCCTCCAGTCCTTCGGGGGCGCTCCCCGCGTACCCGAACCCGGGGAGCCGACACAGCCCGGTCCGAACCCGCGCGAAACCGGCCGAACGCGACCGGGACCTTCCGGTTGCCTTCCGCGGAGCCGCCTGGTCCGCTTCGCCGCGCGCCTCGGACCGCACACCGCTGGGGGCGGACCGCCCGCCGCCCCGGACGCCGCCGGGGTTTGCCCCCCACGGGGAGGGAGACCCGGCCGTGGCCCCCCACGCCGGAAACTCCGGGGAAGGACCCGCCATGGCGATCCTCGCTGTGTTCATCCCGGTCCTGATGCTCGGCGTGGTGCTGGCCCTGGGCAGGTACGAGGACTTCCTGCTGCCGGGCGACCAGGACCCCGTCAACGTCGAACCGGCCGGCACGCGGCCTATTTCTTCTCGCGGTGCGGCAGGAACTCCTGCACCTTCGCCTTGAGGCCCTGCTTCACCATCGCACCCCGGTCCGCGTCGCCCTTCAGAATCGAGGCGGCCGTCGCCTCCATCTGCTCCCAGGTGGAGTGCGGCGGGATCGGCGGCACCGCCGGATCGGTCAGGAACTCGATCACGGCCGGACCGTCGGCCTCCAGAGCGGCACGCCAGCCCGCCGTCACGTCCTCCGGCTTCTCCACCCGGATCCCCGTCAGCCCCAGCGAGCGCGCGAACGCCGCGTACTGCACGTCCGGGAGTTCCTGCGACGGCACGAACGAGGGGGCGCCCCCCATGGCCCGCAGCTCCCAGGTCACCTGGTTGAGATCGCGGTTGTTCCACACGGCCACCACCAGCCGGGGGTCCTCCCACTGATCCCGGTACTTCGCCGCCGTCACCATCTCCGCCAGGCCGTTCATCTGCATCGCGCCGTCCCCGACCAGCGCGATCGCCGGCCGGTCCGGGTGGGCGAACTTCGCGCCGATCGCGTACGGCACCCCGCAGCCCATCGTGGCGAGCGTGCCGGACAGCGAACCGCGCATGCCGTCCCGCAGGGTCAGGTGCCGCGCGTACCAGTTCGCCACCGAGCCCGAGTCCGACGTGACGATCGCGTCGGAGGGCAGCAGCGGGTCAAGGGCGTGCGCCACGTACTCCGGGTTGATCGGGTCGGCCGACAGCTCCGCGCGCCGCGCCATGACGTCCCGCCAGCGCGTCACGTTCGCGCACACCGTGTCGAACCACTCGCGGCCCCGGCCGGACTCGATCAGCGGGACCAGCCGTTGCAGGGTCTCCTTCGCGTCCCCGACGAGATTCACCTCGTACGGGTACCGCATCCCCACCATGTGCGGGTCGATGTCGATCTGCACCCCGCGCGCCGCGCCGAACTCCGGCAGGAACTGCGTGTACGGGAACGACGAACCGATCGTCAGCAGCGTGTCGCAGTCCCGCATCAGCTCGTACGACGGCCGCGTGCCCAGCAGCCCGATGGAGCCGGTGACGTACGGCAGTTCGTCGCTCAGCGCGTCCTTGCCGAGCAGCGCCTTGGCGACCCCCGCGCCCAGCAGGCCGGCGATCGCCTCCACCTCGGCCCGCGCCCCGGCCGCGCCCTGGCCGACCAGGATCGCCACCTTGTCACCGGCGTTGAGGACGTCCGCCGCCCGCCGCAGCGACTCCTCCGACGGGACCGACGTCCAGCCGCTGCTGTCCAGGCTGGAGGGCACCATCTTGAACTCGTGCGTCGGCGCCGCGTAGTCGAGGTCCTGCACGTCGCCCGGGATGATGACCGCCGTGGGGCAGCGGCGCGCGTACGCGGTCCGGATCGCCCGGTCCAGCACGTTCGGCAGCTGCTCCGGGACCGTCACCGTCTCCACGAAGTCCGAGGCGACGTCCTTGTACAGCGAATGCAGGTCCACCTCCTGCTGGTACGAGCCGCCCATCGCGGTGCGGTGCGTCTGCCCGACGATCGCCAGCACCGGCACATGGTCGAGCTTCGCGTCGTACAGGCCGTTGAGCAGGTGGATGGCGCCCGGCCCCGAGGTCGCCACGCACACCCCGAGCCGCCCGCTGAACTTCGCATAGCCGACCGCCTGGAGCGCGGACATCTCCTCGTGCCGGGACTGCACGAACCGGGGCCGGTTCTCGGCCCTGCCCCACGCGGCGAGCAGGCCGTTGATGCCGTCCCCGGGATAGCCGAAGACGTGCTCCACGCCCCACTCGCGCAGGCGCTGCAGGACGTGGTCGGAGACCGTGGTGCTCATTGGGGGACCTCCCGGACGTGAGACGTGGGACGCAAGGGCTCGGGTGTGAAGGCGTGGGGCGGGACAGGACTCGGGCAGCGGCTCTCCGCGGGACCGAGTCACCGCACGCGCCGCCCGGAAACCTGAGCCGGTGTTTGCGGTCCGGGGGCGGGGGCAGGCGCACAGTCACAGTGCTTCGGACAGGAGGCACGCCCGTGGGAGCGGCTCAGCCCCCCGGTGCGCCGTCCGGCACGTCGGCGCTCCCGCGGTGACCGTCCAACCCAAAGCACCCGCAAGGGAGTTGCGACGCATCATGGCGACACGAGTCAGCGCGAAGCACCCGCACGACGACGCCCCCGACACCGCGGACGACTTCCGCACGCTCGTCACGCTCCCCGCCGGGCCCGAGCGCGACGCCCTCCGGGACCGGATCGTCGAGGCCTGGCTGCCGATGGCCGAACGCCTCGCCGGGCGGTTCCGCAGCCGCGGCGAAAGCATGGACGACCTGCGCCAGGTCGCCGCCCTCGGCCTGGTCAAGGCCGTCGACCGGTACGACCCCGAGCGCGGCAACGCCTTCGAGAGCTACGCGGTGCCGACCATCACCGGCGAGATCAAGCGGCACTTCCGCGACCACATGTGGACCCTGCACGTGCCGCGCCGGGTGCAGGACCTGCGCAACCGCGTCCGGTTCGCCTCCCAGGACCTGTCCGCGAACCTCTCCGGCCGCAGGCCCACCATCGCCGAGCTCGCCGAGCACACGAACCTCAGCGAGGAGGACGTCAAGGTCGGCCTGGAGGCGCTGGAGAGCTTCACCGCGCTGTCCCTGGACGCCGAACTGCCCGGCAGCGCGGACGGTTACAGCCTGAGCGACGCCCTCGGCTCGCCCGACCCGGCGCTGGACACGGTCGTGGACCGCGAGGCCGTCAAGCCGCGCCTGGCCGCCCTGCCGGAACGCGAGCGGGCCATCCTGTACATGCGGTTCTTCGACGACATGACCCAGAGCCGGATCGCCGAGCAGCTGGGCATCTCCCAGATGCACGTCTCCCGCCTGATCAGCCGCTGCTGCGGCCGGGTACGGGAGCAGGTGCTGCGGGACGCGGACGGCGAGTAGCGGGCGACGGTCGCCGCGCTGGGACCGCGGCGGTGGTCCGCTCGGCCGAGCGCGGGCGGCTTCCGCACGTCGGACCGTCGTGTCACCGGGGCGCGTGAGCGGCGGGCGCCGACGCGACCCCCGGCGGCCGTCACCCGCTCGGGCGTGTCCGTTCCGCCAATGGGGTCCGGCCGCGCGCGGCGTGGCGTGCCGCGGGCTGTGATGGCAGCGGAGGCGTGACACCGCGCCCCGCAGCCGCCGCTCGAAGGAGCCCGCCCCATGCGCCGCACCGCCCGCGCCCTGTCCGTCGCCGTCCTGACCGGCGTCGCCCTCGGCGGCCCCACCGCGGTCGTCCGGGCGGACCCGGCCGCGGAGGTCAGCCCCGCCACCGTCCAGCCGGGCGGCAGCGTCACGGTCTCCGTCTCCTGCGACCCCGGTGAGGGCCCCGCCCCGCAGACCCTAGAAGCCACCTCGGACGCCTTCGCGGACGGGGTGGCCGAACTGCGCCTCGTACCCGGCAACGACGACGACGTCACCGGGTCCGCCTACCGCGGCACCGCCCGCATCGCGTCCGCCGCCGAACTCGACGCCGGCCCCACCGGGGGCGGCCCGGACTCCGCGTGGACCGTCGACGGCACCTGCCCGGCGCCGCCCGGCGCGGAGGGCAAGCAGTGGAGCGCCACGTTCACCGTGACGCTCGGCGGCGGCGCCTCCACGGCACCGCCCAGCAGCCGTCCCTGCCCGGAGCACCACGCCAAGCCCTGCGGCGGCGCCGTGATCCAGCGGGGCGTACGGGCCGGCGGGGGCGGCGCCTTCACGGACTCCGTCCCGGCGCTGGCCGCCGGAGGCGTGTTCATCGCGGCGGCCGTGGGCGGCGCGGTGTACCGACTGCGCCGCAAGAGGCCGGCGCGCGAGGCGTGAGGGACGGGCCACGTGCCTCCCCGCGCCACGCGGAGCGGGAAGGCACGCGGCCGTCGGCCGGGGAGGCCCCGATACGGCGGTGGACCGGGAGGCCTGCGGCCCTCGGCGCCCGGAGGCCGGCGGCACCGCCGCCTGCCGTAGGGAGGGGTGGGCTTCCGGAGAGGGGGGCGGTGGCCGGGGCCATTCGCCGCGGGTGGGCTTCGCGCCTGCCGGCCCACGCCCGCCCCGCGACGCGCAAAGCGGCCCCGCCGACCCCGCGACCGGTAAACCCCCGCCCCCCGCCCCGCCAGTGTGATCCCCACGACTCCCCCCACCCCCCATGGGACCCCACCCCGGTGGGTACTCAGAACCCCGAGCCCACACACCGCTCCGTACGCCCGGCGGCGGGCCCTGGGCCCCCCGATCGCACTCGACCCGCACCGCTGCGTCCGGCGCCGGGAAGGCCACGCCCACCGGCATCGGCGTACGCGATGCCGCCCACCACGGAGGTACGGATGTCGCGGACGGCCACCGAGGGCCACGGCCCCGTCCGCTTCGGGCCGCCGCTGCCCGGCGACGGACTGCCGGTGCTGCCCGAGGCCGCCGAGGTGCTCGCCGCCGCCGCGTCCCGCGCCACGGAGGAGCCGGTCGGCGGCGGGCCGGCCCTGCTGGAGGCGGCCTGCGGCTACTGGGCCAGGCGCGGCCTGACCGCCGCGCCCCGCCAGGTGGCCGCCGCGCCCGGCTCGCCCGCCCTGCTGGTCGCCCTGACCGCGGCCATCGGCGGTGACGTCCTCGTGCCGCGCCCCTGCGCCGCCTGGTGGGCGCCGTACGCCCGGCTGCTGGGCAGGCCCGCCTTCCACGTGGCGACACCGGCCGAGTGCGGCGGCGTACCCGACCCGTACGCGCTGCTGGAGACCGTGCGCCGGGTGCGCCACGAGGGCGGCGACCCGCGGCTGCTGGTGCTGTCCGTCGCCGACGACCCCACCGCCACCGTCGCACCCCCCGACGTGCTGCACGAGACCCTGGAGGCCGCCACCGGCGAGGGCCTGCACCTGGTGAGCGACGAGACCTGGCGCGACACCCTGCACGACCCGCACGGCACCGTGCTGCTCAGCCCCGCCGAGATGCTGCCCGAGCACGTCACCGTCGTCACCGACCTGGCCGGCGCGCTGCTGCCGCCGGGCTGGCCCGCCGCGGTGGCCCGGCTCCCGGCGGGCGACGGCGGGGACGGCCTGCACGCGCGTGTGCTCGACGTGCTGACCGCGCTCGGCGCCCGCGTCGCGGCCCCGGTCGCCGCGGCCGCCGCCTACGCGCTGGCCGAGCCCGAGCCGGTCACCGCCCGGGCCGCCGCCGCCGTACGCCTCCACGCGCGCGTGGCCGCCGCCGTGCACACCGCCGTCGTCGACGCGGGGGCCGTGGCCCGCCCCCCGCAGGCCGGCCGGCACGTGTACGCCGACCTCGACCCGCTGCGCGCCGCGCTGTCCGCGCGGGGTGTGGGCGACGCGCAGGAGCTGGAGGATTTCCTGGCGGTACGGCTGGGTATGCCCGCGCCGGGCGGGCACCGGTTCGGCGACGACCTCGGGGCGCTGCGCGTGCGCCTGTCGACCGGCCCGCTGCTCGGCGGCACCGACGCGGAACTCGAGGAATGCCTCAGAACGGCTGAACCGTTTGAACTGCCGCACCCGCGGCGCGCGATGATCCACCTGAAGGCGGTCTTCGACGATCTCCGCGACGACGCTCAGCGATGGGAGTCTCCCCGATGACGCAGCAGTCCGAGTCGACCACCACCAGCCCGGACGCCCGGGGCACCGGCGCGCCGGCGGCCCCGTCGCCCCTCGCGCCCCCGGGCCCCCCGCTCCCCGAACCCCGGCCGCTGGGGGAGCGGCGGGTGTGGCCGCGGAGCTTCCACGACCGGCTGACCGCCCCGCTGCCCGGCCTCAAGGCCGTCGCCCGCTTCGCCCGCGAGGGCGCCGTACGACCGGACCGCGAAGGCCTCGCCGGCATCCCCCTGCTGCCCTACGAGCCCGGCCCGCTGCCCCGCGTCGACGCCCGTACCGTCGCCGTCACCTGGGCGGGACACGCCAGCTGGGTGGTGCGCATCGGCGGGCTCACCGTCCTCACCGACCCGGTGTGGTCCCGCCGCATCCTCGGCACCCCGGGCCGTATCACCCCCGTCGGTGTCGAGTGGAGCGCCCTGCCGCGCGTGGACGCGGTCGTCATCAGCCACAACCACTACGACCACCTGGACGCCCCGACGCTGCGCCGCCTCCCGCGCGACACCCCGGTGTTCGTGCCGGCCGGGCTGGGCCGCTGGTTCGAGCGGCGGCGGTTCACCCGCGTCACCGAGCTGGACTGGTGGGAGGCGGCCGAACTGCCCGCGGGCGGCGGCACCGACGGCGCACCGGCCGAGGCGGGCGGCGGGCGGGGGACGGTCCGCTTCGACTTCGTGCCGGCGCACCACTGGTCCAAGCGCACCCTCACCGACACCTGCCGCTCCCTGTGGGGCGGCTGGGTGCTCACCGCCCCCGACGGGCAGCGCGTGTACTTCGCGGGGGACACCGGCTACGGCCACTGGTTCACCCGCATCGGGCAGCGTTACCCGGGGATCGACCTGGCGCTGCTGCCCATCGGCGCGTACGACCCGCGCTGGTGGCTCAGCGACGTGCACTGCGACCCGGAGGAGGCCGTCCGGGCCTGCCAGGACCTCGGCGCGCGCCGCATGGCGCCGATGCACTGGGGGACGTTCGTGCTGTCCGCGGAGCCCGTCCTGGAACCGCTCACGCGCGTGCGTGCCGCCTGGGAGAAGGCGGGCCTGCCCAGGGAGGACCTGTGGGACCTGCCGGTGGGAGCCTCCCGCGTCCTGGCACACACCCACCTCGGCTGAACCGGCCCCGCGCACCGGCCCCAGCCCTGCGCACCGGCCCCGGGCGAAACCGCCCGGGGCCTCACCGCGCCCGCGCCCCCCGCACCCGCCGCCACACGCTCGGCGTCGCGCTGATCAGCAGGGTCAGCGCGACCGCGGCGACCACGCCCTCCCACGGCTCCGGGAACAGCGAACCGCCGAGAATCCCGATCAGCTGGTACGTCACCGCCCACGCCAGGCAGGCCGGCAGGTTGCCGCGGACGAACCGGCGCAGCGGCCACCGCGCCATCAGGCAGGCCAGCATCACCGGGATGCGGCCCGCCGGCATCAGCCGGGACAGCACCAGCACCGCCACCCCGTGCCCGGCGAGCTTCTCCTGCGCCTGCGCCAGCCGGTCCTCGGGCGCCCGCGACCGGAGGGCCTCCAGCCACCGCGAGCCGTTCTTCGAGCCCATCCCGCGCCGCCCCAGCCAGTACAGCGCCACGTCGCCGAGGAACGCCGCCAGCGACGCCGTCACGAACACCATCGCCAGCGAGAACGGCGTCGTCTGGTGCACGGCGACCACGGCCGCCGAACTCACCAGCGCACCCGTCGGCACCACCGGCACCAGAGCCCCGATCAGCACCAGCAGGAACAGCGAGGGATAGCCGATCGCCTGCTGCGTCGACTCCGCGGGCACCGCCGCGGGCGCGGCGGCGGCCAGCACGGTCGCCGAGGCCGCGGGCAGGCTCACCGCGCGACTCCCGGGCGCACGCTCTCGCCGTGCTCCAGCCGGTGCACCGCCACCTCCGGCGCGCGCAGCGCGGCCAGCCGCACGAACTCCGCGCCCGGCGCGTGGAACTCGTGGGGGCGCACGGCGTCCATCCCGATCGGCCAGTACGTGCCGTAGTGCACCGGCACCGCGCAGCGCGGCGCCAGCCGGACCAGCGCCTCCGCCGCCCGCCCCGCGTCCAGGTGCCCCTCACCGAGGTGCGGCCCCCAGCCGCCGACCGGCAGCAGCGCCACGTCGACCGGCCCGACCTCCTTCGCCATCGAGTCGAACAGCCCGGTGTCCCCGGCGAAGTACGTCCTGGCCTCGCCCTCCAGGACGAACCCGAGCGCGGGGGAGCGGTGCGGCCCGAGCGGCAGCCGCCGCCCGTCGTGCCGCGCGGGCACGGCCCGTACGACGAGATCACCGACCGGGGTCGCGTCGCCGGGCGCCACCTCGGTCACCCGCAGGTGAGTGAGCCGGCGCAGCCCCGGCACCGCCCGTGGTGCGCCCCGGGGCACGAGCAGGCGCGTGCCCGGCGCGAGCCGCGCGAGCGACGGCACGTGCAGATGGTCGGCGTGCAGGTGCGACACCAGCGCCACGTCCGCGCGCCACGCACCGGGCGGCGGCACCGCACCCCGCCGACGGCGCAGATGCGCGAGCCGGCGTGCGAACAGGGGATCGGTGAGCACGCGTACGCCCGAGTCCGCGACCGTGCAGGTGGCGTGCCCCCACCAGGTGATCTCCACCGGCACCTCTTTGCCTCCTTCGCGCGACTGCCCGAAGCCTACGGGCAGGAGTAGGGTCGGCGGCGAAACCGGAGGTGAGGGGAGCGCCATGGCACAACTGCGGGGTTTTCCGGGGGGGTCGGCCGCGGCGCCGGTACGGGTGACGGCGATCGCCAGCCTGACACCGCTGGAGGAACTGGACGCCGACCCGTTCCTGGTGGACTCCCGCAGCCAGTACGCCATGTGCGCCCGCTGGGCCGCCGAACACGGCTACGTCGTCACCCGGGAGCTGCTGGTGCGCGGCCTGCGGCCCGACCACTGCGCCCTGTGGGACGGCGTCCGGCCCGGCGTCGACCTGTTCGTCGCGCCGAGCCGCCGCGTCCTGCGCAGCGCGCTCGCCTCCGTCGAGGAGTTCACCGCCGAGTGCGCGCGGCGCGGGGTGCGGGTGGTGACCGTGGAGGACGCCGAGCCGCGGTACGACGCGGAGATGAAGGCGTGCGTGCACCGCCGTCTGTCGATGCCGACGGCCGGCTACGACGGCCGCTGACCACCGCCCGCCGCCGCCCGGCCGCATCCGGCGGGCGGCGCCGGGGGACGAACCGGCCCTGCCCGGCGTTGTGTCAGTGTGGGGTGGGACCCGCGGCGAGGACGGGCCCGGGGACGTGAGGTGTGCGCGGCGTGCGGGACGGGCGGTGGCGGCGGATCGCCAGTCAGGTCGGGCGGAGCATCACGGTGTGGGCGGTCTCCACGGGCACCATGCTCGTCCTGGCCGGGATCCTGCCGGACTTCCAGCTCCAGTCGGCCGACGGTGACAGCGCCACCACCATCGCCGTGACCGCCGCGCTCGGCGCCGGCGCCTTCGGTCTGCTGTCCGCCGTGGTGTGGCCCCTGCTGGTCCGCCTGCTGCTCCTGGTCCCGGCGCTGGTGCTGGGCCTGCTGGTGTTCTTCCTCAACGGCGCGCTGCTGCTGGTCGCCCTCGGCCTGAACCCGTCGGAGCGGGGCGCGGCGGCCCCCGAGACCGCGGTCGTCGTGGCCGCCGTGATGTCCGCCGTCGCCTCTGCCACCGGAGGCGCCCTCGCCGTGCGCGACGACGACGCCTACCGGCGCCGCCTGTACCGGCTCGCCGACCGCCGCCGCAGAACGGCCCCGCCGAGCCCCGCCGGGCACGGCACCGTCTTCCTGCAACTCGACGGCGTCGGCCACGACGTCCTGGCGGACGCCGTCGCCAAGGGCCTGATGCCCACCGTGGCCCGCTGGCTGCACGGCGGCGAGGGCCGCCGCACCACCCACCGGCTCACTCCCTGGCGCACCGACTGGTCCAGCCAGACCGGCGCCAGCCAGCTCGGCATCCTGCACGGCAGCAACCACGACGTGCCCGCCTTCCGCTGGTACGAGAAGGACACCCGCGAGGTGATGGTCTGCAACCGGCCGACCAGCGCCGCCGAACTCCAGCGCCGCGCCGTGCGGCACGCGGGCCACGAGGGCCTGCTCACCGCCGACGGCGCCAGCCGCGGGAACCTCTTCGGCGGCGGCGCCGACGAGCAGGCCCTCGTGCTGTCCATCGCCACCCGGCGCCGCAAGGAAACCCGGTCCCGGGCGGGCTACTTCGCGTACTTCTCCGACCCCGCCAACGCCGTGCGCACCGCCCTGTCGTTCGTCGCCGAGGTCGGCCGGGAGATCTGCCAGTCCAGCCGCGCCCGGCTGCGCAAGCAGCGCCCGCGCGTCTCCCGCGGCGGCCTCTACCCGCTCGTGCGGGCCTTCGCCACCGTCGTGGAGCGGGACGTCGTGGTCGCCGCGGTGACCGGCGACATGCTCGCCGGACGGACCGCCGTCTACGCCGACCTCGTGGCCTACGACGAGGTCGCGCACCACTCCGGGCCCACCAGCCGGGACGCCGAACAGGTCCTCGCCCGCCTCGACCGCTCCCTCGCGCTGATCGAGAAGGTCGCCGAGCACGCGCCGCGCCCCTACCGCATCGTCGTGCTGTCCGACCACGGCCAGAGCCCCGGCGAGACGTTCCGCTCCCGCTACGGCCTCACCCTCGGCGACCTGGTCCGGGCGGGCTGCGGGCTGCCCGTGCCGCGCCGCGCGCAGCGCACCCGCAGCGGCGCCGAGGCCCGCGCGGCCGTGCGGGCCGCGCTGCGCATCCCGGTGGAGGAGTCCGGCGAGCAGCACCGCCCGGCCCGGCGCTCCGAGCCGATCGTGCTGGCGTCCGGGAACCTCGGCCTGATCTCCTTCCCCGACGTGCCGCACCGCATGACCAAGGAGGAGATCGACGCCCGCCACCCGGCGCTGCTGTCCACGCTCGCCAACCATCCCGGCATCGGCTTCCTGCTGGTGCGCAGCCGGGCGCACGACGGCGTGGTGCTCGGCGCGTTCGGCGCGGAGATCCCGCTGGCCGAACTGGACGACAAGCAGGGCCCGCTGGCCGGCTTCGGGCCGGGCGCCGCCGACGCCGTACGGCGCACGCACTCCTTCCCGCACACCGCCGACATCATGGTCAACTCCTTCCACGACCCGGCCGACGGGGAGGTCCTCGCGTTCGAGGAGCAGATCGGTTCGCACGGCGGCCTCGGTGGCGCCCAGGGCAAGGCCTTCCTGCTGTCGCCGCTGGCGCTGTCCGCGCCGGTCGCCGACGGCGAGGACCTGGCCGGCGCCGAACACGTCCACCGGGTCCTGCGCCGCTGGCTGCGCGAGTCCCACGGGCCCCAGGTGCCGCCGGCGCGGACCGAGCGGGAGAACGCGCTGTGAGGGCCCCGCCGCGGTGGACCGGCCCGCGGTTCACCGCGGCGCCCACCGGTCTTGCGGATGCGCGGCGCCCGAGTGTGATCGGATGGGGGACACGGAACCCGGCAACGGGCCCACACGCGAAAGGACTAATCGTGGCTACCACGCGCTCCGCACACACCGTCTGGGAAGGCGCCCTGCTCGAGGGCAACGGCGTCGTCACCTTCGACTCCTCCGGCGCGATCGACCAGCAGCCGGTGACGTGGGCCGCCCGCACCCAGGAGGCGAACGGCAGGACCAGCCCCGAGGAGCTGATCGCCGCCGCCCACTCCAGCTGCTTCTCCATGGCGTTCTCGCACGCCCTGGCCCAGGCGGGCACCCCGCCCACCAGGCTCGTCACCTCGGCGGACGTCACCTTCCAGCCGGGTGAGGGCATCACGGGCATCCACCTCACCGTGGAGGGCACCGTGCCGGGCGTGGACAACGACGCGTTCGTCGCCGCGGCGGAGGACGCCAAGGTCAACTGCCCGGTCAGCCAGGCCCTGAAGGCCGTACCGATCACCCTGTCGGCGAAGCTCGCCTGACCCGGCGTACCGACCGCGGCGCGCGGCCCGTCCATCCCGGCGGGCCGTGCGCCGTCGCCGTGCCGCACCCCGTGGCATTGACAACGTCCCGCTCAGGATTTGTGCTGGATTCTGGGTAAGTGTCTTCGGGAGCGGCGGGAAGGGGACAGTGATGGGACGCGCGGTCGGCATCGATCTCGGGACCACGAACTCCGTGGTGGCCGTCCTGGAGGGCGGCGAGCCCACGGTCATCGGCAACGCGGAGGGCGCGAGGACCACACCGTCCGTGGTGGCGTTCGCCAAGCACGGCGAGGTCCTGGTCGGCGAGGTCGCCAAACGGCAGGCCGTGACCAACGTCGAGCGCACCGCGCGCTCCGTGAAACGCCACATGGGCGACGCCGGCTGGCGCTTCCCCGAGCAGGGCGACATCGACGGCGTGCGCTACCGGGCGCAGGAGCTGTCCGCGCGCGTGCTGCAGAAACTCAAGCGGGACGCCGAGTCCTACCTCGGCGAGGACGTCACCGACGCCGTGATCACCGTGCCCGCCTACTTCGACGACGCGCAGCGGCAGGCCACCAAGGAGGCCGGGGAGATCGCGGGCCTGAAGGTCCTGCGCATCATCAACGAGCCGACCGCCGCCGCCCTCGCCTACGGGCTCGACCGCGGCGACGAGCAGACCGTGCTCGTGTTCGACCTCGGCGGCGGCACCTTCGACGTGTCGCTGCTGGAGATCGGCGACGGCGTCATCGAGGTCAAGGCCACCAACGGCGACACGCACCTCGGCGGCGACGACTGGGACCAGCGGATCGTCGAGTATCTCGTCACGCAGTTCAAGGGCCGGTACGGCATCGACCTGGCCAAGGACAAGATGGCCGTGCAGCGGCTCCGCGAGGGCGCCGAGAAGGCCAAGACGGAGCTGTCCAGCTCCACCGAGACCACCATCAACCTGCCCTACATCACGGCCTCCGCCGAGGGCCCGCTGCACCTGGACGAGAAACTCACCCGCACCCGGTTCCAGGAGCTCACCGCCGACCTCCTCGACCGCTGCAAGGCGCCCTTCCACCAGGCGGTGAAGGACGCCGGCATCAAGCTCTCCGCCGTCGACCACGTGATCCTCGTCGGCGGCTCCACCCGGATGCCCGCCGTCACCGACCTGGTCAGGGAACTCACCGGCAAGGACCCGCACAAGGGCGTCAACCCCGACGAGGTCGTGGCCCTCGGCGCCGCCCTCCAGGCGGGCGTGATCCGCGGCGACGTCAAGGACGTCCTGCTCCTCGACGTCACCCCGCTGTCCCTCGGCATCGAGACCAAGGGCGGCATCATGACGAAGCTCATCGAACGCAACACCACGATCCCCACCCGCCGTTCGGAGATCTTCACGACCGCCGCCGACAACCAGCCCTCGGTCGGCATCCAGGTCTACCAGGGCGAACGGGAGATCGCCGCGTACAACAAGAAGCTCGGCGTCTTCGACCTCACCGGCCTGCCGCCCGCGCCGCGCGGCGTGCCGCAGATCGAGGTCGCCTTCGACATCGACGCCAACGGCATCATGCACGTCTCCGCGAAGGACCTGGCGACCGGCCGCGAGCAGAAGATGACCGTCACCGGCGGCTCCGCGCTGCCGAAGGAGGACATCGACCGCATGATGCGGGAGGCCGAGCAGTACGCCGCGGAGGACCGCGCCCGCCGCGAGGCCGCCGAGACCCGCAACCAGGCCGAACAGCTCGTCTACCAGACCGAGAACTTCCTCCGCGACAGCGGCGACCGGGTCGGCGCGGAGACGAGGACGCAGGTCGAGTCGGCCGTCAGCGAACTCAAGGACCTCCTCGAACGGCAGGCCGGCACCGAGGAGCTGCGGACCGGCGTCGAGAAGCTCGCCACCGTCAGCCAGAGCATGGGCCGCGCCATGTACGAGCAGACCGGGCCCACCGCAGCCGGCGGCACGGGCGAGGACCACGGCACGCCCGAGGACGGCGTGGTCGACGCGGAGATCGTGGACGACGAGAAGGACACCGGCACGACCGGCGACAAGGGCGGCGCGGCCTAGGGGGAAGCCGCGGAGCCTCGCCCGGACGCTTCCTGGGAGCGGGGGATCTGGCAGGCCCCGCTGCCCTCCTGGCCCTTGGGCGGCGGGACCTTCTCCGGCCAGGCGAGACCCACGAAGACCGGCCGCTCGCTCGTGTCTTCCGGATCGAGCCGGACCACGGCGACGGCCTTGTTGTACGCGTTGCCCTGGTTGTCGATGCAGATCCAGCCGCTGGCCCCGTCGACCTTGTGCACGCCCCGCAGGGCGTTCCAGTCGGTGCCGATCTCCCGGAGCGTCGGGATGTGGCCGCTCTTCTTGCCCTCGGCGTGCAGCCGGATGCCCGCGATGGCGGTCTTGGCGGAGTCGTGCACGGAAATGGTGCGCGAGTCGTAGATGTCGGACGGCCCGATCGGCCCGACGGGCGACGGCGCCTTCAGCCGCTGCGCCAGCTCGCGCACGACACCCGGTGAGCCACCGGTCTCGGGCGGCCGGGGCCGTGTGCCGAGCCATGCGTCGGGGTGTGCGATGGAGGTGTACAGGACGGTCACTTTGCCCTTCCACCGGCCGCCGTCGCCGCGCAGGCCGCGCAGCGCGTTCCAGTCCAGCTTGGCGTCGGAGTACAGCGTGGACGCGCCGGATCCGCTGACCACCGTGAAGGACTCCTCCTTGCACGGGCGGTTCCGGGCCAGTTCGTTGAGGAACTGCCGCAGATGGGTGGGCCGGCCGGCGAAGTAGACGGTGTTGACCTGCGGCCGCAGCACGCAGATGTCCGTGGCCATGCGCTTGAACTCGCTGGACAGACCGCCCTCGATGTCCGTGTCCTCGGAAACGAAGGGCATCGGCTCGTGCGGCGACCTCTTCAGCTTGCGCTCGTACGCCTGCAGCAGCGACTCGTTGTACGGGTCCGGTTGGCGGGTGTCCTTGACCAGGATGGCGTGCTCGAGGTCCAGCGTCTTGTCGAAGTGCACCAGGGCGTCGGCCTGGTCGCTGTTGGTGGGCGCGACCCGGGCGAACAGGGGGTAGCCGGTGAACTCGTTGCCGGTGATGGGGCCTCCGACGACGGGGATCTTCTTCTCCTTCGTCAGATACGCGATGGCCTGGGCGGTCGGCCGCACGCTGAGGTCGAAGCCGAACACGGTCCGGAGGTTGTGCTTCTTGTCCTCGGCGAGGCGGGCGAGCTGGTCGGCCACCGGCCGCCACTGCTTGCGGTCCTTGCCCGGGTTGGCGAGCACCATGCGGATCTTGGGGTGCTCCCCGCCGCTCTGCTTCTCGGCCCTGGTGGCGCCGTTGGCGAAGTACTGCGCGATGTAGGCGCCCTGGACCTCGTGCAGGATCTGCTTCCTGACCTCCTTGTGGTCGGAGGTCATCGGGATCATCAGGGCGATGGTGGCATGCGGCTGGCCGTCGATGCGGTCGTTCTCCTCCTTGATGCGCTTCATGACGTCGGCGAGCTCGGGCATGAAGGGCTTGCCGCCGCCGTCACTGACGCCGATGCACTCGCCGTTCGTGGTCCGCAGGCCGGGGCCGCACGGATCGGGAGTCTCGGGCCCGAACTCCTCCCACAGGAGCCATGCGGCCAGCAGCGCCATGACCACACCCAGGGCGACCGCCGCCATGAACACCGGGCCGTGCCCGGGGTGGTCGTGAGTCTCCGTCACTGTGCCTCCCCCAAGGTGGCCCGCGGTGGCGCCGACACCGAATCCCGCACCGTCACCCGCAGCAGCCTGCGCTCGCGCTTGCCGTCCTCCACACGCAGCTCCCAGCTGTCGAGAAGCGTCTCCAGCTCCGCGAGGGGAGCCGCCGTGAGCCCCGCCTCCGCGTCGTCGCTGACCACCAGGACCACGGGGTGGGTGATCGTTCCCCACTTCACCAGGCTGCGCATGTGCTTGTGGGCGGCGAGGTACGCGTCGAGGACGGTCCGACCCTCGGCGTCGTGCACTTCGAGCAGCATCAGCGGGGGCTGGTTCCTGTTCAGCCGGCGCAGCAGGCCGTAGTGCGCGTCGATGTCCGCGAGGAAGGCGGCGATGAGGAATTCGTTGCGGTGGGTGACCCGGATCTCCTCCTGCTGGGCCGCCTCCTCGCGCACCTCCTCCGGGTCGTCGGGGCGCGGCGGGCGCGGCCGGAAGAAGTGGAACATCCTGATGGCGATCGCCTCGCGGCTGGAGAACGCCCCACCCGTTCGCACCTTCAGGGCCTGCCCCCACCAGCGCAGGGCCACGCGGTCGGCCCGCGGGCGCAGGGTCACGAAGCGCACCAGCGTGGACAGCGACGCCAGGACGGCGCCCACCGTGCCGGCCGCCGCCATCGGCTGCTCCAGCTCCTGCAGCAGTGTGTCGCGCCTGGATGTCTCCTCCTGCCGCTTCCTGCCCAGGTCGCGCACCAGGGCCCGGTGCGCGTACTGCAGCCGCTCCAGTTCGAGGTCCGCGTGTTTCGCGGCCCAGGCGTGGGCGAGCAGCCCGAGGTGGAAACGCGCGAAGGACGGGGCGCGGCGGCCGGCGGGACCGCTCAGGCCGGTCATCCGGGTCGACAGATACCAGAAGGAGTCCGCGACCCCTTTGTCCATCGGGACTTCGGGCACGTTCACCGGCAGCCGTTCCGCGTACTTGTCGCGCAAAGTGCGCAGGAGGCGGCTCTGCTGCGTCCGGTCGAGTCCCACCACCTCGATGACCGGCGGCCCGCCCTTGCGTCGCAGCCTGCTTCCCGCGCTCGGCCGGTTCCGCGGCTCCATCACCAGGCCGGAGACGATGCGGGTGAGAAGACGCTCGTGGTCCAACTGTTTCCCCCGTCCTCACGTGCCCCCGAGCCCTGGGCGCCTTGGGGTCCTGTGGGTTCGGGGGCTCATGAATATTACGCAGCTCCAACTACTCGCAAGCGCAGAACGGTTGACGCTCCGTCATTGGCCTGATTTCGCGCTCGTCCCGTCGCGGCCGTACGGAAAACGTCCCTGACCGGGCCCCGTCAGGGCTTGCGCGCCACCCCGGCGTACACCGGCACGATGCCCTCCGCCTGTGCCGCCACGTCCTCCGGCTCCGGGCGCCAGCCGGTGACCGCGACGACGCCGGGGCCCAGCAGCTCCAGGCCCTCGAAGAAGCGGGTGAAATCGGCCAGCGTGCGCGGGTGGAACGGGGTGCCGCCGCGGGCGCACAGACCGGTCACCTTCTCGATCGACATGCCCGCCCCTCCCAGGTCTCACAGCGCCCGCCGCCAACTCGCCGACCTGCCGGGCGCATTGAGCGCCCGGCGCACCACCGCCGGCATTACCTCAGGGGTAATCGACTGCGCGCACCGCTCCGACGATCGTGGACCTACCGGGTTCCGGGCCGGCGCACTCCGGCCCGGGACCCGGCCACCAGCGCAACTCGACCCCGATGGAGGGTGATTCGCCATGACCGCGACACAGCTTGCCGCGCTCGCCCGCACCCCGGAGCCGCAGCGGATGCTGCGCCGCTTCCTGGCGCTCGACGCGGTGGTGACCGGCACCAACGCCGTCGCCTACCTCGCCGTCTCCGGCCCGCTCGGCCGCTTCCTCGGCGTCCGCCCCGGGCTGCTGCTCGTCCTCGGCGTGTTCCTCGCCGTGTACGCGGCAGCCGTGGGCCTGACCGCATCCCGGGCGCATCCACCGGCCCTCGGCGTGCGGATCGTGGTGGAGGCCAACCTCGCCTGGGCCCTGCTCAGTTTCCTCGCCCTCGCGCTGTGGCTCACGCCGTCCGCGGCGGGCACGGTGTGGACGATCCTCCAGGCGCTGACCGTGACCGGGTTCGCCGGGCTCCAGCACCAGGCGCTGAAGGCACGTCAGTCCGACCGGTTCTGAAGGTACTTGGCCGTCACCGGGTCGGCCGGGAGGAACGTCTCGATGGCCAGCTCGGCGACCGTCACGTCCATCGGCGTGTTGAAGGTGGAGATCGACGAGACGAACGACAGCGTCCGCCCGTCGTGCTCGATCAGCATCGGCAGCGCGACGTACGGATACGCCGCCGCCCCCTCGCCCGCCGCCGCCTCGGGGCCCGTCGCGTCGTCCGGCACCGGATACGCCGCGACCTCCTCGTACAGCGCCCGCAGCGCCTCGGAGCGGTGCAGCGCTATCTGCCGCTCCATCTGCCCGAGCAGATGCCCGCGCCACTCGCGCAGATTGCGGATGCGGGGCGCCATGCCCTCCGGGTGCAGCGTCAGCCGCATCGCGTTCAGCGGCGGCTCGAGCAGATGGTCCGCGACGCCCTCCAGGAACATCAGGATGCCCTGGTTGGCCGCCACCACCTGGTACGTCGCGTCCACCACCACCGCCGGATACGGCTCGTAGCCCTGGATGAGCCGCTCGATGCCCTCGCGCAGGGCGCCCAGGGCCGGGTCGTCCAGCGGGGTCTCCGGGTAGCGGGGGGCGTAGCCGGCCGCGAGCAGCAGCGCGTTGCGCTCCCGCACGGGGACGTCCAGGTGCTCGGCCAGCCGCAGCACCATCTCCTCGCTGGGCCGCGCCCGGCCCGTCTCGACGAAGCTGATGTGCCGGGCGGAGGAGTCGGCGCGCAGCGCCAGCTCCAGCTGGCTGATCCTGCGCTGCTCCCGCCAGGCCCGCAGCAGCGGACCCACACCCCGCCCGGCGGCAGGGGCTGCGGCGGAGGACACGGGCATCGTGGTCATGGCACGACGGTAGTCGACCGGCCCGCGTGCGGGGGGCGCACGGGCGCCCGCAGCACCCTGAGCAACCACCCCGCGCACGGCGGCGTGCGCGGGGGTCGCAGGGCCGCGCGGACAGCGGTCGGCAAGGCCGCCCCGGGTGCGGCGGGCGCGGCCCTGCGAGGGCGCCGCGCGGCCTCCCGCCCGCCGACGTGCGCGGGGCCCGCAGGGTCGCGCGGGCAGCGCCCCGCACGGCCCGCCCCACCCGAGGTGCCGCAGGACCGCGCGCAGCGCCTGCACGGCCCCCCTCGCCGGCGGCGCGCGCGAAGCCCCGCAAGGCCGCGTTTCGCGGCGCGCCGCCCGCGGCGGTGTACGCCGAGGTGCCGCAGGGCCGCGCGTAGCGCCAGCACACCCGCCCCGGGTGCGGCGGGTGTACGTCGAGGGAACGCAGAGCCGTGCGCAGCACCCGCACGACCGCCCCGCCTGCGGCGGCGCACGCGAAGCCCCGCAAGGCCGCGCCCGCAGCACCCGCACGGCCGCCCCGCCCGCGGCGGCGCACGCCGAGGTGCCGCAGGGCCGCGCGTGCGCCCCGCGCGACCTTCCGCCCGGTGGCGTCGGGCACCGTCCCGCCCGCAGCGGGGCACGCCGAGGCCCCGCAGGAGCGCGCAGCGCCCCGCGCCCCCGCCGACCGTCTGTGGCACGCTGAAGGCGCACCCCGGTGTCACGGAAGGAGCGCGGACCATGCCCGTCGAACCGCTGTCGCAGGAGGAGATCGAGGAGCGTCTCGGTGACCTGCCGGGCTGGTCCGTCCAGGACGGCCGGCTCACCCGTACCTACCGCCTCGGCACGCACTTCGCGGCGACGGCCATGGTCGTCCACATCGCCCAGGTGCAGGACGAACTCGACCACCACAGCGACCTCACCCTCGGCTACAACACCGTGACCCTCGCCGTGCACACCCACAGCGCGGGCGGCGCCGTCACCGAGAAGGACTTCGAGCTGGCCCGCAGGGTGGCGGACCTCGCCCCGGGCCACGGGGCACACTGAGGCATGTGCTCGACTACGACAGGGAAGCCGAACGCTACGACGCCTCACGCGGCGGGGAACCCCGGGCGGCCGCCGCGGCCGGAGCCGTCCTCGGCCTGATACCGCCCGGCGCGCGCAGCCTCCTCGACGTGGCCTGCGGCACCGGCATCGTCACCCGCCGCCTCGCCGCCGCACGGCCCGCGCTGCGCGTGACCGGCGTCGACCTCACCCCGGCCATGGCCCGCCGCGCCGCCGCCCGGCTGCCCGGCGCCGTCGTCCTCGGCGACAGCCGCCGACTGCCCTTCAGAGACGGCGAGTTCGACGCCGTGACCAGCGTGTGGCTGCTGCACCTGGCCGAACGCGCCGAGGACGTCCGGCGCATCGTCGGCGAATGCGCCCGGGTCCTGCGGCCCGGCGGCGTGTACGTCACCACCGTCGACAAGGCCGCCGCCCACAACGTCGGCAGCGACATCGACGCCGTCCTGTCCTCCCGCCCGCCGCGCCCCGCCCGCGACGACGCCGCCGCCGTCGAGGCGTACGCGGCCGGACACGGCCTCAGCCCCGCCGGGCAGGCCCGCTTCCGGGGCCACGGACAGGGCCGCAGCCCCCGGCGCACCATCGCCGACCTGCGCCGCGGCTGGTTCGTCACGCTGCCCCCGGGCGACCCGCTCAGCGACCGCTTCGCCGCCCGCCTGGCCGCCCTCCCGGACCAGGACCGGCCCCGCGCGGACCCGGTCTTCACCCTCCGCGCGTTCGTCAAGGCACCCGGGAAGTAGACCCCGCGGCGGCGGCAACCCCGCGGCGCCCGGCGGCGACTGGGAGACGGAACACCCCCGGAACCCCCGCCTCCCAGGAGGCCCGTTCCCACGAGGCACCCCGTCCAGCGCCGACTTCCCGGCCTGGTGGGACGGTGACGTCGTCCGCGAACTCCTCGACGGCCCGCGTCGACAAGTACGGCACGTCGTCCGACACCCGGCTGGCCCGCCGTATACACGCCGTAAGGCCTCGGCACATGAGGAAAGGGCGCGTGCCGACACCCGGCACGCGCCCTTTCCGCGCGGTCACTGCACCGCGCAGGTCTTGTCACCCATCCTGAACGCGACCGGTTTGGTGTTCGTGCCCGACCACTCGCCCGTGAAGCCGAAGCTCACCGACGAACCCGCCGCGACGGTCCCGTTCCAGCCCAGGTTCTTCGCGGTCACCGCGGCACCCGACTGGGTGTGCTGCGCGTTCCACATCTGCGTGACCTTCTGCCCGTTGGCGAAGGACCAGGCCAGCGACCAGCCATTCCAGGCGCTCGGGCCGGTGTTGCCGAGCCGGACGTCCGCCTGGAAGCCGCCCGTCCACTGGTTGGTGACCTTGTACGTCACCGAGCAGGCGCCGGCCGGCTCCGGGTCCGGACCGGGGCCCGGGCCGGTGCCGGAGTCGGAGGTGTCGCCGTAGATGACGCCCCGCCCGTTCGTCGCCACGTACACCCGGCCGTACACCCGCGGGTCGCCCGTGATCGCCGCGCCCGTCCAGCCCCACTGGTGGGCGTCGTCGTTGACGCGGGTCCAGGTCGCGCCCTTGTCGGTGGAGCGGAAGATGCCGCGCACCCCGCCGATCTTGGCGCTGGTGAACAGCGTCTGGTACGAGGCGCCCGGTGCCGCCTTGCCGAAGCCGATCGTGTCGGCCTGCTCGACGTTCGGCAGCTTCGTGAAGCTCGCGCCGCTGTTCGTGGAGTGCCACAGACCGTACGCGCCGTCGCTCGCGCCGCCCGCCAGCCACACGTCGCCCTTCGCGCCCGGCAGCGCCTTGAAACGCACGCTGTCGCCGGAGGGCAGGCCGGTCGCCGCGGACGCCGTGAACGTGGCGCCGCCGTCCGTGCTGACGTAGAACTTGCCGGACTTGAAGCCGTAGAACACCTTCGGGTCGACCCGGTCCGACTCCACGACGGCGCCCGCCGGGATGCCCGTGGACGCCGACCAGGACGTGCCGAAGCCGGTCGTGTGGTGCACGCCCGCGCCCTGCGGGCTCCACACGAACCGGCTGCCGTCGGCCGCCGCCGCGACCGTTCCGCCGCCGCTCACGCCCGACGGGTCGGTCCCGCCGAACCAGTTGGCGCCGTTGTCCGTGGAGAACGCGATGTGCGGACCGGAGTCGAGGTTGCCCACCCGCACGACCGTGTTCGGGTTGCTCTCGGCGTAGTCCAGGCTGGTCGTGGAGGTGAAGTTCGGCTGCGTGTACATCATCGCCGGCACCTTGGTGAGGTCCGTGTGCCGGAAGCCGCCGATGTCGCCGAGCGCGCTGAGCAGCGGGGCACCCGACGGGGGTGAGGCGATGTCGTTGACCGCGGTCTCCTCCAGGCCCCGCACCATCGGCGTGATGGTGAACTTCGCGCCCGAGTCCCAGTTCGTGAGGTTCTCGGTGCCGTAGACCGTCGCGCCCGTGCCGTACATCATGCGGTCGGAGTCGAACGGGTCGATCTCCAGCGACTCCGTCATCCAGCCCAGCTTGGGGGTCTGCTCGGGAGGCGACGGGTTCGCGCCCCACGTCAGCCACGGCGACGACGACACGTCCATCGTGTAGCGGTTCTCGCGGGTCGGATACGACGTGTAGTCCCAGGCCTTCGTCCAGGTCGCGCCGCTGTCCGTGGACCGGAAGATCTGCGTGTCCGGCCACCAGGAGCTGTACGCCGTCGCCATCACCGTGCCGGGGTCCTGCCGGTCGACGGTCAGCCCGCTGAAGCCGAAGTAGGTGTCGGCCTCGGCGACCGGGCTGATGTCCGTCCAGGTGCCGGACGCCGTCGCGTACCGGTACAGGCGGCCCTTCCCGCCGTCGTAGGGACCCCCCGAATCGCTGTACGCGAGGTACAGGTGGCCGTTCTTCGTGTCCAGGACGCCCTTGTGGGCGAGGTAGCCCGTGGGCTGGCCGGCCAGCCGCTGCCAGGTGGCGCCCGCGTCCGTCGACCGGTACACGGCATTGGCCTTGTCCGCCACCCCGACGTAGATCGTCTTGGTCGCGCTGCCCGCCGTGCCCGTGGACTCGTCGAAGGTGACCCAGACGATGCCCTGGTTGTCGCTCGCGTAGCCGCTCGTGTCGCTCGGGT
Organism: Streptomyces sp. NPDC051207; assembly: GCF_040682395.1. NCBI lineage: Bacteria > Bacillati > Actinomycetota > Actinomycetes > Kitasatosporales > Streptomycetaceae > Streptomyces > Streptomyces sp. NPDC051207. The sequence goes on along the minus strand of NZ_JBFBAX010000001.1, from coordinate 323,409 downwards.
CCTGCGCGTAGTTGCCGACGTTCGGGAAGTTCGCCACCTGCGACCAGGTGGCCCCCGAGTCCGTCGACCGCCACAGGCCCTTGCCGCTGGGCGCGCCGAGATACAGCACGCTGTTCCTGTTCGGGTCGACGGCGAGGCGTTCGCCCATGCCGCGGCCGGGCATGTTGCCGCCCAGCTTGAACGGCAGGTCCGCCTTCCGCCAGCTCGCGCCCCGGTCCGAGGACCGCAGCACGGCACCGTTCGTCGGATCCCAGCTGTTGGTGTACGTGCCGACCGCCGCGTACACCCGGTCGGGGTCGACGGAGTCGGAGGCGAGCGAGACGACGCCGGTGTGGCCCCACTCGTCCCAGCCGACCGAGTCCAGCAACGGCGTCCAGGTCCGCGTCGCCTCCTGCCAGCGGTAGGCGCCGCCGATGTCGGTGCGGGCGTAGGCGAGGTCCTTCTCCGTGCGGTTGAAGACGATGCCCGGCACGAAGCCGCCGCCGTCGATCCGGGCGTTCTTCCAGGTGTACGTGTCGGCCGCCACAGCCGTCCTCGGGCTGTCGGCGGCCGGTGCGGGCGGGGAGCCCGCGAACAGCAGGCCGGCGGCGAGTGCCGACACGGCCACGAGCAAGCGCTTTCTTCGCATGGCTGTGAGGTCCTTCCGATGAGGAGAAGGGGGAGGGCTGCCGCCGCTCCCTGGTCCGGGAGCGACACGACGACCGGGCGGCCCCTGTGCGGGTGGGGCCGCCCGGCGCGCGGTACGCGGAGAGCGGGGACTATTCGAGGAGCTCCGCGTACGAGCCCATGGCGAGGGCGATGTCCGCCTGGGCCCAGAACCGGTGGTACGTGAACGTGGGCGCGGCTCCGCCCGCGAGATAGGCCTCGATCTTCGACCAGGCCGGGTCGTTCTTGTAGAAGGAGCGGATCGACGCGAAGGTCGACGACGAGTTGATCACGTCACCGTTCGGCATGGTGCCGGTCCAGCCGCTCGGGACGTACAGGCTGTCGTTGAAGCGGTTGTAGTCGGAGCGGGTCTCCTGGACGGCGATGCCGAGGTCGTCCTGGTGGTTCTTCCACATGCCGTCCAGCAGCGCCTTCGCCGTGGTGGCGGCCTCGGTGTCACCGGAGCGGTCGGCGTAGTACGTCAGGGTCTTGGCGTACGCCGCCGCCACACCGACGTCGTTGGTGTAGTCGGCCACCGTGACGTGCAGGTTGCTGTTGGCGCCCGGGCTCGTCGCGTTCCAGGTGTCGGGCTGGCCCGACCACTTGAGCGTCGACGGGATCCGGAAGGTGCCGTCCGGGTTGACCGTGGTGTGCGACAGCGCCCAGTCGACCCACTTGTCCAGGACCGACTTCGCGAGCGCGTTGCCCGACTGCTGGTAGTACTCGGCGACCCGCTCCATCGACCACGCCTGGAAACCGAACCACTGGTTCGACGGCGGGTCGTGGTAGACGGGCTTCTCGTCGTAGTACATGCCGTAGAACGTCGACACACCGGCCGGCGGTGACGCGTACCGGCCCGCCCAGCTGTTGGTCGCGCCGCCCGCGATGCCGCCCTCGTCGGCCTGCAGCCAGCGGTAGAACTCCACCTGCCGCTGCAGCGACTTGGCCCAGTCCGCCGCACCCGTCGCCGACTTCGGCTTCAGGTCGGCGTAGTTGCTCAGCGCGTACGCCGCGAGCGGGTTCTGGTAGCCGCCGTGCGCGTGGCTGGAGCCGATGCGCCAGGCCCAGCCCGCCGAGGTGTCGGTGGCGCCGCCCCAGGCGTAGTACCAGGACAGCAGGTAGTGCGAGGAGTCCTTGCCGGTGCCGGCCGGGCAGGACGGGCTGGTGCAGTTGCCGATCTTCTTGAAGTACTTGTCGAACATGGCGTAGCGCAGGTAGTCGCCCATCTTCGCGGCCTTGGCGACGGTCGCCGAGACCTGGGAGCCCTTGCCCTGCTGCTTCGCCCAGATGTCCGCCCAGTACGCCGCCTGCACGGCCCGCGCGTCGGCGTCCGGGGCGTTGGTGAACTTCCACTGCTTGGCGTAGGACGCGTCCTTGGTGAACAGGTCCAGGAAGCCGTTGCGGCCGCCGTACTTGAAGGCGTCGCAGGTGGGCTGCGGGACCGTCTCCCACACCGACTCCTGCGGGCCGCGCTGGAAGGTGTTGATGTACGACGGTCCGGTCGCGGTCGGCCCGGCCTCGCACTTGCCGGGCTCGTTGCCGAAGCCGTAGATGTTGTCGACGTCCTGGATCCAGTGCATGCCGTAGACGTCGTCCGTGCCGTACGTGGACTTCAGCTCACCGGCGATCGGGTCCGGCCCCACCGAGACGCCCGTGTCGAGCGCGGACGGGTACTGGTTCACGTTGTCGTACTCCGGCGCGTACGTCGCCGGCTTCGACGGGTTGTAGAAGGAGTTGGTCGGCTGGTCCGCGCGGGTGGGGATCATGTACTTCTCCATGATCTCCCAGGCCCCGTTGAACTTGGTCCAGTCGCCCGTCACCTTGCCGTACATGGCCTGCAGCCACAGCAGGTAGCTGTACGCCTCCGAGGTGGTCTCGTGGCCGTGGTCCGGCGCCTCGACGATCAGCGTCTCGACCGAGTGGTACGGGATGCCCTCGGGGGAGAAGTAGCCGTTCGCCGGGTTGGTGATCTTCCCGTACAGGTCGAGGAAGCGGGCCTCGTACGCCTTCGTCGCCCCGATCTGCGTCACGGTGACCGACGCCTTGCCGTGGCCCGGCGCCGTCGACTCGAAGACGGCCGCACCGGTCCCGGTGGCGTCGGCGGTGACGGTCACCTTCTGCGCGGTGGCCCAGTTCGACGGCGTGAAGGTCAGCGACGCGCCGCCGGTGACCGACAGCCCCGTGTTGCCGCTCGCGCGGGCGGTGGTGACGGTGACGTTGGAGGCGGGCTGCTTGGACAGTTTCACCTCGTAGGTGCCCGTCTTGCCCTGCTGCACGGCGAGTTGGGCCGGCGTGGCGACCACGGTCGGACCGGACGTCACCGTGATGCCGACCGGCGTGGAGCTGGCGGACGCGCCGAGGCTGTCGTAGGCCTTCGCCACCAGCGAGTGGCTGCCCACCGACAGGTCGGAGACGGAGAGCGAGTACGGCGAGCTGGTGTCCGTGCCGAGCAGCCGGGTGTCGTCGTAGAACTCCACCTTGCTGATCGTCGCCCGGTCGGCGGCGGCCGCGGTCGCCGCCAGCGGGACCGCCTGGCCCTGCGTGTAGACCGCACCGGCCGAGGGGCTGGTCAGCACCGCGATCGGCGGCTGGTGCGCGCCGTTGCAGGCGGTGCCGTTGACCGTGAAGGAGGCCGGCGCGGTGTTGGTGCCGCTGTAGGTGAACTGCGCGCCCGTGGTGACGGCGGCGCCCGCGGCGATCCGCGCGTTGTAGGAGACGTTCTTCACCGTGACCGACTGCCCCGACTGCGACCAGCTGCCGTTCCAGCCGTTGGTCAGCTTCTGGTTGCCGGCGTACGCGTACGTCAGGGTCCAGCCGTCGATGGCGTCCGAACCGCGGTTGGTGATGGTGAGGTCGGCGGTGAAGCCGGAGCCCCAGTCGTTGGTCTTGTAGTCGACGCTGCACTGAACGGCCGCCGCCCGGGCGGGAGTCGACCCGGTCGACAGCATGGTCAGCGGTAACGCGAGGGCCGCCACGACAGCGGTCAGCAGCCGCCGCGTCGTGCGGCGTCTGCGGCTGGGTTGCATGTGCTGGTTCCTCCTTGCGGCTCGGAGAAGTGGGGGAGGAGCAACAAGCCTTGAACCAGTGGGAGCGCTCCCATAGTGGGGAAAGGGCCGGAAGGGGTCAAGACGCTTGAAGAGTCGAAAAGATTCGACTGCCTTCGACCAGGAAAATTTGCAACTCCTCTGTCCTTCCCGGTCACTTGGCGCTAGCTTCGTTGCACCAGTGGGAGCGATTCCATCAGTCGGCACGCCTGTCACGGCATGCCCGAACTGCAAGGAGTCGCTCATGCGACACCCCCCGCGTTCAGCTCTTTCGTCCCTCACGGGCGGTCACGGCAACCCGCCCGGTGTGCCACTGCGTCACCGCCGGCTTCCGGCCTGCCCCGAGGGACCCCGGCGACCCGGCCGCCCCGTGCGCCCGGCGTCCCGGAGCGGGGACCGTCGCGTTCCTGCGGGGAGCACGTCCGCCCCGCTCGCACCGAGTTCCACCTCGTTCGCACAGAGTTCCACGGCACGACCGGCAAGGCCGACGCCGAGCCTTCCCTCCGCACCGACGGCCCTGCCGGGCCGCCGGGCGGTGGGAGCGCTCCCGCGCCCTGCGTGACCGGCACCAGGCCCGACGGCACGACGGCACGACCAGCCGTCCGCCCGGCGTCGACCACGGCCCGCACCGTCAACACCCGCTCAACGGACAAGGGAACCCGCACTCATGAGCCGTAGCAGAACAGCGATGATCGCCGCCTTGGCGCTGGTCGCCGGAGCATCCGGGACCGCGCTCGCCGCGACCTCCGGGGGCGTCGGCACCGCCGCCGTCCCCTGCACCGTGGACTACAAGGTCCAGAACCAGTGGTCCACCGGCTTCACCGCCGCCGTGACCGTCACCAACAACGGCGCCGCCAAGAACTCCTGGGCGGTGAAGTGGACCTACGCAGGCAACCAGAAGGTCACCAGCGGCTGGAACGCCCGGATCACCCAGAGCGGCGCGGCCGTCACCGCAGCCAACGAGACGTACAACGGGTCGCTGTCGAGCGGTGGTTCGGTCAGCTTCGGATTCCAGGGCTCGTACAGCGGCACCAACGCGATCCCCGCGACCTTCACCCTCGACGGCGTCACCTGCAACGTCGACTCCGGCGGCGGACCCACCGACCCGCCCCCGAACCCGACCGACCCGCCGCCCGGCGACAAGGTCGACAACCCGTTCACGGGCGCGAAGATGTACGTCAACCCGGACTGGTCGAAGAAGGCCGCGGCCGAACCGGGCGGCAGCCGCGTCTCCAGCCAGCCCACCGCCGTGTGGATGGACCGCATCGCCGCCATCGCGGGCTCCAGCGAGGCCATGGGCCTGCGCGCGCACCTCGACGAGGCCCTGCGGCAGAAGGGCACCGGCCAGCTGGTCGTCAAGGTCGTCATCTACGACCTGCCCGGCCGTGACTGCGCGGCGCTCGCCTCCAACGGCGAGCTCGGCCCGACGGAGATCGACAAGTACAAGACCCAGTACATCGACCCGATCGCCGCGATCCTGTCCGACCCGAAGTACGCGAGCCTGCGCATCGCCACCGTCATCGAGCCCGACTCCCTGCCCAACCTGGTCACCAACGCCGGCGGCACCAACACCACCACCGACGCCTGCGTGACCATGAAGACCAACGGCAACTACGAGAAGGGCGTCAGCTACGCCCTCGACAAGCTCGGCGCCATCCCGAACGTCTACAACTACATCGACGCCGCCCACCACGGCTGGCTCGGCTGGGACACCAACCTCGACCCCGCCGTCCAGCTGTTCAAGAAGGTGGCCACCACCAACGGCGCGAGCCTGAGCGACGTCCACGGCTTCGTCACCAACACGGCCAACTACAGCGCCACGGTGGAGCCCAACTTCAAGATCACCGATTCCGTCAACGGGCAGACGGTGCGCCAGTCGAAGTGGCTCGACTGGAACAACTACACGGACGAGCAGTCCTTCGCCCAGGCGCTGCGCAGCAAGCTCGTCGCGGCCGGCTTCTCGTCGGGCCTCGGCATGCTGATCGACACCTCGCGCAACGGCTGGGGCGGCACGGCCCGGCCCGCCGGTCCCGGCCCGCAGACCTCGGTCGACGCCTACGTGGACGGTGGCCGCATCGACCGGCGCATCCACGCCGGCAACTGGTGCAACCAGAGCGGCGCCGGCATCGGTGAACGGCCCAAGGCCGCGCCTGCCGCCGGGATAGACGCCTACGTGTGGGTGAAGCCCCCGGGTGAGTCCGACGGCGCGAGCCAGGAGATCCCGAACAACGAGGGCAAGCGGTTCGACCGCATGTGCGACCCGACGTACGGGGGCAACGCCCGCAACGGCAACAACCCGACCGGCGCGCTCGGAGGCGCCCCGATCGCCGGCCAGTGGTTCTCGGCCCAGTTCCAGGAGCTCATGAAGAACGCCTACCCGCCGCTTTCCTGAGCGGAGCACCCCGCCGGGGCCCGGCCTTCCGGGCCCCGGCACCGGGTGCGCGCTTTGCGGGAACGGCAACAGCAGTGGCCTCCGTCCGGTGTGCCGTCGCACTCTGACGACACCCGGACGAGAGGCTGATCCCATGGCGCACGACCACCACCACGAGCACACCCACTCCCACCAGCACGCGCACACCGGCATTGACTGGGCCGAGGTGGCGCCGCTGCTGGAGGCGCAGGCGGAACTGTTCACCCCCCTGTACGAGAAGGCCCTCGCCTGGCTGGCGAAGGACGTCACCGAGCCGGGCCTGATCGTCGACGCGGGCAGCGGCCCCGGCGTGCTGTCCTGCCTGTTCGCCGAGACGTTCCCGGGCGCCCGGGTGGTCGCCGTCGACAGCTCCGGGCCCTTGCTGGAACGGGCCAGGGACCGCGCCGCCCGCGAGGGCGCCGCCGACCGCTTCGGCACGCTGCTCGGCGAACTGCCCGACGTCCTCGGGGAGCTGGACTATCCGGCCGATCTGCTGTGGGCCAGCCGCAGCCTCCACCACCTCGGTGACCAGCGCGCCGCGCTCACCGCGTTCGCCGAGCGCCTCGCGCCCGGCGGCACCCTGGCCGTGCTGGAGGGCGGCCTGCCCCCGCGCTACCTGCCGCGCGACATCGGCTTCGGCCGCCCCGGCCTCCAGGCGCGCATCGACGCCCTGGACGAGGAGCGTTTCACCCGGATGCGGGCCGAGCTGCCCGGCTCGGTCGCCGAGACCGAGGACTGGCCGGCGCTGCTCACGGCGGCGGGCCTGAAGCACACCAGGACCCGCAGCTTCCTCCTCGACCTGCCCGCCCCGGCCACGGACCGCGCCCGCGGCTACGTCGTGGCCGCGCTCACCCGCACCCGGGACGTCCTGGCCGACGATCTCGACGCCTCCGACCGGGCCACGCTGGACCGGCTGCTCGACCCCGGCGACCCGGGAAGCGTCCACCACCGGCGCGACGTGTTCGTCCTCGCCGCCCACACCGTCCACACGGCGGTCCGGCCGGTGTGACGCACCTGCGTGGCGGCCCTTGACCTGGAGAGCGCTCCAGCTGATGGACTCCCCGGCATTCACCGAAACGCAGGGGGTTCATCATGACCGACACTCCGGTCGCACTCGTCACCGGCGGGGGCAGCGGCATCGGGGCCGCCATCGCGCGGCGGCTGCTGGCGGACGGCCACCGGGTCGCCGTCACCGGGCGCGGGGAGGAACGGCTGCGGGCGTTCGCCGCGGAAGTGGCCGAGCCGGACAGGCTGCTGACGCTTCCCGGGAACGCCGCCGACCACGCGCAGGTGCGGGCCGCCGTCGACGCCACCGTGCACAGGTTCGGGCGGCTCGACGTGGCCGTCGCCAACGCCGGGTTCGCCACGCACGACACCGTCGCCGAGGGTGACCCCGCCGGCTGGACGGAGATGGTGCTGACCAACGTCCTCGGGCCCGCGCTGCTGATCCGGGCGTCCATCGACGCGCTGCGGGCGACACGCGGCCGGATCGTGCTGGTGGGCAGCGTCGCCGGGTTCGTGCCGGCGCCCGGCAACCTCTACGGGGCGACCAAGTGGGCGGTGACCGGCCTCGCCGAGAACACCCGGCGCCAGGTCACCGAGTGGGGCGTCGGCGTGACCCTCGTCGCGCCGGGCCGGGTGGAGACCCCGTTCTGGGACTCCTACGGGAGTCTGCCGCCGGGACACCTGCTGACCGCCGAACAGCTCGCCGACTCGGTCGCCTGGGCGGTCCGCCAACCGGAGGGCGTCGACGTCAACACCGTCGTGGTACGGCCTGTGGGACAGCCGAACTGAGAGGCGGGGCGGCGCGGGCGGCACCACGGTGCCGTCCACGCCGAACCGCCGGTCCGGGCCCGGTCGAGGAAGGCCCCCGACCGGCGTGTGGCCCCCGGACCACGCGGGTCCGGGGGCCACACGGGCCGCCCCCGCTCCCATCCAGGGGGCGGAAGGGCTCAGGCCATGTCGAACTCGGCCGGGTCCGGGCCCAGCCGCCGGTCCTCGTTCAGCGCGCTGATCGCCGCGAGGTCCTCGTCGTCCAGGCTGAAGTCGAACACCGCGATGTTCTCCCGGATGCGGGACGGCGTCACCGACTTCGGGATGACGACGTTGCCGAGCTGGAGGTGCCAGCGCAGCACCACCTGGGCCGGGGTGCGGTCGTGCTTGCGCGCGATGGCGACGATCGCCGGGACCTCCAGCAGGCCCTTGCCCTGGCCGAGCGGCGACCAGGCCTCCGTGGCGATGCCGTGCTCCGCGTGGTACTCACGGGCGACGCGCTGCTGCAGGTGCGGGTGCAGCTCGATCTGGTTCACCGCCGGAACGACCGACGTCTCGCCGATCAGCCGCTCCAGGTGCTCCGGCAGGAAGTTGGACACGCCGATCGCCCGGATCCGGCCGTCGGCGTGCAGCTTCTCGAACGCCCGGTACGTGTCGACGTACCGGTCCCGGGACGGCAGCGGCCAGTGGATCAGGTACAGGTCCACGTAGTCCAGGCCGAGCCGGTCCAGCGACGCGTCGAACGCGCGCAGCGTCGAGTCGTACCCCTGTTCGCTGTTCCAGAGCTTGGTCGTGACGAACAGCTCCTCGCGGGCGATGCCCGAGGCGGCGATGGCCTTGCCGGTGCCCTGTTCGTTGCCGTAGATCGCCGCTGTGTCGATGCTGCGGTACCCGGCCTCCAGCGCCGTCACCACGGCCGACTCGGCCTCGTCGTCCGGCACCTGCCACACGCCGTAGCCCAGCTGGGGCATCTCGACGCCGTTGTTCAGGATGATCGGGGGGACCTTGCTGCTCACGAGCTCTTGATCCTTCGGTTGTGGTCGGATGGCCTTCCCATCGTCAACGATCACGGGCCGCGCCGCATTCCTGACCGCGGATTTCCGGTCGCCGCCGCGCGGTGCGGCCCCGGCGCTCACGCCCGGTAGAGCGCGTCGACCTCACTGGCGTACGCCTTCTCGATCGCCTTGCGCTTCAGCTTCAGCGACGGCGTCAGCAGACCGTGCTCCTCCGTGAACGGCTGCGCCAGGACGCGGAACGTCCGGATCGACTCGGCCTGCGACACCAGCGTGTTCGCGGCCACCACCGCGCGCCGCACCTCCGCCTCCAGGTCCGGGTCGCGCACCAGCTCCGCCGGCGCCGGGCGGGGCTTGCCGCGCATGGCCAGCCAGTGCTCGACGGCCTCGACGTCCAGCGTGACCAGCGCCGCGATGTACGGGCGGTCGTTGCCGACGACGATGCACCGGCCGACCAGCGGATGGTCCCGCACTCGCTCCTCCAGCACGCCCGGCGCGACGCTCTTGCCGCTGGAGGTGACCAGGATCTCCTTCTTGCGGCCGGCGATGGTGAGGTAGCCGTCCCCGTCGAGGGAGCCGAGGTCGCCGGTGGCGAGCCAGCCGTCGTGCAGGGTCTGGTCGGTCGCCTTCGGGTTGTTGAGGTAGCCCTGGAAGATGGTGGGGCCGCGCAGCCACACCTCGCCGTCGTCCGCGATGTGCACGGTGACGCCCGGAATGGGCTGCCCGACCGTGCCGTACCGGGTGCGTCCGGGCGGGTTCGCGGTCGCCGCCGCCGTCGACTCGGTCAGGCCGTAGCCCTCGTAGACGTGCACGCCCGCGCCGGCGAAGAACAGGCCGAGCCGCCGGTCCATGGCCGAACCGCCCGACATCGCGTGCCGGATCCGCCCGCCCATCGCCGCCCGCACCTTGGAGTACACCAGTTTGTCGAACAGCTGGTGCTGCACGCGCAGCCCCGCCGACGGCCCCGGCCCGGTGCCCCACGCCTTCGCCTCCACGGCGTCCGCGTACCGCACCGCGACGTCGACGGCCCTCTCGAACGGCCCCGCCCTGCCCTCCTTCTCCGCCTTGCGGCGCGCGGAGTCGAGCACCTTCTCGAAGATGTACGGCACCGCCAGGATGAACGTCGGCCGGAACGCCGCCAGGTCCGGCAGCAGCGCCGCCGCGTTCAGCTGCGGCTGGTGCCCGAACTTCACCCGGCCGCGGATCGCCGCGACCTCCACCATCCGCCCGAAGACGTGCGCGAGCGGCAGGAACAGCAGTGTGGAGGCCTCGTCGCCCTTCTTGGAGTGGAACACCGGCTCCCACCGCTCGATCACGGTGTCCGCCTCGTACATGAGGTTGCCGTGCGAGATCACACAGCCCTTGGGGCGGCCCGTCGTGCCCGACGTGTAGATGATCGTCGCGATCGAGTCCGGCGTGACGGCCTGCCGGTGCCGGTGCACCACCTCGTCGTCGAGGTGCGCGCCCGCGTCGTACAGCTCCTGCACCGCGCCCGCGTCCAGCTGCCACAGCCGGCGCAGCCGCGGCAGCCGGTCGATGACCGTGGCGATCGTCATCGCGTGGTCCTCGTGCTCCACGACCGCCGCCGACACCTGCGCGTCGTACAGCATCCAGCAGCACTGCTCCGCCGACGACGTCGGGTACACCGGCACCACCCGCGCGCCGATCGCCCACAGCGCGAAGTCGAACAGCGTCCACTCGTAGCGGGTGCGGGACATGACCGCGACCCGGTCCCCGAACCTGATCCCGCGCGCCAGCAGGCCCTTGGCGACGGCCAGCACCTCGTCGCGGAACTCGGCGGACGTCACGTCCCGCCAGCGGCCCGCCGCGTCCTTGCGGCCCAGCGCGATGCGCAGCGGGTCCTGCCGGGCGTGCTCGAAGACGGCGTCGGCCAGACCGCCCACCGGCGGTGCCAGTGCCGACGGAGGGTTGGTGAACTCGCGCAAACCCGCTCCCCGCTTCTCGGCCCCCCGGTCTGCCTGTGGCGCGGTGAAAGCTACCCCACCCACCGACCGGCCGGGAGGGGCCCGGTTTCCGGGCGCGCTCCCGTCCGCCCTGGTCAGCGGGGGACAATGCGCTCACTTGGGGAAGGGTCGGGCGGATTCCTGACGGTTGAGCGAGGTTCGGGGCCGTAACCTCCACCGAATCTGTACGACCCGGCCGCGCCCCCGCGCCCCGGGGTACCCGTGGCTGTCGTCCGGGGCGTGTCGCCCTCTGTTCCTCATCAGCGTCGGCGCCGCGCCATGCGTCACCCCGAGCTGCTCCGAGCGCCCAGGCCTCACGGGCCCTCGCCGCGCCGCTGCTGCTGCAGCCGGTCGCCGCCCGCCAGGATCCGCGCGGCCAGCGCGTCGGCCGCGTCCTGCGCCGTGGTGCTGCGCCGCCCGTGCACCAGCACGAAGTCCACCCGCCCCAGCTCCGGCAGCCCCGCACGCTCCGGCACCCGCACCAGACCCGGCGGGATCAGACGCCGCGCGTGCGCCATCACACCGAGCCCGGCGCGCGCCGCCGCGACCAGGCCATTGAGGCTGCCGCTCGTGCACGCGACCCGCCACGGGCGCCCCTGCCGTTGCAGCGCCTCCAACGCGAGCGCCCGGGTGATGCCGGGCGGCGGATACACGATGAGCGGCACCGGGCGGTCCAGGTCCAGCCGCAGCCGCTCCGCGCCGATCCACACCAGCCGGTCCCGCCAGACCGGTTCGCCGCGCGGGTCCTCGGACCGCCGCTTGGCCAGCACCAGGTCCAGCTTCCCGGCCGCCAGCCGCTCGTGCAGCGTGCCGGACAGCTCCACCGTCAGCTCCAAGTCGACCTCGGGGTGGTCGTGCCGGAAACCCTCCAGGACCTCCGGCAGCCGGGTCAGCACGAAGTCCTCCGACGCGCCGAACCGCAGCCGCCCGCGCAGCCGGGTGCCCGCGAAGAACGCCGTCGCCTCCTCGTGCACCTGAAGCATCCGGCGCGCGAACCCGAGCATCGCCTCGCCGTCCTCGGTCAGCTCCACCGAGTGCGTGTCCCGGGAGAACAACTGCCGGCCGGTGGCGTCCTCCAGCCGCCGCACGTGCTGGCTCACGGTCGACTGGCGCAGCCCGAGCCGCCGGGCGGCCTGCGTGAAGCTCAGCGTCTGCGCCACCGCCAGGAAGGTCCGCAGGTGGGAAGGCTCGTACACACCCGCCAGCCTACCGTCGCCCATCACGCATCACGATGACAGTGAGTGCGGTGTGCGGGATTCCCGATCGCCGGGGAAGAGAGCACGATGGGCGGCAGAGACCGCGACGGACCGGGGAACCCTCACCCCGAGCCCGTCACCGAGCAAGTGGAGCACCGTGAAACGCCTGCGCTGGCCGAGCCGGATGCCGGTCGACCCCTACGTCCTGCTGCTCCTCGCCACGGTGGGCCTCGCCGCGCTCCTCCCGGTCCGCGGGACAGCGGTCGGCATCGCCTCCGGCGCCTCCACCGCCGCCGTCGCCTTCCTGTTCTTCCTCTACGGCGCCCGCCTGTCCACCCGCGAGGCCCTCGAAGGCCTCAGGCACTGGCGGCTCCACCTCACCGTCCTGGCCTGCACCTTCCTCGTGTTCCCGCTGCTCGGCCTGGCCGCCCGCGGACTCGTCCCGGTGCTCCTGACCGACCCCCTCCACCAGGGCCTGCTCTTCCTCACCCTGGTCCCGTCGACCATCCAGTCGTCCATCGCCCTCACCTCCATCGCCCGGGGCAACGTGCCCGCCGCGATCTGCGCCGGGTCCTTCTCCTCCCTCGTCGGCATCGTCCTCACGCCGCTGCTCGCCGCCGCCCTGCTCGGCGGCGCCGCCGGGGGCTTCTCCGCCGACTCGGTCGTGAGGATCGTGCTGCACCTGCTCGTGCCGTTCGCCGCCGGGCAGCTGCTGCGCCGCTGGATCGGCGGCTTCGTCGCCCGGCACCGCAAGGTCCTCGGGCTGGTCGACCGCGGGTCGATCCTCCTCGTCGTCTACACCGCGTTCAGCGCGGGCATGGTGCAGGGCGTCTGGCACCGGGTGAGCCCCGCCCGGCTGGCCGGACTGCTCGCCGTCGAGGCCGTCCTGCTCGCCGTGATGCTGGCCCTGACCTGGTACGGCGCGAGGGCGCTCGGCTTCGGCAGGGCGGACCGGATCACCATCCAGTTCGCCGGGTCCAAGAAGTCCCTCGCCGCCGGGCTGCCCATGGCGAGCGTCCTGTTCGGCGCCCACGCCTCCCTGGCCGTGCTGCCGCTGATGCTGTTCCACCAGATGCAGCTGATGGTGTGCGCCGTGATCGCCAGGCGCCGCTCGCGCGACCCCCACGAGGACGCCGCCTCGCCGGGGCGAACCGCAGCGTCAGGAGCGGGGGCCGGTACGGCGCCACCGTCCGGCTGAGCCGGCCCGTCCCCGGCAGCGGGGGAGTGAAGCCACGGGCCGGCCCGGCGGCCCCGCCGAGCGGCACCGCCGGTCCCACGGGGCCCCGCCGAGCAGCGCCGCCGGGGGACGTCAGCGGCTGCCCCCCACCCGGTCCAGGGGCAGCCACGCCACCGGGCCCCGCGCGGCCGGAGCCGTCCGCCCGGTGGCGAGTTCCTCGTCGGTGAGCGCCCGGTTCCACACCCGTACGTCGTCGATCGCGCCGGTGAAGAACGCCCGGCTGTCCATGCGCTGGCCGATGTGCACACCGAACGGCGAGTTCCGGCTGACCGAGCCGGCCGGCGCGTCCGCGGAACCGACCGGCGTGCCGTCCAGGAACATCGTCAGCGTGCCACCGGCCCGGCGCAGCGCCAGCCGGTGCCACGCGCCGTCGTTGTACGCGCCCGTGGTGCGCACCCACGCCGAGCGGGGGGCGGCGGCGCCGTCGCGGACGGTCATCAGGCCCTGCACGCGGTTGCTCGCGGGTTCCCCGCGCAGCCACACCTGCGGCTGCCCGGTACCGATGCCGCCCATCCACAGCAACGGCTGCTCACCCGAGGCGGCCGTGTACCGGAACGACAGCGAGGCCGTGAAGTCCCCTTCGCCGAGCCGCAGTTGCTCACGGTAGGGGAGGCGTACGGCGTCGTCGGCGCCGTCGAAGGAGAGCGCGCCGCCCCGCACGCCGTCCGTCGCGCGGGCACCGCCGAGGACGGCCGCGGGCCTGCCGTGCGCGGCGAGGTCGGCGGTCGTCGGGTCGGGGCCGCGGCGCGGTGCCAGCCAGTCGTCCGTGAACCGGGCGAAGCGGATCTCGTCCCGGGCGTCGGCCGTGCCGCCCTCGTACATCAGCCCCACCGTGTCCCGGTCGATACCGACCAGGTCGGAGTAGCCGGACCAGTCCCGCGTGACGACCGTGCCGCGGTCCACGCTGTCCCAGGTGCGCCCGCCGTCGTAGGAGGAGCGGATCATCATCGTGCGGCGGCGGTCGGGGTCGGCGGGCGCGGACAGCAGGATGCGGTCGCCGCGGCGCAGGACGGCGCCCTGGACCTGCGGTGTGTACAGGTCGGGGAGGGCACGGAAGGGCGCGGCGAAGCTGTCGCCGCCGTCCCGGCTGACGGCCTGGGAGCGGTGGCCGAGATCGGTGCCCTCCTGTTCCCGGCCGCTGACCAGGATCGAGCCGTCGACGCGCTCGGTGAGGGTCACTTCGGAGGGCTTCTGCCGGAACGTGCCGTCCGCGGCGACCGGCCAGCTGTCGGTCGCGCCGATCCGCCAGGAGTCGCCGCCGTCGTCGCTGACGACGAGCGCCGCGTGATTGGCGCTTATGCGCGTGCCGTCCCACGTCTCGGTGTTGACGCCGAACACCAGCCGCCCGGCGTGCCGGCCCCGGGTCAGCTGGATGCCGTGCACGGGGCCGGTCGCGTACCAGGAGTTCCAGTGCGGGGGCAGGATCTGGTCGCTCAGGTCGCGCGGCCGGGACCAGGTGCGGCCGTCGTCGTCGCTGTACTGCAGATGGGGGGTGCGGTCGCAGGGCACCGTGCAGTTGCCGCTGTCGGTGCGGCCCGTGTTGTACGTCTCGGCGAGCAGGATCCGGCCCGTGGAGCGGTCGACCAGCGGCGCCGGGTTTCCGTGCGTGTCGCCGGCGCCCTCGTTGACGACCTGGAGCGGGCCCCAGGTACGGCCGCCGTCGGTGGACCGCTTGAGGACGATGTCGATGTCGGCGGCGTCCCCGCAGTTGAGGACCCGGCCCTCGGCGAAGGCGAGCAGCGTGCCGTGCGTGGTCCGCACGATCGCCGGGATGCGGAAGCAGGCGTAACCGGGGTCCTGGGACGCCTTGAAGAGGGTCTGCTGTTCGAAGTGCGGCGCGGCCGAAGGGGGTTGGGCCTCGGCGGGGGCGGGCAGTACGGCCGTCGCCGCGAGGGCGAGCAGGGCGACGAGGGGGGATCTCAGGCGGGTGCGAAGACGTGCCGGCATGGTGCGACCTGCCCTTCTTAGGTCTGGTCGTGTGGTCCGGTCAGTGGCGCAGACGGCGGGTCGGACATCTGAACATCAGGACATCCCATGTCCAGGGGTGGGCGGCCGACGTTAGTTGCGCGGCCACCCGCCCCGCAAGAACCGTGCACGTGTCGCCGCCCTAACCACGCCGCGACCCGAACTCCCGTCACCCGCTTGGTGGCGGGGGACCGTTCACGAGGGCGGCCCGCCGTGCACGGGCACGGCCGAGTGCCCGTCAGCCCCGGGTCGCCGGGGTCCGCAGGGCGACGCGTTCCTCACCCGCGTACACGTTCATGGAGCCGCCCCGCAGGAAGCCCACCAGGGTCAGGCCCGTCTCCGCGGCCAGGTCCACCGCGAGGGACGACGGAGCGGACACCGCCGCCAGTACGGGGATGCCCGCCATGACCGCCTTCTGCGCCAACTCGAACGACGCCCGGCCCGACACCAGCAGGATCGCCCGGGACAGCGGCAGGTCGCCGTTCTGCAGGGCGCGGCCGACCAGCTTGTCGACCGCGTTGTGCCGGCCCACGTCCTCCCGTACGTCCAGCAGCTCACCGGTCTCGGAGAACAGCGCCGCCGCGTGCAGGCCCCCGGTCCGGTCGAAGACCCGCTGGGCCGCCCGCAGCCGGTCGGGAAGGCTCGCCAGCAGGCCGGGCGTGACCCGGACCGGGGGAGTGTCGGCGATGGGCCAGCGGGCCGACGTGCGGACCGCGTCCAGGCTCGCCTTGCCGCACAGGCCGCACGACGAGGTCGTGTACACGTTCCGTTCCAGGGTGATGTCCGGGATCACCACGCCGGGGGCCGTCCGTACGTCCACGACGTTGTACGTGTTCGCGCCCTCCGCACCGCCGGAGGAGGCGCTGTCACTCGTCGCCCCGGCGCAGTAGACGATGGTGCGCAGATCGGACGCGGCGGCCAGAACGCCCTCACTGACGAGGAAGCCCGCCGCCAGCGGGAAGTCGTCGCCCGGCGTACGCATGGTGACGGCGAGCGGCTTGCCGTTCAGCCGGATCTCCAGCGGTTCCTCGGCCACCAGGGTGTCCGGGCGGGACGAGACGGCACCGTCCCGGATGCGGAGCACCTTGCGTCGTTCCGTGACTCGTCCCATGTCCTGATCAGCCCCGGTTCTGTACGTGTCTGTACGTGCTGGTGGTGGAAGCGGCCCCTGGTGCGGAGGTTGCCGTGGGTCACCGCATCGTCCGGCGGGGCGGTGACCTTCACCGTGTCATTGTCCTGCACGGGCGGCGGGTCGCGGTCGGCGCCGCCCGGCCGGTCACGGCGTTGTTCGGTCGTCCGAGGGTCTGACGGAAGCCGACAAGCCGGGCTCGGCTTTCCTGTCGCTTCACCCGCCGCGCTACTCGCGAGTCACTGATCAGACTGGTGAATCCCGCTCCACACAGCATCAAGGGGGACGCCATGAACGGCTCGCGGATCGCCGCCGTCGGCCATTACCAGCCCGCCGGCATCCTGACGAACCAGGATCTGGCGGGCATGGTGGACACCAGTGACGAGTGGATCACGAGCCGGGTGGGCATCCGTACCCGCCACATCGCCGGTCCCGACGAACCCGTGGACGAGCTGGCCGCCCACGCCGCCGCCAAGGCGCTCGCCTCGGCCGGCCTGTCGGCCTGCGACATCGACCTGATCCTGGTCGCCACCTCGACCGCCATCGACCGCTCCCCGAACATGGCCGCCCGCGTCGCCGCCCGCCTCGGCGTGCCGTCGCCGGCCGCGATGGACGTCAACGTCGTGTGCGCCGGGTTCACCCACGCCCTGGCCGCCGCCGACCACGCCGTGCGGGCGGGCGCCTCGACCCGGGCGCTGGTCGTCGGCGCCGACAAGATGTCCGACGTCGCCGACTGGAACGACCGCACCACCTGCGTCCTGGTCGGCGACGGCGCGGGCGCCGCGGTCGTGGAGGCCGCCGAGGAACCCGGCATCGGGCCCGTGCTGTGGGGTTCGGTGCCGGAGATGGGGCGGGCGGTGCGCATCGAGGGCAGCCCGCCGCGGTTCGCCCAGGAGGGCCAGAGCGTCTACCGCTGGGCCACCACGCAACTGCCGCCCGTGGCGCGCGCCGCGTGCGAACGGGCGGGTTTCTCCCCGGCCGACCTCGCCGCGGTCGTCACGCACCAGGCCAACCTGCGCATCATCGAACCCCTCGCCGAGAAGATCGGCGCCGTGAACGCCGTCGTCGCCCGTGACGTCACCGAGTCCGGCAACACCTCCGCCGCGAGCATCCCGCTCGCCTTCTCCAAGCTGGTCGAACAGGGCGCCATCAGCACCGGCGACCCGGTCCTGCTGTTCGGGTTCGGGGGCAACCTCTCCTACGCGGGGCAGGTCGTCCGGTGCCCGTGAGTTGTGACGGTTCGTCAACTTCCTTGCTGGTCGGCCCCTTTGGGCGCCGTAAACTGTAGACAATCCGTGGCGGGTCTCGGTCGCGGGTGCACGGGACGTGCCGGGGAGGGATCGTGATGCTGCCGTCAGGGCTGCCGCAGGGAGCGGCAACCAGACTCGAACGGCCCGGGCCGCTGCGCGACCGCGTCTACGAGGCCCTCCTCGAACTCATCACGACGCACGCCCTCCAGCCGGGCCGGCACCTCGTGGAGAGCGAACTCGCCGGCCGGCTGGGCGTGTCCCGGCAGCCCGTGCGCGAGGCGCTCCAGCGGCTCGGCACCGAGGGCTGGGTCGACCTCCGTCCGGCCCAGGGCGCGTTCGTGCGGGAGCCGACCGACGAGGAGGCCGGCCAGCTCCTGGCGGTCCGGGCGCTGCTGGAGGCCGAGGCCGCCCGCCTCGCCGCCCTGAACGCCGACGAGGACGGCATCCGCGACCTGGGCCGGATCGTCGAGCAGGGCCTGGTGGCCGCCCGGTCCGGCGACACGGACACCGCCGTCGCGCTCGGCGCACGCTTCCACGGCAAGGTCATGGAGCTGGCGGGCAACGCCGTCCTCGCCGGGCTCGCCGCGCAGGTGGACCGGCGAGTGCGCTGGTACGCCGCCCCGGTCGCCCGGCGGCGCGGGCGGCAGTCCTGGGCCGAGCACCAGGAGCTGCTCACCGCCGTCGTGCACCGCGACGAGCAGCGCGCCGCGCGGCTGATGCGGGAGCACATCGAACAGACCCGGCGCTCGTACCGCGCGCACGACCGGTCGTAGATTCCCGTCGGCGGCCCGAGCGGCCGGCGCACCGTCGCTGTCGGCGGCCCGACCTGTCGGCGTGCGCCTGCCGCATCCGCTCCCGGCGACACAAAAGCCGCGGAGAGACCAGTCTTTGTCCTGCGAGTGGAGAAAGTCGGCGGGAATTTGTGCGTGACTTCTTCCCAGCCCGGGCAGCCACTGCTACTTTCCCCTACGAAGCAGCCGACGGTGTGGCCGGAATCCGGCGCGCACAGGCCCATGGAAGCGGGGGAGGGGATCGTGAGACGCATGACGGCACGGCCCGCGAACGCCCACCAGGCCCGGCTGCTCAAGCTGCTGCGCGACGGCGGCCCCCACTCCCGTGCCCAGCTGGGCGACCAGGTCGACCTGTCCCGGTCCAAGCTGGCCGTGGAGGTGGACCGCCTGCTGGAGACGGGGCTGGTCGTGGCCGACGGACTCGCCGCCTCCCGCGGCGGGCGCCGTTCCCACAACATCCGCCTCGCGCCCGAACTGAGGTTCCTCGGCGTCGACATCGGCGCGACCTCCGTCGACGTCGCCGTCACCAACGCCGAACTGGAGGTCCTCGGGCACATCAACCAGCCGATGGACGTGCGCGAGGGCCCCGTCGCGGTCTTCGAGCAGGTCCTCGCCATGGCCGGCAAGCTCAAGGCCTCCGGGCTCGCGGAAGGGTTCGACGGAGCCGGCATCGGCGTCCCCGGCCCGGTCCGCTTCCCCGAGGGCGTACCGGTCGCACCGCCGATCATGCCCGGCTGGGACGGCTTCCCCGTGCGGGAGGCGCTCAGCCAGGAACTCGGCTGCCCGGTCATGGTCGACAACGACGTGAACCTGATGGCGATGGGGGAGCAGCACGCCGGTGTCGCCCGCAGCGTGGCCGACTTCCTCTGCGTCAAGATCGGCACCGGCATCGGCTGCGGCATCGTCGTCGGCGGCGAGGTCTACCGCGGGACGACGGGCAGCGCCGGCGACATCGGGCACATCCAGGCGGTGCCCGACGGCCGGCCCTGCGCCTGCGGCAACCGGGGCTGTCTGGAAGCCCACTTCAGCGGTGCGGCCCTCGCTCGGGACGCCACCGAGGCCGCCCAGCAGGGCCTGTCGGCGGTACTCGCCGCCATGCTCGACGAGAGCGGCACCCTGAGCGCGATCGACGTCGCCGCCGCTGCCGCCGCGGGTGACGCCACCGCGCTCGACCTGATCCGTGAGGGCGGCAACCGCACCGGCCAGGTGATCGCCGGCCTGGTCAGCTTCTTCAACCCCGGTCTCGTGGTGATCGGCGGCGGAGTGACCGGCCTCGGCCACACCCTGCTCGCCGCGATCCGCACCCAGGTCTACCGCCAGTCACTGCCCCTGGCGACCGGCAACCTGCCCATCGTGCTGGGCGAGCTGGGCCCCACAGCCGGAGTCACCGGCGCGGCCCGGCTCATCAGCGACCACCTGTTCTCACCCGCGTAGACACGCACGCACCCGCGCAGACACGCAACCCCAGTACGGCCCACCCGCAGCACACCAGCACCCGCAGTACGCCTCCACCGCACCCGGCACGGCACCCCCATGCCCGGCACGGCACCCCCGCACCACTCCCTGCTCCGCCCTGCCCGGAAACGGCCTGTCCCCGCGCAGGCCCGTACGGCCCGCTCGCCCCCGAGAAGGCCCGCTCGACAAGCGCCCTGGAACCGGCCCGCACGCCCGCCGAGGGGAAATCGCATGGCACCAGAACCACCGCTGCTCAGCATGAACGGCATCACCAAGTCCTTCCCCGGCGTCCGGGCCCTCGACGGCGTCGACCTGGAGGTCCAGGCCGGCGAGGTGCACTGCCTGCTCGGCCAGAACGGCGCCGGGAAGTCCACCCTCATCAAGGTGCTGGCCGGCGCCCACCAGCCCGACACCGGCACCATCCGGTGGCGCGGCGAGAAGGTCACCCTCCGCTCGCCCATCGCCGCCATGCGCCTCGGCATCGCCACCATCTACCAGGAACTCGACCTGGTGGAGCACCTGTCGGTCGCCGAGAACGTCCACCTCGGCCACGAACCCACCACCGCCGGTTTCGTCGTACGCGGCAAGGCCGCCCGCGCCTCGACGGCCGCGCTGCTGCGGCGGCTCGGCCACCCCGAGATCGAACCGGGCCGCCTGGTGGGGGAGTTGTCGGCGGCGCAGCAGCAGATCGTGTCCATGGCGCGGGCGCTCTCCCACGACGTACGGCTCATCGTCATGGACGAGCCGTCCGCCGCCCTCGACCCCGACGAGGTCGACAACCTCTTCCGCATCGTCGGCGACCTCACGGCCGACGGCGTCGCCGTCGTCTACATCTCCCACCGCCTGGAGGAGATCCGCCGCATCGGCGACCGGGTCACCGTGCTGAAGGACGGACGCGCCGTCGCGGGCGGGCTGCCCGCGAAGTCGACGCCGACCCGGGAGGTGGTCGCGCTGATGACGGGACGCAACGTGGAGTACGTCTTCCCCGAGCGGCCCGCGCGGGACACGTCCGCGGGCACACCGGTCCTCCAGGTGCGCGGACTGGCGCGCGAGGGCGAGTTCGCGCCGCTGGACCTGACCGTGCATGCCGGGGAGATCGTCGGCCTGGCGGGACTCGTCGGCTCCGGGCGGTCCGAAATACTGGAGACCGTCTACGGCGCCCGCAAGCCGACGGCCGGTCAGGTCGTCGTCGACGGACGGCCGCTCAGGCCCGGCAGCGTCCGTGCCGCCGTTCGTGCCGGGCTCGGGCTCGCGCCCGAGGAACGCAAGGCGCAGGCCCTGCTCATGCTGGAGTCCGTCACCCGCAACGTGTCGGTGTCCTCCATGTCCCGCTTCGCACGCGGCGGCTGGATCGACCGCGGCGCCGAACGGGGCGCCGCCCGGGCCGCGACCCGCGAACTGTCGCTGCGGCCCGACAACCCGTCCGTGCCGGTGCGCACCCTGTCCGGCGGCAACCAGCAAAAGGCCGTCCTCGCCCGCTGGCTGCTGCGCGGCTGCCGCGTGCTGCTGCTGGACGAACCCACCCGCGGCGTCGACGTCGGCGCCCGCGCCGAGCTGTACGCGGTCATCCGCCGGCTGGCGGACGAGGGCCTCGCCGTCCTGCTGGTCTCCAGCGAGGTGCCCGAGGTGCTCGGCCTCGCCGACCGCGTCCTGGTCCTGCGCGAGGGCAGCGTCGTCCACACGGCGCCGGCCCGCGAACTCGACGAACACCGCGTCCTCGACCTCGTCATGGAAGGAAGTCCGGCGTCATGACGCAGCACATGTCCCCACCCCGGGACGGCACCGGCAAGACGGCCCCGGTGGACGGGCCGCCCGCCTGGCGCGGCAGGCTCGCCCGCGCCGACGTCCGCACCCTGTCCCTGCTCGGGGTGCTCGCCGCCCTGGTCCTCATCGGCGGCATCACCAAGCCCGACGAGTTCCTCGACACCCGCAACCTGCAACTCGTCCTCACGCAGGCCTCCGTGATCGGTGTCGTCACCGTCGGCATGACCTTCGTCATCATCTCCGGCGGCATCGACCTGTCCGTCGGCGCGATCGTCGCCCTCGCCTCCGTGTGGGCGACCACGGTCGCCACCCAGGAGTACGGCTTCCTCGGCATCCTGTTCACCGCGATCGTCGTCGGGGTGGGCTGCGGACTCGTCAACGGCGTGCTCATCGCCTACGGGGCGATGGTGCCGTTCATCGCCACGCTCGCCATGCTCGCCTCCGCGCGCGGCCTCGCCCTGCAGATCACCGACGGCAGCACCCAGATCGTCACCGTCGAGGGCGTACTGGATCTCGGCGAACGCGACGCGTACGTCCTCGGCATACCGCCGCTCGTCCTCGTCTTCGCCGTGGTCACGGTCATCGGCTGGCTGGTGCTCAACCGCACCACCTTCGGCCGCCGCACCGTCGCCGTCGGCGGCAACAGCGAGGCGGCCCGGCTGGCCGGCATCGACGTCCGCCGCCAGCGCCTGTACCTCTACCTGCTGTCCGGGCTGTGCTGCGGCATCGCCGCCTTCCTGCTGATCGTCCTGTCCGGCTCCGGCCAGAACACCAACGGCAACCTCTACGAACTCGACGCCATCGCCGCCGCGATCATCGGCGGGACCCTGCTCAGCGGCGGGCGCGGCACCATCACCGGCTCCGTGCTCGGCGTCCTGATCTTCACCACGATCACCAACATCTTCGCCCTGAACAACCTGCAGAGCGACGTCCAGCAGATCGCTAAGGGCGCGATCATCGTCGCCGCCGTGCTGGTCCAGCGCCGTACCGCGAGCACGACCTGAGGAAAGGGTTCACCGCCATGTCTCCACTCACCAGTCGCAGAGGACTGCTCTTCGGGACCGCCGCCGTGTCGGCCGGTGCGCTCCTCGCAGGTTGCACGAGCAACGAGCCGTCGGACAAGGGCGCCGACAAGGCCGCCGGCAACGAGCCCGCCGCCGACGACCAGCCCGGCAAGCAGGTCACCATCGGCTTCGCCGGCCCGCAGGCCGACCACGGCTGGCTCAACGCCATCAACCAGAACGCCAAGAGCCGCGCCGAGAAGTACCAGGACGTCACCCTGGAGATCACCGAGGGCTCCAACGACACCGCCCAGCAGATAGGCCAGATCGAGACCCTCATCAACAAGAAGGTCGACGTGCTGGTGGTGCTGCCCGCCGACGGCAAGGCCCTCACCCAGGTCGGCCTGAAGGCGATGCGCGCGGGCATCCCGGTCGTCAACCTCGACCGGATCTTCAACTCCCCGCAGGCCTACCGCTGCTGGATCGGCGGCGACAACTACGGCATGGGCCTCAACGCCGGCCACTACATCGGCGAGAAGCTCAAGGGCAAGGCGAACGCCCGGGTCATCGAACTCGCCGGCCTCGACAACCTGGAACTGACCAAGCAGCGCACCCAGGGCTTCGACGACGCCCTGAAGAACTACCCGAACATCAAGAAGGTGGCCCGCCAGGCGGCCGAGTTCACCGTCGAGTCCGGCCAGGCCAAGATGGCCCAGCTGCTACAGGCACAGCCGAAGTTCGACGCCCTGTGGAACCACGACGACGATCAGGGCGTGGGCGCCCTGCGCGCCATCGAGCAGGCCGGCCGCGACGACTTCCTGATGGTCGGCGGCGCCGGCGCCCTCTCCGCGTTCCAGGCCATCAAGCAGGACAACGGCGTCCTGAAGGCGACCGTCCTGTACCCGCCGACCATGGCCGCGTCCGCCATCGACCTGGCCCGCGCCCTCGGCCAGGGCAAGGGCGTCGGCGGCCTCGCCGAGTTCGAGATCCCGGCGTCCCTCACCCTCTACTCGGCCGTGGTCGACAAGACCAACGTCGACCAGTACATGCCGACCGGCTTCAAGTAGAGGCGCCCGCCAGGCCCGGCCCCGCGCCTCGTGGGGGCGGGCCCACCCCCACCGCGCCGTCACGACGAGGAGGACCTTCCGCATGGGACAGCCGCAGCAGCAAGAGGGGACGCAGACCGGCAAGCCGCCGCTCAGGGTCGGCATGGTCGGCTACGCCTTCATGGGCGCCGCCCACTCCCAGGGCTGGCGCACCGCGGGCCGCGTCTTCGACCTGCCGCGCCGCCCGGTGCTCGCCGCGATCTGCGGCCGCGACGCCGCCGCGGTGCGCGCGGCGGCCGACCGGCACGGCTGGGCGTCGGCCGAGACCGACTGGCGCGCCCTGGTCGAACGGGACGACGTCGACCTCGTGGACATCTGCACCCCCGGCGACAGCCACGCCGAGATCGCGCTGGCCGCGCTGGCCGCCGGCAAGCACGTCCTGTGCGAGAAACCCCTCGCCAACACCGTCGAGGAGGCGGCGGCCATGACCCGCGCCGCCGACGAGGCCGCCCGGCGCGGCCAGGTGGCGATGGTCGGCTTCAACTACCGCCGGGTGCCCGCCATGGCCCTGGCCCGCGCGATGGTCGCCGAGGGCAGGCTCGGCGCGCTGCGCCACGTCCGGGTGACCTACCTCCAGGACTGGCTGGTCGACCCGCAGTTCCCGCTCACCTGGCGGCTGCGCAAGGAGCAGGCCGGCTCCGGGGCGCTCGGCGACCTCGGCGCGCACGTCGTCGACCTCGCGCAGCACCTCGCGGGCGAGCACCTCGCCGGTGTCTCCGCCCTCATCGAGACCTTCGTCCGGCAACGCCCGCTGCCCGGCGGCGCCCCGCGCGGCCTGGCCGCCGAGTCGGCCGGCGGCACCGGGCAGGTCACCGTGGACGACGCCGCCGTGTTCACCGGCCGCTTCACCTCCGGCGCCCTCGCCTCCTTCGAGGCCACCCGCTACGCCACCGGCCGCAAGAACGCCCTGCGCCTGGAACTCAACGGCTCGCACGGCTCGCTCGCCTTCGACCTGGAGCGCCTGAACGAGCTGTCGTACCACGACGGCACGGAGCCCGCCGCGCACGCCGGTTTCCGCCGCATCCTCGTCACCGAACCCGAGCACCCCTACCTGGACGCCTGGTGGCCGCCCGGCCACGGCCTCGGCTACGAGCACACCTTCGTCCACCAGGCCCGCGACCTGGTGCACGCCGTCGCCGAGGGCGGACCGGTGGAACCCTCCTTCGCCGACGGGCTGCAGGTGCAGCGCGTGCTGGCCGCGGTGGAGGAGAGCGCCGAGAAGAACTCCGTCTACACGCCCGTCACCGCCTGAGGAGGCCCACGGATGCCGCGCACCTTCACGCTGTTCACCGGCCAGTGGGCGGACCTGCCCCTGGAGGAGGTCTGTCGCCTGGCCCGCGACTTCGGCTACGACGGCCTCGAACTCGCCTGCTGGGGCGACCACTTCGAGGTCGACAAGGCCCTCGCCGACCCCTCCTACGTCGACTCCCGCCACCAGCTCCTCGACAAGTACGGCCTGAAGTGCTGGGCGGTCTCCAACCACCTGGTCGGCCAGGCGGTCTGCGACGCCATCATCGACGAACGCCACCAGGCGATCCTGCCCGCCCGCATCTGGGGCGACGGCGAGCCCGAGGGCGTACGGCAGCGGGCCGCCGCCGAGATGAAGGACACCGCGCGCGCCGCGGCCCGCTTCGGCGTCGACACCGTCATCGGCTTCACCGGCTCCGCCATCTGGCACCTCGTCGCCATGTTCCCGCCCGCGCCCGCGTCGATGATCGACCGCGGCTACCAGGACTTCGCCGAGCGCTGGAACCCGATCCTCGACGTCTTCGACACGGAGGGCGTGCGGTTCGCCCACGAGGTCCACCCCAGCGAGATCGCCTACGACTACTGGACGACCGTACGCACCCTGGAGGCCGTGGACCGCCGCCCGGCCTTCGGCCTCAACTTCGACCCCTCCCACTTCGTGTGGCAGGACCTCGACCCGGTCGGCTTCCTGTGGGACTTCCGCGACCGCATCTACCACGTCGACTGCAAGGAGGCCCGCAAGCGCCTCGACGGCCGCAACGGCCGCCTCGGCTCCCACCTGCCCTGGGGCGACCCGCGCCGCGGCTGGGACTTCGTGTCCGCCGGCCACGGCGACGTGCCCTGGGAGGACGTCTTCCGGATGCTGCGCGCCATCGACTACCGGGGCCCGGTGTCCGTCGAGTGGGAGGACGCCGGCATGGACCGGCTCCAGGGCGCCCCCGAGGCCCTCACCCGCCTCAAGGCCTTCGACTTCGAACCGCCGACGGCCTCCTTCGACGCGGCCTTCGGCAACTGACCCCGGCGCCCCCACCGCCTTGCCCGCCGGGATGACGGCTCATCCCGGCGCAGGCACCCGCCCCGTACCACCGGCCCCTTCCTGGAGGCATTCGTGCACGGGAACGACCCCACCACCCCCACCCCCGGCCGACGCGCGCGCTTCCGCAAGGCGGTGGCGCTGCTCGGCGGCGCCCTGCTCGCGGGAGCCTCCCTCACCCTGACCGCCCCGCAGGCCGGCGCAGCCGCCGCCCCGGCCGCCGCCGAGGACTTCCAGCAGGTCACCCTCGCCAAGGGCGAGCCGGAGGTCGGCGAGCCCATGTCGCTCGCCGTGCTCCCGGACCGCTCGGTCCTGCACACCTCCCGCGACGGCGAACTGCGCCTCACCGACGCCGCCGGCAACACCGGACTCGCCGGCAAGCTCGACGTGTACTCCCACGACGAGGAAGGCCTCCAGGGCATCGGCGTCGACCCCGGCTTCACGGAGAACCGTTTCATCTACCTGTACTACGCGCCCCCGATGAACACCCCGGCGGGCGACGCCCCCGAGACCGGCAGCGCGGCCGACTTCGCACCGTTCAACGGCGTCAACCGGCTCTCCCGGTTCGTGCTCACCCTCGACGGCACCCTCGACCTCGCCAGCGAGAAGAAGATCCTCGACGTGCCCGCCTCGCGCGGCATCTGCTGCCACGTCGGCGGCGACATCGACTTCGACGCCGCGGGCAACCTGTACCTGTCGACGGGCGACGACTCCAACCCCTTCCAGTCGGACGGCTTCACCCCGATCGACGAGCGCCCGAACCGCAACCCGGCCTTCGACGCCCAGCGTTCCTCGGGCAACACCAACGACCTGCGCGGCAAGATCCTGCGCATCAAGGTCAACGCCGACGGCTCGTACTCCGTCCCCGAGGGCAACCTCTTCCCGCCCGACACCGCGAAAACCCGGCCCGAGATCTACGCGATGGGCTTCCGCAACCCGTTCCGCTTCAGCGTCGACAAGAGGACCGGCATCCTGTACGTGGGCGACTACGGGCCGGACGCCGGCTCCGCCGACCCGGCGCGCGGCCCGGCCGGCCAGGTCGAGTTCGCCCGGGTCACCGGCCCCGGCAACTTCGGCTGGCCGTACTGCACGGGCGACAACGACGCCTACGTCGACCACGACTTCGCCACCGGCGCCTCCGGCGCGCCCTTCGACTGCGCCGCCCCGAAGAACACCTCGCCGAACAACACCGGCCTCACCGACCTGCCCCCGGCCCAGCCCGCCTGGATCCCCTACGACGACGGCTCCGTACCGGAGTTCGGCAGCGGCCCCGAATCCCCGATGGGCGGCCCGGTCTACCACTACGACCCCGCGCTCGACTCGCCGGTCAAGTTCCCCGAGGCCTACGACGGCGACTTCTTCGCCGGGGAGTTCGGCCGCCGCTGGATCAAGCGGATCACCAGCGACGCCGACGGCACCGTGCAGTCGATCAACCCCGTGCCCTGGACCGGCACACAGATCATGGACATGGCCTTCGGCCCGGACGGCGCGCTGTACGTCCTCGACTACGGCACCGCCTGGTTCGGCGGCGACGAGCACTCCGCCCTGTACCGCATCGAGAACGCCACCGACGGCCACTCGCCCGTCGCCCGGGCCACGGCAAGCCGCACCTCCGGGCAGGCACCGCTGAGGGTGCAGTTCTCCTCCACCGGCACCAGTGACCAGGACGGCGACGCCCTCACCCACAGCTGGGACTTCGGCGACGGCGGCACCTCGACCGCCGCCAACCCCACGTACCGGTACAAGAAGAACGGCACCTACACCGCCACCCTCACCGCCAAGGACACCTCCGGCCGCACCGGAAGCGCGAGCGTGCGGATCGTCGTCGGCAACACCGCCCCCAAGGTGACCCTGGAACTGCCGCAGGACGGGGAACTGTTCAGCTTCGGCGACGCGGTGCCGTTCAAGGTGAAGGTCACCGACGCCGAGGACGGCACGGCGATCGACTGCGCCAAGGTCAAGGTCAGCTTCATCCTCGGCCACGACACCCACGGCCACCCGCTGACCTCCGCGAACGGCTGCTCCGGCACCATCCGGACCAGCGCCGACGGCGGCCACGACGACGACGCCGACATCTTCGGGGTCTTCGACGCCGAGTACACCGACGGCGGAGGCGGCGGCCAGGCCGCGCTGACCACCCACGACCAGAACGTCGCCCAGCCCAGGCACCGGCAGGCCGAGCACCACGGCGACGCCGCCGGCATCTCCGTCGTCACCAGGGACAGCGCGCACGGCGGCCGGGCCGTCGGCGACATCCACGACGGCGACTGGATCTCCTTCACGCCGTACGCACTGAGCAACGCCAAGAAGATCACCGCCCGCGTCTCGTCCGGCGGCAGCGGCGGCACCCTCGAGGTCCGGGCGGGCTCCCCCACGGGCACCCTGCTCGGCACCGCGACCGTGCCCGTCACCGGCGGCTGGGACACCTTCCAGGACGTCGGCGCCGACCTGTCCCGCGCCCCGCGCGGCACGACCACGCTCCACCTCGTCTTCAAGGGCAGCGGCACCGGAGCCCTGTACGAGCTGGACGACTTCACGTTCACGACCGGCTGAGGGGAGGAGACCATGCGCACACGAGCACGCACCACCACCGCCGCCCTCCCGCCGGGCTGCGCCACCCTCATCCCCCGCGGCGGCAAGAGCAAGCTCTGGTACCCCGCCTAGAACCTCGGCTCCTGCTCGCTCAAGCCCGACTGGAGGATGGCTGGCGACGACACCTCCCGGATGTCGTGGGCTCCCGCCCTCCGACGACCCGTGCCAGGCCGTGCACAACGGCCGCGAAATCCGGACCGACGCCACCGACGTGTCCGAAAAGACGACCGGCTCCGCCTACGGCTTCCACTCCGCCGACCTCAAGAAACGCGACCGCGCGCCGAACCCGCCGGGGGAGTGGAACCCGTACGGGACCCGCGTGGAGGGTGAGCGCCTCCGCGTCCGGCTCAACGCCACGACGACCACGTGTCCTCCCGGGACATCCGGACCAAGGAACCGCCTGCGTGGGGTGAACTGCCCGCGTATGGTGGCTGCCCGCACAGGGCGACCGAGCGACGGCGGGCGGGAGACCCCGGACTCCCGCCCGCCGTCTCGACGTCGTGCCCAGGGGCGCGCGCGTCCGAGCGCGCCCCACCCCAGGGTTCGCGTACGACAAGGAGGCTGCCAATGTCCGCGTCCCGTTCCGACTCCCGCACCGGCGTCTGGCTGATAGGGGCCCGCGGCTCCGTCGCCACGACCGTCGTGGCGGGCTGCGCCGCACTGACCGCGGGGCTGCGCCCGCCGACAGGCCTGGTGACCGAGACGCCCCTGTTCGCCGACAGCGGCCTGCCCGCCCTTGCGGACCTCGTCTTCGGCGGTCACGACACCGTCGACTGCCCGCTGCCCAAACGCGCCGAGGCCCTCGCCGCCCAAGGCGTCCTCCCGCCCGGCCTGCCCGCCGCCGTCCGAGCCGAGTTGGACGCCGCCGACCGCGAGATCCGCGCCGGCGGCCCCCTGCCCGGCGACACCCGCGACACCGACGCACTGATCTCCGCCTTCGCCGCGGACATCGACGACTTCGTACGACGCAACCGGCTCGCCCGCGCGGTCGTGGTCAACGTCGCCTCCACGGAACCCGCTCCGACCGGCCCCGAACTCCCCGCCAGCTCCCTCTACGCGGCAGCCGCCCTGCGCGCCGGCTGCCCCTACGTCAACTTCACCCCCTCCACGGGCCTGCACCACCCGGCGCTGGCCCCGGCCGCCGAGGCGTCCGGACTGCCGTACGCGGGCCGCGACGGCAAGACCGGGCAGACGCTGCTGCGCGCGGTGCTCGGGCCGATGTTCACCCAACGCGCCCTGGCCGTGCGCGCGTGGTCCGGGACGAACCTGCTCGGCGGCGGCGACGGCGCCGCCCTCGCCGACCCGGCCGCCGCCGCGGCGAAGAACGCCGGCAAGGAACGCGTCCTCGCCGACACCCTCGGCACCGTCCCCGAGGGCGAGGTGCACATCGACGACGTGCCCGCGCTCGGCGACTGGAAGACCGCCTGGGACCACATCGCCTTCGACGGTTTCCTCGGCACGCGGATGATCCTCCAGACCATCTGGCAGGGCTGCGACTCGGCCCTGGCCGCCCCGTTGGTCCTCGACCTCGCCCGCATCCTCGCCCGCGCCCACGAGGCGGGCCTGTCCGGCCCCATCGGCGAACTCGGCTTCTACTTCAAGGACCCGACGGGAGACTCCCCGGCCGGCCTGTCGGAACAGTACGCGGCACTGGCGACGCTGGGGGAGCGGCTGCGGACCGCGGGGGGCGAGGCCGGACCCCGGGCGGCGGACAGGACGCCCGGGGTGGAGCCGGCGGTGGCCTCCGGGGCGGATGCGGCGCCCGGGGCTGACGGAACCGACGGAGCCGACAGCGCCGGGGAGAGCCGATGAGCTGGGACGAGCGGGTGCGGCCCCGGCCGACGGTGGCACGGGGCAGTGCCACCGGCGCGGCTGCGGACGGGGGCGCTGACGCGAACGCCGGAACGGGCCTAGGCAGGGGCGTTGGCGCGGACGCCGCCAGGGACGTCGGCACGGATGCCGGCAAGGTCACCGGCGCGGATGCCGGCACCGACCCCAGCAGGGACCCCGGCGCGGGCGCCGAGGTGAGCGCCGGCGTGGACGCCGCCACAGACACCGGAATGGGCGCCGGCGCAGACGCCGGCGAAAACCCCGACGCGGGTGCCGACAGGGTCGCCGGCGCGGGCGTCGGCGCGGACCCCCGCAGGGCCACTGGCACGGCCCCCGGGAGGGACACCGGCGCAGCCCCCGGCAGGGTTGTTGGCACGGAGGCCGGCGAAAACCCCGGCGCGGGTGCCGGCAGGGGCGTTGGCGCGGACGCCGGAACGGACCCCGGCAGGGGTACCGGCACAGCCCCCGGCAATGACCCCGGCCCGGCCCACCCCCGCCCGACCCAGCGGCGCGCCCCCGGCGCCGGCCGTCGGCGTGCCTGGGCCGAACTGCTGCGGCTCCCCGCCCTGTTCACCGTCCCCGGTGACGCCCTCGCCGGTGCCGCCGCGGCCGGTGCGCGGCCCGGTCCGCGTGTGCTGCTCGCCATCGGTTCCTCCCTCTGCCTGTACGAGGCCGGCATGGCCCTCAACGACTGGGCCGACCGCGACGAGGACGCCGCCGAACGCCCGCACCGCCCCCTGCCCTCCGGCCGTGTCCGCCCTGCCGCCGCCCTCACCGCGGCCTGCGCCCTCACCGGCGCCGGCCTCGCCCTCGCCGCCCGCGCCGGGCGCCCCGCACTCGCGGTCGCCGCACCCCTCGCGGCGACCGTCTGGTCCTACGACCTCGCCCTGAAGCACACCCCGGCCGGACCCCTCGCCATGGCGGCGGCCCGCGGCCTCGACCTGCTCCTCGGCGCTGCCGCCACCACCGGCCACACCCGCGCGGCACTGCCCACCGCCGCCCTCCTGGGCTCGCACACCCTCGCGGTCACCACCGTCTCCCGCCAGGAGACCCGGCACGGCTCGCCCCTGCCGCCCCTTGCGGCCCTCGCCACGACCGGCCTCCTGGCCCACCTGGTGACCCGCCGCACCACCCAGCCACCGGCAGGCCGACGGGCAGCAGCCGCCCCCGGCCTGCCGGGCTCCACAACAGGCCGCGGAGCGGGACCGGTTGCTGCCGCGCCTCGTCTCGCCACGGTTCTCGGCGCCGCCTACGCGGCCACCACCGCGCGCCCCTACTTCCACGCCGCCCTCAACCCGTCACCCCCTCTCACCCAGCGCGCCGTCGGCGCGGGCATCCGCGCCACCATCCCCCTCCAGGCCGCCCTCGCCGCCCGCTCCGGTGCGAGCGGCGTCGCCCTGCTCGTCGCGGCACTGGCTCCGGCCGGCCGGAAGTTCGCCAGGAAGGTGAGCGTCACATGAACCCGCAGCCTCGGCGATCCCCGCACACCGCACCCGGCGAACCCCATCCCGCCCCCAGCCCTCTCCGCTTCGGCTACGGCACCAACGGCCTGGCCGACCTCCGGCTCGACGACGCTCTCTGCCTCCTCGCCGACCTCGGCTACGACGGCGTCGGCCTGACCCTCGACCACATGCACCTGGACCCGCTGGCGCCCGACCTTGCCGCCCGCACCCGCCAGGTCGCCCGCCGGCTGGACGCACTCGGGCTCGGCGTCACCGTGGAGACGGGCGCCCGCTATGTGCTGGACCCGCGCCGCAAGCACGGCCCGTCCCTGCTGGACCCCGACCCCGACGACCGGGCCCGCCGCGTCGACCTGCTGATCCGCGCCGTGCGGGTCGCCGCCGACCTCGGTGCCCACGCCGTGCACTGCTTCAGCGGCACGCTGCCCGACGGCACTGACGAAGACACGGCGTGGAAGCGCCTCGCGGAAGCCCTCGCCCCCGTACTGGACGCCGCCGACACCGCCGGCGTCCCGCTCGCCGTCGAACCCGAACCCGGCCACCTCCTCGCCACCCTCGCCGACTTCCACCACCTGCGCCGCGCCCTCGGTGACCCCGAGAACCTCGGACTCACGCTGGACATCGGCCACTGCCAGTGCCTCGAACCCCTCCCTCCCGCCGACTGCGTCCGTGCCGCCGCGCCGTGGCTGCGGCACGTCCAGATCGAGGACATGCGCCGCGGCGTCCACGACCATCTCCCGTTCGGCGACGGCGAGATCGACTTCCCGCCCGTCCTCGCCGCCCTCGCCGCCGTCGGCTACCGGGGCCTGACGGTCGTCGAACTCCCGCGGCACTCCCATGCCGGCCCGCACCACGCCATCCGCTCCCTGCCCTTCCTCCGCGACGCCGAGCGCCTCGCGGCGACCGCACCACCCGCACCGTCCGGCAGCACGCCCGCCGCCCCGCTTCCCGGCCGTCCCTCCGTCACCCCCGAAGGGAGCAGCACCCCATGATTCGGTCCCACACCCCCGGCTCCCCGGCGCCGGGCCCCGACGAAACCCCTGGCACCGCCCCCGTCGCCGAGCTGCGCCACGTCCTCGACGCCGGTCTCGACGCGTCCGCCCGCGCCTGGCTCGACCAGGCCCTCGACGAGGCCGCCGCCCAGCCCGGCATCCACGGGCCGATCTCCGTGTGGGAGCTGCGCCTCGCCGAGGCCGGCCGCCGCTGCGGCGCCGCCCACGCCGACGCCGCGCGCATCCTCATCCTCCTCGCCGCCCGCGCCGACCTCGAGGCGCTCAGCCGCGTGTACGCCCAGGGCACCGCCGACGAACGCCGCGCCGTCCTGCACGCCCTGCCCCACCTCGTGCCCGGCCCCGAGGCGCTGCCGCTCGTCGAGGACGCCCTGCGCACCAACGACACGCGGCTGCTGGCGGCCGCCGTCGGCCCGTACGCCGCCCGGCACCTGGACGCCCACCAGTGGCGGCACGCCGTACTGAAGTGCCTGTTCACCGGCGTGCCCGTGGCCGGTGTGGCGGACCTGGCGCGCCGCGCCCACCAGGACACCGAACTCGCCCGGATGCTCGGCGACTACGCCGCCGAACGCGAGGCCGCCGGCCGCGCCGTCCCCGAGGACCTGTACCGCGTCCTGGCCCTGACGGGGGCCGGGACCCCGCCGCCGCACCGCACGGACGACCCTCACGGCAAGGAATCCTGATGCGCATCTTCGACCCGCACATCCACATGACGTCCCGGACCACCGACGACTACGAGGCCATGTACGCCGCGGGCGTCAGAGCCGTGGTGGAGCCGTCCTTCTGGCTCGGCCAGCCCCGCACCTCGCCCGCCTCCTTCCGCGACTACTTCGACTCCCTCCTCGGCTGGGAACCCTTCCGCGCCGCCCAGTACGGCATCGCCCACCACTGCACGATCGCCCTCAACCCGAAGGAGGCGAACGACCCGCGCTGCCTCCCCGTCCTGGACGAACTGCCCCGGTATCTCGTGAAGGACGGTGTCGTCGCCGTCGGCGAGATCGGGTACGACTCGATGACGCCGGCCGAGGACACCGCCCTGGCCGCGCAGCTCCAGCTCGCCGCCGACCACGGCCTGCCCGCGCTCGTGCACACCCCGCACCGCGACAAGCTCGCCGGGCTGCGCCGCACCCTCGACGTGGTGCGCGAGTCGGCGCTGCCCACGGACCGCGTCCTGGTCGACCACCTCAACGAGACCACCGTCAAGGAGGCCAAGGACAGCGGCGCATGGCTCGGCTTCTCCGTCTATCCGGACACCAAGATGGACGAGGCGCGCATGGTCGCGATCCTCCGGAGCCACGGCCTCGAGAAGGTCCTGGTGAACTCCGCCGCCGACTGGGGCCGCAGCGACCCGCTCAAGACCCGCAAGGTCGGCGACCTGATGCTCGCCGAGGGCTTCACCGAGGACGACGTCGACCAGGTGCTGTGGCGCAACCCCGTCGCCTTCTACGGCCTCAGCGGACGCCTGAACCTCGACGTCGCCCCGGCGGACGCCACCCACGAGGGCAACTCCATACTGCGCGGCGGGGAGTGAGGCATGCGCTTCCGTCATCCCGACGGCTCCACCGTCCACCTCGCCTACTGCACCAACGTGCACCCGGCCGAAACCCTCGACGGCGTCCTCGCCCAGCTCCGCGACCACTGCGAGCCCGTCCGCCGCCGCCTGGGCCGGGACCGTCTCGGCATCGGCCTGTGGCTGGCCCACGACGCCGCGCACACCCTCGTCTCCGAGCCGTCCGCGCTCCGCGGCCTGCGCCGCGAACTCGACCGGCGCGGCCTGGAGGTCGTCACCCTCAACGGCTTCCCCTACCAGGGCTTCGGCGCCGACGAGGTCAAATACCGCGTCTACAAGCCCGACTGGGCCGACCCGGAACGCCTCGACCACACCACCGCCCTCGCCCGCGTCCTCGCCGGGCTGCTCCCCGACGACGTCACCGAGGGCAGCATCTCCACCCTGCCGCTCGCCTGGCGCACCGCGGCCGGCGACGACCGCACCGACACGGCCCGCACCGCCCTGCGCACCCTCGCCGAACGCCTCGACGCGCTCCAGGAACTGACCGGCCGGTCCGTCCGCGTCGGCCTGGAACCCGAACCGGGCTGCGTCATCGAAACCACCGGCGACGCCATCGCCCCGCTCACCGCGATCGGCCACGACCGCATCGGCATCTGTGTCGACACCTGCCACCTCGCCACCTCCTTCGAAGACCCGCACACCGCACTCGACGCGCTCACCGAGGCACACGTCCCCGTCGTCAAGTCCCAGCTGTCCGCCGCCCTGCACGCCGAACAGCCCCACCTGCCCGAGGTCCGCGAGGCGCTCGCCGCCTTCGCCGAACCCCGCTTCCTGCACCAGACCCGCACCACCACCGACGCCGGCCTGCGAGGCACCGACGACCTCGGCGAGGCACTCACCGGCCGGGCCCTGCCCGACACGGCACCCTGGCGCGCCCACTTCCACGTCCCCCTGCACGAGGCCCCCGCCGCACCCCTCACCTCCACGCTCCCGGTGCTGAAGGCCGCGCTGACCCGGCTCGTCGGCGGCCCGCGCCCGCTCACCCACCACCTCGAGGTCGAGACCTACACCTGGCAGGCCCTCCCGCCGCAGCTGCGGCCCCGCGCCCGCGCCCAGCTCGCCGACGGCATCGCCGCCGAACTCACCCTCGCCCGCGACCTGCTGACGGACCTCGGCCTGAAGGAGCTGCCATGAGCACCGGCCCCACCCCGCTTCTCGTCCTCGACGTGGTCGGCCTCACCCCCCGTCTCCTCGACCACATGCCCCACCTCAAGCGGCTCGCCCGGTCCGGCTCCCACGCCCCGCTCGGCACGGTCCTGCCCGCCGTCACCTGCGCCGCCCAGTCCACCTTCCTCACCGGGGCCCACCCCGCCGAGCACGGCATCGTCGGCAACGGCTGGTACTTCCGCGAGCTGGGCGACGTACTGCTGTGGCGCCAGCACAACGGACTCGTCGCCGGCGACAAGCTCTGGGACGCCGCGCGCCGCGCCCACCCCGGCTACACCGTCGCCAACATCTGCTGGTGGTACGCCATGGGCGCCGACACCGACCTCACCGTCACCCCCCGTCCCGTCTACTACGCCGACGGCCGCAAGGAACCCGACTGCTACACCCGGCCCCCGGCCCTGCACGACGAACTCACCGACAAATTCGGCACCTTCCCCCTGTTCCACTTCTGGGGCCCCGGCGCCGACCTGGTGTCCAGCCAGTGGATCATCGACGTCACCCGCCACATCATGGCCACCCGGCACCCGGACCTGACCCTGTGCTACATCCCGCACCTCGACTACGACCTGCAGCGTTTCGGACCCGACGACCCGCGCTCCCGGCAGGCCGCCACCGACCTGGACGCGGCGCTCGCCCCGCTCCTGGACGACGCCCGCGCCGAGGGCCGCACCGTCGTGGCGCTGTCCGAGTACGGCATCACACGCGTCAGCCGCCCGGTCGACATCAACCGCGCCCTGCGCCGCGCCGGACTGCTGGAGGTGCACACGCAGGACGGCATGGAGTACCTCGACCCGATGGCGTCGCGCGCCTTCGCCGTCGCCGACCACCAGATCGCCCACGTCTACGTCCGCCGGCCCGAGGACCTCGCGGCCACTCGCGCCGCGCTCGACGGGCTGCCCGGCATCGACCAGCTGCTCGACGACGAGGGCAAGAAGGCCCACCACCTCGACCATCCGCGCTCCGGCGAACTGGTCGCCGTCGCCGAGCCGGACGCCTGGTTCACGTACTACTACTGGCTCGACGACGCACGCGCGCCCGACTTCGCGCAGCTCGTGGAGATCCACCGCAAACCCGGCTACGACCCGGTCGAGCTGTTCATGGACCCGCTCGACCCCTATGTGAAGGTCAAGGCGGGCGCGGCCCTGCTCCGCAAGAAGCTCGGCATGCGCTACCGCATGGCGGTCGTGCCTCTGGACCCTTCACCTATTCGCGGCAGCCACGGCCGCCTTCCGCAGAGCGACGACGACGGTCCGCTCCTCATCTGCTCCACCCCCCATGCGGTCGGCGACCGTGTCGCGGCCACCGACGTGAAGTCCCTGCTGCTCCACCTCGCCGGTCTCGCCGACGGGCCGGCGACCGACCCGTCCCCCACTGGTCACAAGTGAAGCACTCACCACTGACAACGCCCTCCGACTCCGAGAGGTCCCAGGCATGAGCCGCTTGTCACACCCCGACCCCGAACTCACCCAACGCCTCAGCAGGCGAGGCATGCTCGGCGTGGCAGCGGGTGCCACCGCCGCCGCCCTGCTCGGCGCCGCCGCCCCCGCGACCGCCGCCCCCGCGACCGCCGCCCCCGCCTCCAGCGCCAGCGCCTCCGGCCGCGGCCGTCCCGTCCTGCCGCCCGGACGGCTCGGCATCCAGCTGTACAGCCTGCGCGACAAGGTCTCCACCCTCGGCTTCGCCCGCGTCTTCGCCGAGCTGGCCAAGTACGGCTACGACGAGATCGAGTTCGCCGGCTACAGCCAGGGTTCGGCGGGCCCCATCACGCTCGCCCAGCTCAAGCGCCTGGCGAGGGACCACGGCCTGAACCCGATCGGCAGCCACGTCGGCTACTACTCCAGCGACCCGAACGCCTACACCTTCGCGCAGAACCTCACCAAGGTCCTCGACGACGCCGAGGCCCTCGGCCTCAAGCACATAGGCACCGCCGCGAGCCCCTTCCGCTACGGCTCGACCGTCGACGCCTGGAAGCGCGCCGCCGACGACTTCAACACCTACGGCGCGGCGGCGAAGGCCCGCGGCATCAAGTTCTACCAGCACAACCACTCCGAGGAATTCTCCTTCGCCACCGACGACCCCAAGGTGCGGCTCTACGACGTCCTGCTCGCCGAGACCGACCCCGACCTCGTCCACCTGGAGATGGACATCTACTGGGCGTACGTCGGCCAGTTCCGCTTCTCGAAGCGGCCCGACGGCACGGCGGCGCCGTTCGAGCCGCTCGACTACGTCCTCAAGCAGCCGCACCGCTACCCGCTGTTCCACGTCAAGGACGGCGAGAGCGACCCGTCGAACCCGTACGGCTACCGCATGACGGACGTCGGTGACGGCGACATCGACTACCGGCGGTTCATCTCCGGCGTGACCCGGCTGCGCGGCGAGCGCCTCGCCCACCACTGGCAGGCCGAGCACGACAACCCGGCCGAGTCCTTCACCTTCGCCCGCCGCTCCAGCGAGCACCTGCACTCCCTGCGCGAGGACTGCTGACCCCGGGGCCGACCCCCGGCACGCACCCGAAGGAGCCCTCCCCGCACCCGGGGGAGGGTCCCTCTGACCATGGGCGCATATGCGGAGAGTGACTAGTTGATCACTCCTCGTGAAGGCGGCGTGGCGTCGTGCCCGTGGCGGTCCGGTGGACGGAAACGCAGGTGAAAGGCGCTCCGAAAGCTTGGTATTGTTGTCCTCGTCGCCGCGCGGGGAGAAGCTCCCGTCGGGCGGCGGGCACCTGGTCCGGGTGGCGGAATGGCAGACGCGCTAGCTTGAGGTGCTAGTGCCCTTTATCGGGCGTGGGGGTTCAAGTCCCCCCTCGGACACTCTCAGGAGCAGAATAAGAAGGTCCCGACCGCGAGGTCGGGGCCTTTTTGCCGTCCCGTTTGCTGTCCGAATGTGCCGTCCGGATTTTCGTCGTTCCGGCATTTTGCCGTTCCTGGCACAACATGTCGTGTCGGCGAAACAATCCGGACAGCTGGGTGTAACCCGTAGGCGATGGAGTGCACGACGGTTCCCGCTCCGCGGATGCCGGGCAAGGCCCGTCCAGGGCGTCCTGATTTTGTCTCAACAACCCACCTGCGCAGGTCTTCTGACGTCCGTTCAGCACTTTGTCCGGTGATACGATCACCGCGTTTTGCGGAGCGGGCGGATGGGTAGCACGACATGTCCGGCCTTCAGGGGCGTCCGGGTGACAACCCGGGCGGAGGCGGTCCGCCGACCCATCCGCATGGACGGGAATTCCAGCAAGCCGGCCGTCGGTCGCCTGAAGAGAGTCTTATGACGGAATACATACAGAACCCGGTGCTCTGGGCTCTGCTCGTCGCCATCGTTCTCGCCGTCGCCCTCATTGTTCGGCAGCGCAGGGTGGCGCGTGCATTGCGACAGGAGATCGAAGGGCTCACGTCCCATTACACCGAGCTGGAGAACGACTACGCACAGTCCGTCCGGGCAGCTCAGGAGGAGGCCGAGGAAGCCACGAAAACCGTGCTGAAGTCCGCGATGCGGACACTTCAGGGCCTTGCCGCCGAACAGCAGCTGGTCGTTTCCCGCCTGCAGTCCAAATACGGCGACACGGACATGCTCCAGGACCTGCTGGAGATCGACCACACCAACTCGCAGTTCGGCCGGCGCGCCCAGTCCATCGCGGTGCTGTGCGACGGCTGGCTCGGCCGCCAGCGCGACGTGGCCTCCGTGTACGACGTGGTGCGCAGCGCGCAGGGCAGGATCCGGCACTACCGCCGCGTCGACATCCTCTCCCAGGTCGACTTCGGCATCACCAGCCGTGCCGTCGAGCCGGTCGCGCTGGCCCTCGCCGAACTCCTCGACAACGCCACCAGCTACTCCAGCCCCGACACCGTCGTCGAGATCAACATCCGCACCGTGCCCAAGGGCATCTGCATCGTCGTCGACGACGCCGGTGTCGGCATGAGCGACGAGGAACGCGCCCGCGCCGAGAAGCTGCTCTCCAGCGAGATCGCCTCCGGCGTCGCCGGGCTCGGCAACCCGCCGCAGTTCGGCTTCGCCGTCATCGGCGTCCTCTGCGAACGCTTCGGCTTCGAGGTGTCCGTCGACTCCAGCTCCCCCTACGGCGGGGTGCGCGCGGTGCTCCTGATCCCGCACGACCTGCTCACCGCCATGCCGGAGAGGAAGGCCCCCGTGCCGGCCGTCCCCGCGGCGGCGGGCGCCGGCCAGAGCAGTGGACCCGAGCCCGCGGCGGCCCTGTCCGCGACCGCGGACGGCCTGCCCCGGCGGCGCCGCAAGCGGCCGATGGCCATCGTGCCGGGCAGCGCCCCGACCACCGGCGCACCCGCCCGCTCCGGCGCGGAGAAGGCGGCGATCATGGGCGCCTTCCAGCGCGGCACGCAGTCCGGCCGCGCCGCGCAACCCGACTCAGCGGAGCGGGCGAGCCGAACCCGCGGTGCAAGCAGCGAAGGTGATGAGGTCTCGTGAAGCACGATCTTTCCTGGATGCTCGACAGCGCCCTGGAGATTCCCGGGGCCCTGCACGCGGTCCTGATATCCGCCGACGGCCTGCTGATGGCCAGGACCAAGGACTTCGACAAGGACGACGCCGACCGGGTCGCCGCGGCCATGAGCGGGGTCCAGTCGCTCAGCCGGTCCCTCGCCTTCTTCTGCGAGGACACCTCCCAGCAGTGGCGGCAGACGCTCGTGGAGTTCGACGGCGGCTGGGTCTTCCTGATCTCCGCCGGTGAGGGCGCCTACCTCGGTGTCTCCGCCTCGCCGGACGTCGACATGGCCGACATCACCTTCCGTATGCAGCAGCTCGTCGCGCAGCTCGGCAAGGAGCTGACGACGCCGCCGCGCGAGAACCTCGGCGCGCGCTCATGACCGGCCCCGACGGCTGGGAGCCGGAGGCGCCGGAGCTGGTACGGCCGTACGTCATCACCAGGGGCCGCGGCCTGCCCGACGAGGAACAGCTCTCCCTGATCACCCTGGTCACCGCCGCCCCCGAGCACGCGCGACGGCCCACCCGGCTGTCCCCGGAGGAGCAGAACCTGCTGGACATCTGCTCCGCCGGCTACCTCTCGGTCGCGGAGATCGCCGGGCACACCCGGCTCCCCCTGGGCGTGGTGAGGATCCTCCTCGCCTCGCTCTCCGAGGCCGGGTTCGTCATCACCCGCCCGCCGGTGCGGCGCGCGCCCCTCGCGGACAAGCAGATCCTGGAGGAGGTGCTGCATGGTCTCCGCGCCAAGTTTGGATGAGCAGGACTACGTCCGCGACGGGGCGTCGCAGACTGCCGTGAAGATCCTCGTGGTCGGGCACTTCGCGGTCGGCAAGACGACGTTCATCCGGGCGATCTCCGAGATCGAGCCGCTGACCACCGAGGAAACCATGACCCGGGCGGCCGAGTCGGTCGACGACCTCAAGGGCGTCGACGGCAAGACCACCACCACCGTCGCCATGGACTTCGGCCGGCTCACCATCAGCGACCGGGTCGTGCTGTACCTGTTCGGGACGCCGGGCCAGCAGCGCTTCGTCCAGATGTGGGAGGACATGGCGCTCGGCGCGCTCGGCGCCCTGGTCCTCGTCGACCCGGAGCGGCTGGCGGACTCCTTCCCCGTCATCGACCTGATCGAGCACTACGGGCTCGACTACGCCATCGCCGTCAACCACTTCGACGGGGCACCGACGCGCGACGAACGGGCGCTGCGCGAGGCACTGGACCTGCTCGACGACACCCCCGTCGTCACCTGCGACGCCCGCGACGAGAAGTCGTCGGCCGCCGCACTGACCACCCTCGTCCGCTACTTGCTGGACCGTGCCCAATAGGAAGCTGAGAGCAGACATGGACGCTCACCCCACCGCCCCGGTGCCGCCGCCCGGGTGCCCGGCCCACGGCACCGGCGCCCGCGTGCCGCTGCACGGACCGGACTTCGCGGCCGACCCCCAGGCCTACTACGCCTACCTGCGGCACTACGGTCCCGCCGCGCCCGTGGAGCTCGCGCCGGGCGTGGAGGCCACCCTCGTCACCGACTACACGGCGGCGCTGCACCTCCTACAGGACTCCGGGTCGTTCCGCAAGGACTCGCGCCGCTGGCGGGCCTTCAACGAGGGCAAGGTCGGCCACGACAGCCCCGTCGTGCCGCTGCTGGCGTACCGGCCGAACTGCATGTTCGCCGACGGCGCCGAGCACCTGCGGCTGCGCCAGGCCGTCACCGACAGCATGGCCCGCGTCGACACGCGGCGGCTGAGCCGCAGCACCGAGCAGGTCTCCGACTACCTCATGGCGCAGTTCTCCGCGCGCGGCTCCGCCGACCTGCTCGGCGACTACGCCAAGCAGCTCCCGCTGTTCGTGTTCAACGAGCTGTTCGGCTGCCCCGCGGGCATCGGCGACCGCGTGCTGTTCGGTGTCTCCGGCATGTTCGACGGGGTCAACGCCGAGAAGGCGGCCGAGGTGCTGTTCGAGGCCGTCGGTGAACTCGTCGCACTCAAGCGGTCCCGGCCCGGCGACGACGTCACCACCTGGCTGATGCAGCACCAGGCGCAGCTGACCGACGAGGAGATGGTGCACCAGGTCGCGCTGCTGCTCGGCGCCGGCACCGAACCGCTGCGCAACCTCATCGGCAACACCCTGCACCGGCTGCTCACCCACGACGCGTACGCCCACAAGGGCGGGCTGATCGACGAGGCCGTCGACGACACGCTGTGGGAGAACCCGCCGATCGCCAACCTCGCGCCGCACTATCCGGCCATGGACATGGAGTTCGCCGGACAGCAGCTCCAGTCGGGCGACCTGGTGCTCGTCAGCTTCGCCGCCGCCAACACCGGCCCGGCGCTGACGGCGGCCCGGGAGGCCGGCAGCAACCGCGCCCACCTGGCGTGGAGCGCGGGCCCGCACGCCTGCCCGTCGAAGGAACCCGCGCGGCAGATCACCATGACCGCCCTGGAGAACCTGCTCACCCGGCTGCCCGACGTCGAACTCGCCGTGCCCGAGGACAGCCTGACCTGGCGCCCCGGCCCGTTCAACCGTGGCCTGGCGACCCTGCCCGCCCGCTTCACCCCGGTGGAGCCCGCCCCGCGCTCCGCCCCCGAGACGAAGGCGGCGGCCCCGGCGCCTTCCGGCCACGCCGCGCAGGAGCGCAGGCCCGAACGCGGGGGACGGTGGAGTCAGTTCCTCCACTGGCTCACGAGGTGATTCACACAACACCCATCAACTCTGCACAAGAGCATGAAGGTTTGGCCTCACGGGTAGTGAGCATCGCGGTACGACGTGATGCTATCGAGGCAAAGGAGGTGTCATGGACCACATATCCACTGACGCCGCTTTCATGCACGACCCCGCCGGATGGGACCGGATACCCGCCCCGAAAGGCGGGTGTCTTCTTGCGCCCCAGGGCGTGCCGGGGGGCACGCTCGGCGCGCTCACGGCCGGTCAGCTGAGCCGGCTGTGCGAGGTCGCGGGCCTCGACCCGGGAGACACGCGCGGGTACGTCGACGCGGTCGTCGCGGCGCTGGGCACCGTGGCCGGGCGGCCCCTCGACCTGCCGCCCGCCACCGACACCTTCCTGTCCGACGACCACACGCCCGTGGAGTACTCGC
Organism: Streptomyces sp. NPDC051207; assembly: GCF_040682395.1. Taxonomy (NCBI): domain Bacteria; kingdom Bacillati; phylum Actinomycetota; class Actinomycetes; order Kitasatosporales; family Streptomycetaceae; genus Streptomyces; species Streptomyces sp. NPDC051207. The sequence continues at coordinate 280,209 of NZ_JBFBAX010000001.1, read as the reverse complement.
TGTCCTTCACACCGGGCGAGGCGCCCGTGCTGCGCGTACTGCTGGATCCGGGCTGCGGCGCAGACAGCCTGGCTCGCGGCGGACGCGTCGGCCTGGACGTCGTACGGCGGATGGCCCGGCGCTGGAACTTCTCCACCGAACGGCTCGACGAGCTGGCCGACCTGTTCCTGCCGCCGGACCCGCAGGGACCGCTGGCCCTGTGGTGCGCGCTGGAGCTGCGTCCCGGCGGCGTACCGAAGGTGAAGGTGTACCTCAATCCGGCGGCCCGGGGCGCACAGCGTTCCGCCGAGACCGTGCGGGAGGCGCTGCACCGGCTCGGCCACCGGCGCGCGTTCGCCACCCTGCCCCCGGCCGACCGCCTGCTCTTCTTCGCGCTGGACCTCGGCGACTGGGACGAGCCCCGGGTGAAGGTCTACCTCGCCCACCAGGACGTGTCCGCCGCCGGAGCCGGCGCGCTGTCCCGTACCGCGGGCCGAGCCGGGCACGCCGAGTTCCGGGACTTCTTCCACACCGTCACCGGCGGCACGCACGACGGCCCGGGACTCACGCGACGGCCCTTCCAGTCCTGCCACGCCTTCACCGAGACGGCGAGCGGCCTGCCGAGCGGCTTCACCCTCTACGTCCCCGTCCGGGACCACGCCCGGCACGACGCGGAGGCCCTGGAGCGGGCGGTGACCGTCCTCGAACGCCACGGCATGGACGCCGGCCCGCTGATCCGGGCCGTCCCCGCGGTCACCGACCGGCGGCTCACGGACGGCGTCGGGCTCGTCGCCTATGTGTCGCTCGCCCACCAGCAGGGCAGGCCGCCCCGGGTGACCGTCTACGTCTCCGCCGAGGCCTACCGGGTCAGGCCGCCGAACCTCCCGGCCCCGCAGCCCCAGGCCGTGCACTGACACACACGGCCCGGGCGGCGAAAGCTCCCCGTGGAGGGCGGCCACAGGGAGCTTGGGCCGCAGGCCTGCGCGCCGGACGGACGACGCCGCCCGCCGACGCCGGGCCTCCGCCGGGTCCCACACCATCGGGACAGACGCCTGCCAACGTGCCGAAGGGCGGACCGGCCGGGTGGGTACCGGCCGTCGGACCGTCGTCGCACCACGGACACGCTCCGCAGCCGCCCCTCTACGCGTCCTGCAACTCCCGCAGTTCCCGCAGATACGTGCCGACGTCCACCTGGATCGAGGCGCCCTCGGTACGGCCGTAGCGCTGCTCGACGGCCGTCAGGTACGCGGTGATCTCCCCGCGCATCTCCTCCTCGGACGGCAGGGCGGCGTCGCCGGCGACGAGCCGGGCCACCCACTGCGCCTGTGCCTCGACGAGGCGGGTGATCGAGCCCACGGGCCGGATCAGCCCGACGAAGTACAGCCCGGGACGGTCCGGGGACACGATGCGCCGGTACAGCTCGACCGTCCCCCGCGGGCCCGCCGGGCAGCCCGGCGGCAGGAAGGGGAACGCCATCCGGTAGCCGGTGCAGTGGACGACCGCGTCGGCCTCCTCGGACGTCCCGTCGGTGAACACGACGCGACCGGGCTCGAAGGAGGCGATGGCCGGCCTCGGGATCACCGCGCCGTGCCGGATGCGGCTGAGGATCTCGTCCGAGATGGTCACGGCCGAGGAGAAGACCGGATGGTCGGGCTCGGGCAGCCCGTAGTCCGACAGCCTGCCCCGCGCCACGTGCAGCGCCTGCTCCACGAACTGCCGCTGCTCGGCGAGCGACATGGCCGTGAACCACGGCGCCTCGGCGATCAGGTCGACGGAGATGCCGTAGAGCTGCTTCGGGATGATGTGCAGGCCGCGGCGGACGGAGAGCAGGGTCCGTGCCGCGTGCCGGGAGAGGTCGGCGGCGATGTCGACGGCGGACGCGCCGAGGCCCACGACGACCACGCGCCGGCCCGTGAAGTCCTCGCCGGTGCGGTAGTCCATCGAGTGGATGATCGTGCCCCCGAAGGTGTCGGCGCCCGGCGGCAGGGGGTGCGGCATCGCCGGTTCCGTGTTGTGCCCCGAGGCGACGACCACCCGGTCGAAACGCCGCGCCGACACCACGCCCCGCGCGTCCCGGCTGAGGACCGTCCACGTCCCGTCGGCCTCCTGCCGCACCGACCGCACCTCGGTGCGCAGCTCGACGCGGGACAGCAGCCCGGCCCACTCGGCGAACGACTTCAGGTACGTGGCGACGTCGCTGTGGCTGGGATACAGGGGCAGTTCGGACGGCATCGGGAAGTCCGCGAAACCCGTGAGCTGCTTGGCGCTGTTGAGGTGCAGCGCCAGGTAGGCCGGGCTGCGCTCGCCGGCCCCCGGCTGGCGCCACATGCCGCCGACGTCGGGTGCCTTCTCCAGGCAGACGACGTCGATGCCCCTGGCGTTGAGCGCGTGCGCCGTCGCCAGTCCTGACAGACCTGCACCGATCACGCACACTCGCACGGATACTCCCACAAGCCCGACACCATCCTCTCGAACGTGCATTCACTGCCCATCCGGATCTCGCCTCACACCAGGGCGACGGCCGGTGGGACGTGTCGGTTCTCACACGCAACCGTGCGCCGCAGAGGAGCGGGTGTGCGGGAGGAGGCCCCGTGCTGACCGCACCGCCGGTGTCGCTCCCCGGCGGTGGTGGTCACGGGCCGCCGCGTGCGCGGCGGCCCGTCGGGGGAGACGGTCGGCGCCATCCCTGACATGACGGCGCCGACCGTTCACAAGATGACGGCACGTGTAGGCAATGTGCCGTCATCCGCTCGGGGGCGGCGGTCGCCGCCGACGGTCGACCGCGACCCGCCGCCTCACCGGATCACGCGGTCACGGGTACGACACCACCGTCGACGGCACGGTGTTCGTGCCCGACGTGGGCGCGCCCGTGTCGTTGATGACGCACTCGTACTGCCCGTGCCCGCTGAGCGACACGACGCTCAGACCGTGGAAGCGCACCCCGGGCGTGTCCGGGGCGGCGAAGCCGTGGTGCTGGACGATGGTCGGGTCGACGTTGTAGTAGCAGTAACTGCCCATGCCCCAGCCCTCGTGCGTGGTCACGCCGTCGCCGACCCGGTAGGCGGCGTAGCCCTTCACTGGACCGTTCTGGACGGCGGCCTGGTTCGGGGCGTCGTAGGCCTTCTCGTTCTGGAAGAAGATGGTGCGGCCCCGCTCGCCGAACCACTGCACGTCGTACTTGTTGAAGTGCTCGACGAACAGGCCGGTGGCGAGCACGTCGTCGCCGTTGACGACGACGCCGTAGTCGCAGCGGTTGGTGTCCCAGCCGACGCCCTCGCCGTGGTCGGCGCGCCAGACCCAGGTGTGGTCGACGACGGTGTGCCGGCTGTTGACGACGATGCAGGTGGTGGCCTTGCCGGCGCCCGCCCCGCCGACGCGGACGAACACGTCCTGGACGGTGGTCGGGTTCGCGGAGTGGTCCTTGGACGCGCCCTGCGGCCCGACTTCCAGCAGTGTCTCGGAGTTGACGGTTCCGGCGTCGATGAGGAACCCGGCGAGCCGTACGCCGTCGACGTCGGCGACCTTCACCGCCGTGGCGCCGTTGTCCGGGATCAGGGTGGCGTACCCCAGGCCGAGCACCACGGTGTCGGGGCGGTCGACCCGCAGCGGCTGGTCGACGTGGTAGATGCCCGGCGTCAGCAGCAGGTGCAGGCCCTGCGCGAGCGCCTGGTTGAGAGTGGCGGCCGAGTCGCCCGGCTTGGCGACGTAGAACCGCGTGAGCGGGACGGAGGTGCCGCGCGGGGTGCCGTTGCCCCAGGTGACGCCGCGGGAGCCGGTCCGCTTCTCGGGCAGGAAGACCTTGTACTCCTCGCCGTCGAGGTACAGGAACGGCTTCTCGCGGGAGACCGGGGTGGTGTCGAGCGTGGTGTACGGCGGGTTCGGGAAGCTCTGTGCCGGGGCGCCCTCGACGCCGGAGAACACCATGTTCCACACGGCGTTGGTCCAACCGCCGACCGCGCTGTCCCGGGTGTACCACTGCTGCTGGGAGTACGGGCCGACCTGGCCGTCGATGCGGCTGTCCGCGATGTAGCCGCCGCTCGCCCAGCCGTATCCGGAGGGCGCGAGGTCGAGGCTGCCGCGCACGTGCATGCGGCGGAACGGGGCCGCCTGCGCGACCGCCCACCGGTTGGTTCCGTTGACGGGGACGAGCGCGAGGTTCTCGGCGGAACGCCAGAAGTTCTGGGTGGCGTTGCCGTCGAACCAGCCGGCGTCGACCGTCACGTCGCCGTTGATGGTGGTGTCGTCGGGCGACAGGCCCAGGCCCGTGATCGAGGTGTAGAAGCCGATCTGGGCGTTGAGCCCGTGGTAGGTGCCCGGCTTGAACAGCAGCGCGTAGCGGCCCGTACCGAACTGCGCCGACTCCTGCGCACGGAAGATCTCGTCGAGTTTCGCCTGGATGCCTGGGGTCGACGGGTCGAAGACGAGGACGTTCGGGCCGAGGTCGCCGCCGCCCTTGAGCTTGCGCGGCTTGTTCCGCCCGGGGGCGGCGGAGGCGGCACCGGACAGGCCGAGCACGGCGGGAGCGGTCGCCGCTGCGGCGCCCAGGACGGTCCGGCGGCCTATCGAGGGCAGCCGGGAGTGCGGGGAGGAAGCGGGCATGGGGCGGCTCTCCTGGTTCAGGAAGTGAACGTGGTGGGGGGTTTGGGAGCGCTCTCTCGGCGTGCATGCTTCATCCGCGAGAAGCACGAGTCAAGAGGTCCGACCGGATCTCGTGCGCACCGGACGGCCGTTCGGCCCGCGGGATCGGCGCCGCCCGGGGGGAGCCGTGCCGGTCCCCGCCGGTCCGTGCCGCAGATCCCGGCTGGGAAAATGCCTACGCGCGCGGGGCGAGATCCTGGCACCATGGGCGCGCACTGCTGTGTTGCGTTGCTGCGTGTCGCGTTGCCGTGGGCCGTGTGCCCTGACCGAGGGGGAAACCGTGGCGGACTGGATCTACGTCCTCGATCCGCACAGGGACACCCTGGACGGTGAGCCGGCCGGCAGGGACACCATCCGCCGACTCGCGGAGGAAGAACCGGAGCTGGAGTTCTGGCTCGGCCGCCGCAGCCGCATGAAGCCGGGCGACCGCCTCTGGTTCCTCTTCACCCGCCCGGACCCGGCGGTCGCCGCGGTGGCCGAGGTCGACGAGGAGCCCTGGGAGGACCCGGACGACCCCGACGTCACCTATGTGGTCGGGGTGAGCCTGCTGCCCGAGGCGACGAAGGCGCTGCACCGCGACCCGGTGAGCCGCGACGAACTGGGCATCGGCCAGGTCCGGTCGGTGCAGAAGGTGAAGCCGGAGGCGCTGCCGGTGCTGCTGGAGCGGGCGGGTCTCTGACCGTCGCCGAACGGCCGGCCGGAAGCGCCGGGGACGGTGAGCGCCGGGACTGGTGAGCACCGGGACCGGGGGAGCGCGGCCGGCCGGGGAGTCGGCAGGCCGGGGGCGCGGCAGACTGCGGGAAGCGCTACTCCCCGCACCCCTCCCGGTGCCCCACCCCCGGCAGCAGCTCCCCCCACGCCGCCTTCGTGAGGTCGCCCCCGGTGCGGGCGCAGATGTGGCGGACCGCGCGGTCCGTGTCCAGCGTCCACACGCGTGCCGTCAGGTCGTTGCTCGCCGAGGTGAGGGTGTGACCGTCGGGGCTGAAGGCGACCGACGTGACGGTTTCCAGGTGGCCGGTGAGCTCCTCGCCGTGCGGTTCGGCCGTCGCGGCGTCCCACAGGCGTACCGCGTGGTCCTCGCCGCCCGTTGCCAGGGTGCGGCCGTCGGGGGAGAAGGCCACCGACGTGACGCCGCCGCGGTGACCGGTCAGGGGCCTGCCCGCCGGGCGCGGTGCGTCGAGGCGGTCGACGTCCCACAGGCGTACCGTGCGGTCCCGGCTCGCCGTGGCCAGGGTGCGGCCGTCCGGGCCGAAGGCCACCGACGTCACCGTGTCCGTGTGGCTCCGCAGGGGGCGGCCGATCCGGCGGGGTGTGCCGCGGTCGGTGACGTCCCACAGGCGGGCCGTCCGGTCCTCGCCCGCGCCGGCGAGGGTGCGGCCGTCCGGCGCGAACGCCAGTGACGTCACCGCGTCCTCGTGTGCGGGCAGGGGTGCGCCGACCGGGCGCGGGGCGCCGCCGCCCGCCGTGTCCCACAGGCGGATCCTGCCGTCCCCGCCCGCCGTGGCGAGCGTGCGGCCGTCGGGGGAGAAGGCCACGGACAGGACGCCGCCGGGGTGCGCCGCGCGCAGGGTCCCGGAAGGCGCCGGGCGGGACGGGGACGCCACCGACCACAGGCGTACCGTGCCGTCCTGCGCACCGCTCGCCACCGTGCGGCCGTCCGGGGCGAACGCCACCGTCATGACCTCCGCCTCATGGCCCGTCAAGGGGCGCGGCAGGCGGCGGGGCTGGCCCGGCCGCCGTACGTCCCACAGGCGGACCAGGGCGTCGTCCGTGCTCGCCGCCGCCAGCAGTGCGCCGTCGGGGCTGTACGCCACGGACGTGAGGGGGTTCGTGAAGTCGGTGAGCGTCGTCCTGGGCAGGTGCCAGAGGCGGACGCTCCGGTCGGCGCCCGTGCTCGCCAGGGTGCGGCCGTCCGGCGCGAACGCCACCTCCCACACGCCCTCGGTGTGACCGGTGAGCGGTTCGCCCAGCTGCTGCGGGTACTTCGGGTTGGCCACGTTCCACAGCACGACCGTGTCGTCCTGCCCGGCGCCGGCCAGCGTGCGGCCGTCGGGTGCGAACGTCACGGACCACACCGGTGCCGAGTGCACGGTGAGCGCGTCGCCCAGGGGCACGACCCGTGCAGGGTCGGTGGCGTCGTACAGCCGCACCGTCTCGTCGAAGCCGCCGCTGGCGAGGGTGCGGCCGTCGGGGGAGAACGCCACCGTCCACACCGACGCGTCGTGCGCACGCAGCGGCTTGCCGAGCCGTGACAGGCCGTCGGTGCCGCCGACGCGCCACATGCGCACCGTCCCCGTGTATCCGGCCGTGGCCAGGGTGCGGCCGTCCGGCGTGAACGCGACCGCCCGGACGCTGCGTTCGTCCGCGCGGGCCGGGGGGCCGAGCGGTGCGGGGCGCGCCGGGTCGCCGAGGTCCCACAGGCGTACGGTGCCGTCGTCCCCCGCAGTGGCCAGGGTGCGGCCGTCCGGGGCGAACGTGACCGAGACGATGTTCTCCGCGTCGTGACTGGTCAGCGGCGCGCCCACGGGGCGTGGTGCCGTGCGGTCCGCCACGTTCCACAGCCGGATGCCGCCGCCCCGGCCCGTCGCCGCCAGCAGCGTGCCGTCCGGGGAGAACGCCACCGCGCCGACCGGGCCGGACGGGAAGCGGAGCGGCTCGCCCAGCGCCGCCTCCGGGGACGGGGGCCCGCCGTCGCCTCCGTCCCGGCCACCCGCCACGTCCCACAGCCGTACGGTGCCGTCGTGGCCGCCGCTGGCCAGCGTGCGGCCGTCCGGCGCGTACGCCACGGAACTGCCCACCCCCCGGTGCCCCGGCAGCCGGGTGGACAGCACACGGCCCGCGTCCGTGATGAGCCGCGTGTGCAGATCCGGCGTCGACCGCATGCGGTGGGCGGCGACGTCCAGGCCGGCGGCGAGGGAGGCGCTCGTGTCACGCAGGCGGTCCGCCTCCGCCGTGATCCGGCCGAACACCGCATCGTCCCGCTCGGCCTGCGCCGTGGCGCTCAGCCGCAGCGCGACGACCGCGGTGCCCGAGGCGACCAGCACCAGCACGGCGAGCACGGCCGACACCGCCCGCCGCCGCCACATCCCACGGCGCAGGCGGCGTTCCGACGCCGACAGGAACTCCCGTTCCGCACGCGTCAGTTCGTCGTCCCTGCGGTCCTCGGGGAACGCCTCGCGGGCCGCCGCCAGCCGCGAGCCCGCGTACAGGGCCGCGCTCTCCCGGCCCAGCTCCCGCCAGGTGCGGGCCGCCTCGGACAGCGAGCGGTGCACGCGCAGCCGGTCGCGTTCGGCGTCGATCCAGTCGCGCAGCCGCGGCCAGGCGGTGATGAGGGCCTCGTGGGCCAGGTCGACCGTGCCGTGGTCGAGGGTCAGCAGCCGCGCGCGCACCAGCCGGTCCAGGACGGCGCGGGTGTCGCCGGGGTCGCCGAGGGCGAGTTCCGCGCGGTCCGCGGGACGCCTGGTGTCCGGTGTGCCGTCGCCCGGGGCGACCAGGCGCAGCAGGATGCGGCGCGCCAAGTCGGCCTGCGGCTCGGTGAGTTCGGCGTAGACCTGCTCCGCGGTGCGGACGACGGCGCCGTGCAGGCCGCCCGTCGCCTCGTACGTGCTCTCCGTCAGCGTCCGGCCGGTGCGGTGCCGCCAGGTCTCCAGCAGGGCGTGCGACATCAGCGGCAGTCCGCCCGGGGCGTCCTCGACCTCCGTGAGCAGCCGCCTGGTCAGGGAGCGCTCCACGATCAGGCCGGCCGCGGTCGCCGGGCGGACGACCGCCTCCCGCAGCTCCTCCCGGGTCATCGGGCCGACGAGCAGCGTGGCGTCCTGCAAGGCGGCGGTCAGGCCGGGGTGTTCGGCGCAGCGGCCGAGGAAGTCGGCGCGTACGGCGATCACCACGCGCAGGCGGCTGTCCGGCGCGGTGGCGGCCAGCAGACGGTCCACGAAGCCGTCCCGCGCCGCCGGGTCGGCGCACAGGGTGTACAGCTCCTCGAACTGGTCGACGATCAGCCAGGTGTCCGCGTCCGTGTCCGGCACCGGCGTCAGCCGCTCGCCGTGCGTGTTCAACGGGTCCGCTCCGGGCGTGAGGACCCGTACGGCGGCGGGGGCGCCGTCGCCCGCGGCGCGCAGCCGGGGTATCAGACCGGCCCGCAGCAGTGAGGACTTGCCGCTTCCGGACGAGCCGAAGACGGCGGTGAAGCGGCGGTGCCGGGTGAGTTCGCCGAGCCGGTCCACGAGCCGGTCGCGCCCGAAGAACAGGGCGGCGTCGTCCGGTTCGTACCGGGCGAGGCCACGGTACGGCGGCGGCGTGTCGTCCGCGTCGGCGGCCGGGGCCGCCTGCGCCGACGTCTCCTCCCAGCGCCTGCGCCACTCCTCCAGGTCGCCGCCGCAGGCCTCCACGTAGGCGAGCGTCACCGGCAGGCTGGGCAGTTGCCGCCCGGCCGCCGCCTGCGACAGGGCGGTCACGGAGAACGGCACCTTCTGCGCCATCGCCCGGTACGTCGGCCGCCCCGCGGACTCCCGCAGGGCGCGCAGCTGCGCGGCGAACCTCTGCACCGGCCCGGCCTGCGGATCCAGTCCCCGCTCCCGGCGTCCCACCCCATGTCCCGCCACGATCCGCCCCGTTGTGTGTGTCCGTGTGTGCCCGGCGAACGCCGCCGCCGTGTGCGCTCGGTGTTCGTACGGGCGCCCACCGTAGGGAGCGGCGCGGAGCGGCCGCAAGCGGCGCAGGCCCGCACACGGGGGGTTCACGGTGTCTTCACCCTTTGCGCCCCTCGCGCGGTCCGGGGTGGCCCGCGCATTGTTCAGCGCGGCGCACGGGCTGCTGAACAACCCTTCTCCGCGCTGGGATCACCCGAGGGGGAAGCAGGGGACGGCGCGCACGCCGTGCCGGCCATGGACCGCGCCGTCCCCGACCCCCGCACGTTCTGTACGCCCGTACCCCGCACAAGGAGGACACCGGTTGAACCTCGACGAGGCCCGCCGGCCGCGGAGCGTGACCCTCGCCGTGATCCTGCTCGTCCTGGGGGCGCTGACGGCCGCCGTGGCGGGGATGTCCGACCCGCAGGCGTCCCGGGCGCCGACCTTGCTGACCCTGCTCGTGCTGGCCTGTTCCTGGTTCGCGGTGCGGGCCGGGCGCGGTCGGCGGGTCGCCCGGACCACGGTCACCTGCCTGACGGCGGTGATCCTGCTGCTCGCCGCGCCGTTCGCGCTCGCCGACCCGCTGTACGGCGGCCCGACCCTCGCCCTCGCATGCGCGTTCGCCGTCCCGGGGGTGGTCCTGCTGTACCGGCCGGCGGCCGAGCGCTACGTCCGGGCCAGGACGGCCCTGCTGCACGCCGACGGGCCGGCGAGCGAAACGTGAGGGGCGGCCGGACCATGAACCGCACCGAGGCACGAGGGGCCACGCCATGAACCACCCGGACGTCCCGGAGTATCCGGACCACGCCGACTTCTCCGAACCTTTCGGTCCTCCCGGGCTGCCCGAGCCCTCCCGGCCGCTCGTCGTCCGGGACGCCGCACCCGATCCCCTGGCCGTCGCCGCCGGGAACGCCTCGCTGCTCGGCGTGGGCTACCTCCTCATGGGGCGCCGCGGGCTGTTCCTCGCCACCGGGGCGGTCACCGTCGCGCTCGTCTGGACGGTCGTGGCGACCGCCGAGACGTGGAGCGAGGTCGTCCTGCTGCTGTGGTGGGCGGCGCTCGTCGCCCACGGCTGGCAGGGGGCCCGCGGCCGTGACGAGGGCGCCCGGCGCACCCCGCGCGGCCAGCGCCTCGTCGCGCTCGGCATCACGGTGCCGGTGCTGCTGGCCGCCGGCTGGCTGCGGCTGGACACCCACGGCGTCCAGGACCGCGTGAACGAGGCCCGGGAGCAGGGCGACTGTGCGGCTGTCGCGGACGCCCAGGAGGACATCGGGCCCGGCCACCGGCTCGCCGGCGCGCCCGTGGCCGCGCGGGGCGACGCGGCGGTGGACGCCTGCGAGCGCCTGGACAGCGCCCGCGCCGACCTGTCCGGCGGACTCGACGCCGAGGTCGACCTGCTCGCATCCGGCTACCGGAAGCTGGTTTCGCTCCTGAAGGACCCGGCCAACGAACCGGCCGTCGCCGCGGCCCTGGACGGATTCCTCGCCCGGCTGCCCGACGGCGACCCCTGCCGGACGGTGGTCGTCACCGACTGGCTCCGCGCCAGGAAGCCGGGGCACGAGGTGCTCGACCGGTCGTCGGCCGCCGCCGCCCGTACCGCACCGGCCGCACTCCTGGAATGCGGCGACGACCACATGAACCGCGAGGACTGGAGGCAGGCGCGGGCGCACTACCGGCAGCTGCTCGACCAGTACCCCGGCGACGACCGCACCGGCAAGGCCCGCAGCGGCGTCAAGAAGGCCGGCCTGGCCATCGAACTCGACCACGTCCGGCAGCTGGTGGCCGGGACGCACAGCGCGAAGACCGGGTACTGCGCCGACCCGGCGAAGTACGGCGGCGCCCCCGCGTACCGCAGGGGAACCAGCCGTGCGCTGTTCCTGGGCGAGGGCGAGTACACGGAGAAGCTGCCCGACGGGTGGCGGACCACGGACCCGGCCCGGGCCGCGCTCGTGGTGTGCACGGGTTCGAGCGATTTCGGGTCCGCCGTCAGGACGTGCCCCTACCGGCCGACGTCCGGCTCCGGAAGCGGCATCACCTACGTCACCTTCCACAAGGTCCGGATCCCGGTGAAGGTGTACGAGCTGCGCACCGGCAGGCTCGTGGCCAACCGCAAGGTGCAGATCAGCGGCACGAGCTGCCCGTACTCCTTCATGTACTACGGCCTTCCCCCGTCCGACAAGTACGTCACGCCGTCGGCCTCCGACGTACGCGACGCGTTCTCCCCGGTCGTCCGGCGGTGAGAGGAGGAACTGGCCGCACGTCCAGGGGTGTTCAGGCGTGCGCCGTCACCCCGGGGACGAACTCCGGGTCCACCTGCTCGGCCAGGTCCCTCCCGGTCGCGGCGTTCGCCCAGGCGCGGGCGTTGCGCAGGTGGAACTCGACCGCGTGGCGGTGCAGCCGCTCCCAGTCGCGGGGGCGGGAGTCGACGGCCTCGCGCAGGACGTTCAGGGCGTGACGGTTGTGCGGTTCGAGGGAGGCGAGGCCGCCGTCCTGCGGGCGGCCCCGTTCCGCGGCGCGCACCCAGGGGGAGTGCACCAGGTGGGTGAGCAGGTCGTCACCCACCTCCTCCTTGAGGAACAGCAGGTCGTCCTCGCAGGTGACCTTGTTGCCGACCACCGCGATCCGCACCCCGAACTCCCGCGCGTGGTCACGGTACTGGCGGTACACGGACACACCCTTGCGGGTCGGTTCCGCCACCAGGAACGTGATGTCGAACCGCGTGAACAGACCGGAGGCGAACGCGTCCGCGCCCGCCGTCATGTCGACCACCACGTACTCGCCCGGGCCGTCGACCAGATGGCCCAGGTACAGCTCCACCCCGCCGAGCTTGGAGTGGTAGCAGGCCACGCCCAGGTCGCTCTCCTCGAACTCGCCCGTCACCATCAGCGGCACGCCGCCCGCGCGGCCGACGTGCCGCGCGTGCAGCTCGTCGTCGCCGAGCAGCCGCAGCAGCCGTGAACCGCGGCCCGGAGGCGTGGTCTTGGTCATCGCCTCGCGGGAGGCGATGCGCGGGTTCGTGCCGCGCAGGAAGTCTTTGATCTCACCGAGGTGCGCGCCCAGCGGCGCGGGCGGTACGGGCTCCTCGTCCGGGGCGAGCGCCTCGGCCAGGTGCTGGTTGATGTCGCCGTCGACGGCCAGGACCGGGGCGCCGGAGGCCGCCAGATGGCGGGAGAAGAGGGCCGACAGCGTGGTCTTGCCGCTGCCGCCCTTGCCGACGAACGCGACGCGCACTATCGCTCCCCGTTGGTGAAAATGAATGTCATGTAGGTAGGTCTAGGGGGTGGCGGAGAGGGTGTCAAATCCGGCGCGCGGGGTGGAGGATGGTTCCGGCCGTGCGCGGGGTCGGCGGTGGTGGCGTTGCTTCCGGTACGTGCGCCGTGGCTGCTGTCCCTTCCGTCGGCAGCGCGGTGCGCGACGGCCGCCGCAGCCACGGCCACCGCACGTCCCGGCCGAACGACCACACCAGCAGCGCCGGCGCCGCGACCGCGCCGCTCACCGCGTGCGGCAGCAGGCGCACCCCGGCTGCGTGGCCACGTACACGCTGAGCACCAGGATCAGGAACGCGTCGACCTCCATGGCGAACCGGGCCCCAGCGGCGCCGAGCAGGTGCCCCTGCTGATACCGCCGTGCGAGACGCCCCGCCGGTCAGCCCGTGACCGCCTCGTGCACCAGGCGCTTGAGGTCGCGGAAGACGGTGTGCGAGGACTTCGGGCGGACCTGGGTCATGAACTGCACCGTGAGGTCGCGGCCCGGGTCGACCCAGAACGTCGTCGTCGCCACGCCGCTCCAGCCGTACGTGCCGAGCCCGGACGGCTCCTGCGTGCGGGACGGGTCGATGACCACGGAGACGCCGAGGCCGAAGCCGACGCCCTCGTTGCCGGGCTCGTCGTGCGCGGGGCGGCTGCCCACCGTGCGCAGATCGGCGCCGCCGGGCAGGTGGTTGGACGTCATCAGGTCCACGGTGCCGGGCGCGAGCAGGCGGACGCCGTCGAGTTCGCCGCGGCGGCGCAGCAGCTCCATGAAGCGGTGCATGTCGTACGCGGAGGCCACCATGCCGCCGCTGCCGGACAGGAACCGCGGCCGGCCGTGCAGCGGCAGACCCGGGATCGGCTTGATGCCGCCGCCGTCGGCCTCCCCGTACAACTCGGCCAGCCGCCCGGCCTGTTCGCCGGTGACGTGGAAGCCGGCGTCCGGCATGCCCAGCGGCCGGAAGATCCGCTCGGCGAGGAACGCGTCGAGGGGCTGCCCGGAGACCACCTCGATCACCCGGCCGAGGACGTTGCTGGCCACCGAGTAGTTCCACTGGGTGCCCGGGTCGAACTGCAGCGGCAGGCTCGCGTACACGTCCATCGTCTGCGCCAGGTCCTTGCCCGGCGGCACCGACGACTCCAGGCCCGCCGCGCGGTACAGCGCGTCGACCGGGTGGGTGTGGTAGAAGCCGAAGGTCAGGCCCGCGGTGTGGGTCATCAGGTGCCGCAGCAGGATCGGCCCGGCAGCGGGCCGCGTCCTGACGTCCGGGCCGGAGCCGCTGTCGTAGACCCGGGCGTCGGCGAAGACCGGCAGGTGCCGGGCGAGCGGGTCGTCCAGGGACAGCCGGCCCTCCTCCATCAGCATCAGGGCGGCGACCGCGGTGACCGGCTTGGTCATGGAGTAGATCCGCCACAGCGTGTCCGGTTCGACGGGCAGCCCGGCCGCGACGTCGCGCAGGCCGTGCGTCGTGAGGTGGGCGACGCGCCCGCCGCGGGCCACGGCCACCAGGTATCCGGGCAGGCGGCCCTCGTCCACCGCGTCGGCGAAATGCCGGTCCAGGCGGTCCAGTGCCTTCGCGTCGAGACCCACCTCGCCCGGGTCCACCTCTTGTCGCAGCTGTGCCATCGTTCTCCTCCGTCACCTTCCACGGTGCGGTCCGGCATACCCGCGAGCGGGCACCCTCCAACCTTCATCGTCGCGCAGGAAACGGCAGACCGGAGCCCTGGGAGGCCGTCACCGCTCCCACCGCGGGCCGGGCGGCCCCCTGAACGCGCCGGCGCGGTCGGCCGCCCGGCCCGCGGTGCGGGCCGTCACGGGCGGCTGACGGTGCGCGTCACGCCCGCGAGGACCGCGGTGGCGAGGATCCAGCCCGTGATGACCAGGACGTAGGACAGCACCTGGCGCCAGCCGTCCGGCGCGAACGCCGCCTCCTGCCCGAAGGAGATCACCGGCAGCAGCAGGTCGAGGGTGTAGAACACCGGGTGGAAGTCCGGCGCCTCGGACGCCTTCAGCGCACGCGGATGGTCCAGGGCGTAGGCGGTGGAGCCCACGGTCAGCAGGGACAGCAGCCAGCCGGCGGCGCGCAGCGGCCGGAAGCCGTAGCCGACGGTGGCGTCCTGCACGAGGCCCCACAGCCGGGCGTACCACGGCAGGGTGCGGCGGTGCCGGCGCTGCTTGGCCAGCTGCACCACGCGGGCCGCGTCGTCGTCCCCGATGCGGCGGTAGGCGGCGGTCAGCTGCTCGTAGGCGTGCGGGACATAGCCGTCCCGGTCGCGTTCCAGCATCGGCAGGCGGCGGGCGGCCGGCTCGTGCGGGGTGAGCGTCGTGTAGACGAGGCCGTTGAGCAGCACCTGCGGGGGCGTCACGGCGGGGTCGACGAACAGCACTTCGAGCTGTGAGCGGCGCAGGTTGAGGGTGCCCTCCAGCGGCGGGCTCTTGCGCAGCCACAGTTCACTGATGGTGGCGCTGCTGGCCCGCAGAGCCGTGCCGCTCGGGTTGGACAGCCGGGTGTACGACAGGTCCAGCCGGCCGGTGATGCGGGAGCCGCGCAGGCCGACCCAGCCCTGCACGTCCGCCTTCCTGAACAGCAGGTCGCCCTCGACGGCGAGGGTCTCCGCGTCGACGGCGCACTGCCCGGGGTTGCTCAGCCGCGCCTCGGACAGGCTCACCGAGCCGGTGATCTTGGCGCCGTTGAGCCGCACCGGCCCTTCGGCGCGCAGCCCGGGGGCCCACAGGTCGGCGCCGATGACGGCCTGGTTGAGCTGGAGCACCGGCTGGGAGATGTCCGGGTCGCCGAACGTGGCGCTCTCCATGTACAGGCTGCCGGAGATCTGCGCCCCGCCCAGCCGCACCCGGCCGAGGAACCGGCAGCGGGTCAGGCGCAGCACGCCGTCCACCGTCACGGCGTGCGCGACGAGGCCGGGCAGCACGGACTCGCTGAGGTTGAGTTCGCGGAGCCGGCCGCCGTAGAGGCGGGGCGGCTCGTCGAAGTGGCAGTGTCTGAGGCGCACGGGCTGGTCGACGGTGGCGTACTGCAGGTCGAGCATGCCGGTGACGCGGGCCCCGGCCAGGGCGAGGGAGGGTATCTCGCCGTCCTCCCGGGGGCAGTTGACCAGGAGGTACCTCAGCACCGAGGCGCGCACGGTGCGTTCTGGACCCCAGTCGGCGCCCCCGGCGGCGTCCTCGTGCGCGGGGTCGCGGAAGTCGACGGCCTCGCCGCGCGGAAAGGCCCGCCACACGCGCAGTTCGGCCGGTGTCAGGTCGGTGATCTCCATCAGCGGCGACTCTGGCCCGGCCGCACCACGGGTGTCAACTGCCCTTTTCTGCCTGCGGCTTGATGTTCCACTCCGCGACGACGGGCCTGCCGTGTTCCGCCGACAGGCGGTCGCGGGTGCCTGTCTCGACGCGGAACAGCCGCCCGTGCGGGCGGTGAGGACGTGCAGGAAGGGCGAGCGGGCCGGTGAGGACGAGCGAGACGGGCCGCCCGGTGGGCAGCGGGGCGAGGGGCCTGGTCCTCGCCGCGCGGGGTCAGGGGCAGGTCGGTCCGGCCGGTGTGGCGGCCCGACCTGCCCCCCTCCGTCAAGCCGCGGGGGGACCTCCCACGTCCTTCGGACAGTGGGGGAGGACCAGGAGGAGGTCCCCCACGGCGGTTACTCCTTCGCCGACTCGACGGCGTGGCCGCCGAACTGGTTGCGCAGCGCCGCGATCATCTTCATCTGCGGCGAGTCGTCCTGCCGGGAGGCGAACCGGGCGAACAGGGAGGCGGTGATCGCGGGCAGCGGGACCGCGTTGTCGATGGCGGCCTCCACGGTCCAGCGTCCCTCGCCGGAGTCCTCGGCGTAGCCGCGCAGCTTGTCGAGGTGCTCGTCCTGGTCGAGGGCGTCGACCGCGAGGTCGAGCAGCCAGGAGCGGATGACGGTGCCCTCCTGCCAGGAGCGGAAGACCTCCCGGACGTCGGTCACCGAGTCGACCTTCTCCAGCAGCTCCCAGCCCTCGGCGTAGGCCTGCATCATGGCGTACTCGATGCCGTTGTGGACCATCTTCGAGAAGTGCCCGGCACCGACCTTGCCCGCGTGGACGTAGCCGTAGGGGCCCTCCGGCTTGAGCGCGTCGAAGATCGGGCGGAGGCGCTCGACGTGCTCGGTGTCGCCGCCGACCATCAGGGCGTAGCCGTTCTCCAGGCCCCACACGCCGCCCGAGACGCCGCAGTCCACGAAACCGATGCCCTTGGCGCCGAGTTCGGCGGCGTGCTTCTCGTCGTCGCTCCAGCGGGAGTTGCCGCCGTCGACCACGGTGTCGCCGGGCCGCAGCAGGCCGCCGAGTTCGTCGATGACGGACTGGGTGGGGGCGCCGGCCGGGACCATCACCCAGACGGTGCGCGGCGCGTCGAGCCGCTCGACCAGTTCGGCGACGCTGCCCACGTCGGAGACTTCCGGATTGCGGTCGTAGCCGACGACGGTGTGGCCGGCGCGGCGGATCCGCTCGCGCATGTTGCCACCCATCCGGCCGAGGCCGATGAGACCGAGCTGCATGTCAGTTCACTTCCTTGAGCGTGCGGTACGCGGCCACCAGGGCGGCCGTGGACGGGTCGAGACCGGGGACGTCGGCGCCCTCGGTGAGGGCGGGTTCGACGCGCTTGGCGAGGACCTTGCCGAGTTCGACGCCCCACTGGTCGAAGGAGTCGATGTTCCAGATCGCGCCCTGCACGAACACCTTGTGCTCGTAGAGCGCGATCAGCTGGCCGAGGACGGACGGCGTCAGCTCGCGGGCCAGGATCGTGGTCGTCGGGTGGTTGCCCCGGAACGTGCGGTGCGGCACCTGCTCCTCGGGCACGCCCTCGGCGCGCACCTCGTCGGCGGTCTTGCCGAAGGCCAGCGCCTGGCCCTGCGCGAACAGGTTCGCCATCAGCAGGTCGTGCTGCGCCTTGAGGTCGTCGCTCAGCTCGGCGACGGGGCGGGCGAAGCCGATCAGGTCGGCCGGGATCAGCTTGGTGCCCTGGTGGATCAGCTGGTAGTAGGCGTGCTGCCCGTTCGTGCCGGGCGTGCCCCACACGACCGGGCCGGTCTGCCACTGCACGGGCCGGCCCTCGCGGTCCACCGACTTGCCGTTGGACTCCATGTCGAGCTGCTGGAGGTAGGCGGTGAACTTGGACAGGTAGTGGCTGTAGGGCAGCACCGCGTGCGACTGGGCGCCCAGGAAGTTGCCGTACCAGACGCCCAGCAGGCCGAGGATCAGCGGGGCGTTGGCCTCCGCCGGGGCGGCCCGGAAGTGCTCGTCCACGAGGCGGAAGCCGTCGAGCATCTCGCGGAACCGGTCCGGGCCGATCGCGATCATCAGCGACAGGCCGATCGCGGAGTCGAAGGAGTAGCGTCCGCCGACCCAGTCCCAGAACTCGAACATGTTCGCCGTGTCGATGCCGAACCCGGCGACCTTCTCCGCGTTGGTCGACAGGGCGACGAAGTGCTGCGCCACCGCCTTCTCGTCGCCCAGCGCACCGAGCAGCCAGGAGCGGGCCGACGTCGCGTTCGTGATCGTCTCGATGGTGGTGAACGTCTTGGACGCCACGATGAACAGCGTCTCGGCCGGGTCCAGGTCCCGCAAGGCCTCGTGCAGGTCGGCCCCGTCCACGTTCGACACGAAGCGGAAGGTCACGTCCCGTGCCGTGTACGCCCGCAGCGCCTCGTAGGCCATCGCCGGGCCGAGGTCGGAGCCGCCGATGCCGATGTTGACGACGTTCCTGATCCGCCTGCCGGTGTGCCCGGTCCACTCCCCGGAGCGGACCCGGTGGGCGAAGTCGGTCATCCTGTCGAGGACGGCGTGCACCTTCGGCACGACGTTCTCGCCGTCGACCTCGATCACGGCGTCCGCCGGGGCGCGCAGCGCGGTGTGCAGCACGGCGCGGTCCTCGGTGACGTTGATCCTCTCGCCGTCGAACATGGCGTCCCGCAGCCCGAACACGTCGGTCGCGGCGGCCAGTTCCCGGAGCAGGGCGAGCGTCTCGTCGGTGACGAGGTTCTTCGAGTAGTCGATGCGCAGATCGCCGACGTGCACGACGTACCGCTCCACGCGGGAGGGGTCGGCGGCGAACAGCTCACGCAGGTCCGGGTGGGGCAGCGTCCCGGCGCGGTGGTCCGCGAGGGCCGTCCACTCGGGGCGCTTCGTGAGCTCGGGGGAGTCAGGCATGGGCGGGAGTCTCCTTGGTGCCCTCGCCCCGCAGGGCGACGGCGTACATCTCGTCCGCGTCGAGGCGCCGCAGCTCCTCGGCGATGAGTTCGCAGGTGGCGCGGACCTTCAGCGCCAGGGTGCGCGGGGGCTGGCCGGGCAGCGTCAGCGTGGCCAGCGGGCCCTCGGGACGGTCGATGACGATGTCGCCGTCCGCCGTGCCCAGCCGGACGCCCGTGACCACCGGCCCGTCGGTGACGACCCGCTCGGCGCGCACATGGAGGCGGGCCTCCAGCCAGCGGGCCAGCAGTTCGGCGGCCGGGTTGTCCGCCTCGGCCTCCACGGCCGCCGACACCACCGGCACCCGGGCCTGGTCCAGGGCCGCGGCCAGCATGGACCGCCACGGGGTGAGCCGGGTCCAGGCGAGGTCGGTGTCGCCGGGCGCGTAGGAGCGGGCCCGGGCCTCCAGGTCCGCGAGCGGGCTCTCCGTGGTGTAGAGGTCGGTGATGCGGCGCTGCGCGAGGGCGCCCAGCGGATCGCTGGCCGGGTCCAGCGGGGCGTTCACCGGCCACCAGACCACCACCGGGGCGTCCGGCAGCAGCAGCGGCAGCACCACCGAGTCGGCGTGCTCCGACACCTCGCCGTACATCCGCAGCACGACCGTCTCGCCGGTGCCCGCGTCGGCGCCGACCCGCACCTCGGCGTCCAGGTGGGAGCGGGTGCGGTCGCGCGGGGTGCGGGCGTGGCGCTTGATGACGACCAGGGTGCGCGAGGGGTGCTCGTGCGAGGCGTCCTCCGCCGCCTTGATCGAGTCGTAGGCGTTCTCCTCGTCCGTGACGATCACCATCGTCAGGACCATGCCCACGGCGGGCGTGCCGATCGCGCGGCGGCCCTGCACCAGCGCCTTGTTGATCTTGCTTGACGTGGTGTCGGTCAGATCGATCTTCATGGCCTGCGCCAGCTCCGTCCGTCTCGTGCGAGCATCTCGTCGGCTTCCCGGGGACCCCAGGTGCCCGAGGCGTACTGCGCGGGCCTGCCGTGCGCGGCCCAGTACTCCTCGACCGGGTCCAGGATCCTCCAGGACTCTTCCACTTCCTGATGACGCGGGAAGAGGTTCGCGTCGCCGAGCAGGACGTCCAGGATGAGCCGCTCGTACGCCTCCGGGCTGGACTCCGTGAACGACTCGCCGTAGGCGAAGTCCATCGTCACGTCCCGGATCTCCATCGAGGTGCCCGGCACCTTGGAGCCGAAGCGGACGGTGACGCCCTCGTCGGGCTGGACGCGGATCACGATCGCGTTGGAGCCCAGCTCCTCGGTGGCCGTCGAGTCGAAGGGGGAGTGCGGGGCGCGCTGGAAGACGACCGCGATCTCCGTGACACGGCGGCCGAGCCGCTTGCCGGTGCGCAGGTAGAACGGAACGCCCGCCCAGCGACGGTTGTCGATGCCCAGCTTGACCGCCGCGTACGTGTCGGTCCTGGACTCGGGGTCGATGCCCTCCTCCTCCAGGTAGCCGCGCACCTGCTCGCCGCCCTGCCAGGCCGGCGCGTACTGGCCGCGCACGGTGTGCAGGCCCAGGTCGTCCGGCAGCTTCACGGCCCGGAACACCTTCAGCTTCTCGGTGAGCAGCGACTCCGCGTCGAAGGAGGCGGGCTCCTCCATCGCGGTCAGCGCGAGCAGCTGGAGCAGGTGGTTCTGGATGACGTCACGGGCGGCGCCGATGCCGTCGTAGTAGCCGGCCCGGCCGCCGATGCCGATGTCCTCGGCCATGGTGATCTGCACGTGGTCGACGTACGACCGGTTCCAGATCGGCTCGAACATCTGGTTGGCGAACCGCAGCGCCAGGATGTTCTGGACGGTCTCCTTGCCGAGGTAGTGGTCGATGCGGAACACCTGGTCCGGTTCGAACACCTGGTGCACGATCGCGTTCAGCTCGCAGGCGCTCGCCAGGTCGCGCCCGAACGGCTTCTCGATGACCGCGCGCCGCCACGCGCCCTCCGGGGCGTCCGCCAGGCCGTGCTTCTCGAGCTGCTGCACGACCTTCGGGAAGAACTTCGGCGGCACCGACAGATAGAAGGCGTAGTTGCCGCTGGTGCCGCGCGAGGCGTCCAGCTCCTCGACCGCCGTGCGCAGTTGCTTGAACGCCGTGTCGTCGTCGAAGTCGCCGGGGATGAACCGCATGCCCTCCGCGAGCTGCCGCCACACCTCCTCACGGAACGGCGTACGGGCGTGCTCGCGGACCGCATCGTGCACGACCTGGGCGAAGTCCTGGTCCTCCCATTCCCGGCGCGCGAACCCGACGAGCGAGAAGCCCGGCGGCAGCAGGCCCCGGTTGGCCAGGTCGTACACGGCCGGCACCAGCTTCTTGCGGGACAGGTCGCCGGTGACGCCGAAGATGACGAGCCCGGACGGGCCGGCGATCCGCGGCAGCCGCCGGTCGCCCGCGTCGCGCAGCGGGTTCACCCACCCCGGTGCCGCAACGGCGGCGGCCTGCCCGGCAGTGCGCCGCCCGGACCCGGCCTTCCGGCTCCGGGAAGCCTTGCCGCTCCGGGCGGTCCTCGTGGCCCCGGAGGCCTTGGTGGCCCCGGACGTCCTCGTGGACCCCGGCTCGGTGCGCTTCTTGCTCATTCCGCGTCATCTCCCTCGCTGTTCAGGGACTTCCTGCCCGCGTCCAGCAGCTCCTGCCACGCGGTCCGCGTGCCGACGGCCGCCGACGTGCGCGCCGCCGCCGGCGTTCTGCGTTCCGTGTGCGAGGCGACCGGTGGCCGTGACGGCCGGATCTGCGTCGAGGTGGGCGTGATCCGCCTGCGCGACAGGTCGTCCCGCCGGATCGACACGTCCCAGCCGGACGGCTGCTGGAGGGCTCCCGCGGTCGCGGTCGCTTCGGTCACAGTGATCATCTTCTCTCTGCGGTCGGATCAACCGCGCGCGGCGGCGACGGATTCCCGGGCGGCGGCGACGACGTTCTCCGGCGTGAAGCCGTACTCGGCGAACAGGGTGTCCGCGTCGGCGGACGCGCCGAAGTGTTCGGGGAGACGATGCGTCCCGTGTCGCCCACGAACCGGTACCACGTCAGCCCCACACCGGCCTCGACCGCGACGCGCGCCGTCACGGACGGCGGCAGAACCGGGTCGCGGTACTCGCGCGGCTGGTCCTCGAACCCCTCCACGCACGGCATCGACACGACCCGCACCACCGTCCCGCCGGCCTCCAGCCGCTCCCGCGCGGCGACGGCGAGCCGCACCTCCGACCCGGTGCCGATCAGGATCACCTCCGGGGCCGGGATGGCGCGCAGCGAGGCCAGGTGCTCGACCGGCTGGGTGGGTCGGGCCGTCCTCGCCGAGGCCGATGGAGTCGTGCGTCCAGACGTACGTCACCGGCAGCTGCATGAGCGCGGACAGGCGCACGGCTTTGCGCATGTGGGCCACGTCGGTCCACTCGAAGCCCTCCAGGCTCTGTGCGCTCTGCGTGCTCATCTTCAAGGAGTCCTCGATTGCGGCAGAGTAACGGCCCTGTCACTTCGTGATGCTGTTCGACGCCGGCCCCGTACGCCACACGATCGACTTCGCCGAGAGTACGAGGCACGCGCCGGCGACCTGCTGTGGATCCGCCCGGGACAGGCCCACCGCTTCGCCACGGACGGCGAGTACCGCGGAACCGTCCTGACCATGCAGCCCGGCTTCCTGCCCCGCACCACCGTCGAGGCCACCGGCCTGTACCGCCACGACCTGCCGCCCCTGCCCCCCCCCGACCGGGCGCAGCCCACCGCACTGCGCCACGGCCTCGCCCAGCTGCGCCGCGAGTACGAGGACACCGGCACGCTGCCGCCCGGCCCGCACACGGCGGTCCCGCGGCACACGCCGACCGCGTTCCTGCTGCGTCTCACCCACCTCGCGGCCGGCTCCGCCGAGGGCGAGCGCCGGCAGGCCGACACCACGTTCACGCTGTTCAGGGACGCGGTGGCGGAAGGCTTCGCCACCCGTCACAGCGTCAGCGCCCACGCCGACGCGCCGGCTCCTCCCGCCGTCCCCTCGTCCGCGCGGTGTGCGCCGCGACCGGCGAGACGCCCAAGGCCTTCATCGACAAGCGGGTCGTCCTGGAGGCCAAGCGCCTCCTCGCCCACACCGACCTGCCGGGTCGGCGCGGCGGTCGGATTCCCGGACGCGGCCGACTTCTCCAAGTTCTTCCACCAGCACACGGACGCGACGCCCGCGGCGTTCCGGGCGGAGCTGCGGGGGAGGTGAGCCCGGAGCGGCCCCCGGTCACCCCCGGTCGTCCGCCGCCTGACGGTCGTTCGGCTTTCCGTCGCCGACCGGTTGCCGCCGCGCCTTCCGCCGTTCTCCCTCACCATGTGCCGCCCCGTGATGCTCACCGGACGGGTGGGAGCTCCGCCCGGTGCCCGCGGCCGGGAACCCGCCGGCCGTCACAGGGGGAATGACAGGGGGAATCGTGTCGATCAGTGTCAGAGGGAACAGACGAGGCGTCCGGCTCGCGTCGGCCGTGATCGCGGCCGGTGCCGCGCTCACGCTGACCGCGTGCGGCGGCCAGGCGGAACCGCCCTACGTGGCCACGTTCACCGACAAGCACGGCAGGGTGTGCACGGCCGTGGTGACCGTCGAGGGGGACGACGGCAGCCGCGAGTTCGACGTGACCCAGCCGGACTGCGAGTACCCGCCGCAGGGCCGCACCCCCGGCCCGGACTTCACCCAGTCCCTGCCCGGCGTCACGGACGACTGAGCAGCGACACCGGGGGCGGCCTCCGTACGAGAGCCGCCCCCGGCGTCACGGGGAGGAACCGGCCGGTCGGCGGCCGAGGTGGAATCGGATGACGCCCGGTCGGCCGGTCACCGCCCGAAGGTGAGCCAGTTGACGTTCACGAAGTCGGCCGGCTGGCCGCTGGTGAACGTCAGATACACGTCGTGCGTTCCCGTCACCGAGCTGATGTTCGCCGGGATGGTCCGCCACGACTGCCAGCCGCCCGTGTTGCCCACCGCGAAACTGCCGATGGGGGCGCTGCCACGGCTGTCGAGCCGGACCTCCACGAGGCCGCTGACGCCGGACGCGGCACCGCTCGCCACCCGGGCGCTGAACTGCCGGGCCGCCGTGGAACCGAAGTTGACGCCCTTGAACAGCGCCCAGTCGCCGTTGGCGATCGCACCGATGTTCTGCCCGCCGCCCGTGTCGCTGGTGCCCTCGGTGATCACACCGGACTGGCTGTCGAACGATTCGGCCTGGATGGTGCCGTAGGCGTCCCGGCCGCCGCTCGGCGGAGGCGTGGTACCGCTCCCACCGGACGACAGGACCTGCACGTAGTCCACGAGCATCGCGTGCCCGGGCTGCGTGCCGGCGTCCGGGCCGCCGCCGAAGGCGTCCGGGAAGCCGCCGCCCATCGCGACGTTGAGGATGATGTAGTAGCCGTGGTTCGTGGCGTTCGCCCACGTGGTCGCGTCGACCTGGTTGGCGCGCACCGTGTGGTAGTTGACCCCGTCCAGGTAGAAGCGGATCTCCTCGACACTGGTGGAGCGGTCCCATTCCATCCGGTACGTGTGGAAGCCCGCCTGGCAGGTCGTGCCGGAGCACGTGGTGTTGCCGCCGATGCCCGAGGTCTCGTTGCAGGGGCCGCCGGGCGACGTGCCGCAGTGCATCGTGGCGAACACCGTGTTCATGCCGTTGGCGTTCTCCATGATGTCCAGCTCGCCGACGGCGGGCCAGTTCCAGTAGTTGCCGCGGTAGGGGGAGCCCAGCATCCAGAACGCCGGCCAGTAGCCCTTCGCCGCCGCGCCCGTGACGTTCGGGACCTGGATGCGGGACTCGACGCGCAGCTTGCCGCCCGCCGGGGGCTGGAAGTCGGTGCGGTTGGTCTCGATGCGGCCCGACGTCCAGTTGCCCGCCGCGTCGCGGCGCGGGGTGATGCGGAGGTTGCCGTTGCCGTCCAGCGAGACATTGCTCGTGCTGGACGTCATCGTCTCCTTCTCGCCGGTGCCCCAGTTGGCGGGACCGCCCGGGTAGCCGGTGCCGGTCGCGTACTGCCAGTTGGCGGTGTTGACGCCGGAGCCGGCCGCGCCGTTGAAGTCGTCGACGAAGACCTGCGTCCAGCCCGACGGGGGAGGGGGCGCGGCGGCGGTCGCGGCCGGGGAGGCGGCGGTGGCCGCGGCGGCGGCGAGGCCGAGGGTGCTGACGACGGCGACGAGGGCGCGCCGGACGGACCGCCGTCCGCCGTGAACGCCGGAGGGATCGCTCATGTGGGGGTGCCTCTCGGGGACGGGAGTGGGATGCGGGCGTGTCTGCGGAGCGCCTCCGCGATCATCTTCTGAGAGCGCTCTCAAACGCGCTCAATGTGCTCCCGGACGGCCCGGCCGTCAAGAGGTGAAACCGAGAAAGTGCGCGAGGTGGGGGAGAGTTCAGGCGGTGAATGCCGGGAAGGCGCCGAAAGCACGGGCTGGTGCCCCCTGGGGCGGCCGTCACCGCATCCGGCGGATCACGTCACAGGATGTGATCCGCCGGACAGAAGTCGACGCGGGACCGCTCTCCACCCCGCGGCGCACGCGGGCGGCCTACAAGGGCAGTGCCTGAGCCGTATGCGTCGTCACCGACTCGGCCGGTGCCGGGAGGGCCTGGGCCGGCAGCAGCGGGCCCGTGTCCTCCTCGCGCTGCTGCTGCGGCAGGGACACCGGGCGCAGCGGGCGCGGCCCGGACACCACCGTGTAGTCCTGCCCGAGGAACGGTGGCGTCACCTCGCCGGGGTCCTCGCCGAGGGCCAGCCGTACCGCCGCCCAGGGCGCGTTGATGCCGCACAGCGACAGTTGGTGCAGCCCGCCGGCCGGGCGGGTGTTGACGTCCATGAGCACCGGCTCGTCGCCGTACATCCGGAACTGGATGTTGGACAGGTGGTGCAGCCCGAAGCCCTCGGCGATGCGCCGGGCGGGCCCCAGCCACCGCTCGTGCAGCGTGAAGCCCCGGCGCCGGCCGTTCTTGGTGCGCCCCACGGCCATCCGGACGCGGTTGTCGGGACCGGTCAGGCAGTCCACCGACACCTCCGGCTGCTCCAGCCGCGGCATCACCAGCCAGTCCACCGGCTCCTCGGCGGTCCGCAGCGCCTCCAGGACCAGGTCCAGCGGCACGTACGGGCTCGGGAAGCCGTTCAGGTGCGAGAGCGAGAAGGGGGCGCGTGTGATCATGCGGAAGCCCACGCCGCCCGCCCCGGACGCCGGCTTGAGGCAGGCCCGGTGCCCGTTCGCCTCCAACTCCTCGACGGCGGCGAGCAGTTCGTCGGCCGAGCGGACCCGCCACCAGGGCGGCACCGGGACGCCGATCGCCTGCACGGCCTCGTAGGCGACCACCTTGTCCTGGAAGACGGCCACCGCCTCGGGCGGCGGCGCCAGCAGTGCCGTACCGGCCGCCTCGAACTCCGCGCGGTGCGCGACGATCGCGGCCTGGTGCAGCCGCGGCACGAACACGTCGATGCCGCGCCGCGCGCACTGGTCGAGCGCGAATTCGACGTACGCGGCCGGGGACAGCCCGTCCGGTTCCAGTTCGGCGGTGTCGGCGGCGGCCAGCACGGGAGAGTCGGGGTCGCCGTGCGTGGCATGGATCTCGACGGCCCGGTCGCTGGGATTTCTCCGCAGCTGATCCATGAAGAACACGTTCTCCGCGTACGTGC
Source organism: Streptomyces sp. NPDC051207 (assembly GCF_040682395.1). Classification (NCBI taxonomy): domain Bacteria; kingdom Bacillati; phylum Actinomycetota; class Actinomycetes; order Kitasatosporales; family Streptomycetaceae; genus Streptomyces; species Streptomyces sp. NPDC051207. The sequence goes on along the minus strand of NZ_JBFBAX010000001.1, from coordinate 253,896 downwards.
GGTTGAGCCAGACGCGTACGCGAGAGACCATGCAGGCCGCCTTTCACGGTTCGCGGGCAGGGCTGAGCGGCCCGTGCCCGGGCAGGACGAATGGAGGTACACCGAACCACCCTGCGCGAAGGCGATCGAGGCGGTGGTGTTGGGCCGATCATAGGGGGTTCCGGGGGGTGCCGCGTGCAACGCGGGTGTCAGGGATCCGGACGATCACGAGGGGCCGCCCCGGTGCCGTGGCCCGGGTGCGGCCCGGTGGCTGTCGCGGTGCCGCCGCGCGCCGCGGCGGGCGCGTCCGGACCGCCCTTGTCCGGGCGCGCGGGATGTGATCTCGTAATGGCGAACGTGCGCTCGGAGGGGACGGGGACGGGGACGGGGACGTGACGTTAACGAACGGCACCGGCGGACAGGTATGGGCCGTCAGCGACCTGCACATCAGCTATTCCGAGAACCGCGCCCTGGTCGAGCGGATGCAGCCCGCCTCGGACGACGACTGGCTCCTCGTCGCCGGTGACGTCTCCGAGAAGGTGGCGGACATCCGCTGGGCGCTCAAGACGCTGGCCGGCCGGTTCCGCAAGGTCGTCTGGGCGCCCGGCAACCACGAACTGTGGACCCACCCCAGCGACTCCGTCACCCTGCGCGGCGTGGAACGCTACGACCATCTCGTCGCCCTGTGCCGCGACCTCGGCGTGCTCACCCCCGAGGACCCGTACCCCGTCTGGGAGGGCCCGGGCGGCCCGGTCGCCGTCGCGCCCCTGTTCCTGCTCTACGACTACTCGTTCCTGCCGGCCGGGTCCGCGACCAAGGAGGAGGGGCTGGCCTACGCGCACGGCACCGGAGTCGTGTGCAACGACGAGTACCTGCTGCACCCCGACCCCTACCCCACCCGCGAGGACTGGTGCCGGGCGCGGGTCGCCGAGACCGAACGCAGGCTCGCCGAACTGCCGGACGACCTGCCGACGGTGCTCGTCAACCACTACCCGCTGGACCGGCATCCCACGAACGTCCTGTGGTACCCCGAGTTCGCCATGTGGTGCGGCACCCGGCTGACCGCGGATTGGCACCGCCGGTTCCGCGTGCACACCATGGTCTACGGCCACCTCCACATCCCCCGGACCACCTGGCACGACGGCGTCCGCTTCGAGGAGGTGTCGGTGGGATACCCCCGTGAGTGGCGCAAGCGGCCCCAGCCGCCGGGACGGCTCAAGCGCATCCTGCCCGGAGAGGACCGGACGCCGTGATCGAGGAGTTGCTGCCGGACACCGCCGTCGTCGTGGAGATCCACGGCGGCGAGGACGCCGGTGAGGCGCCGCTGTACCCCGAGGAGGAGGCGCTCGTCGCGCGGGCCGTCGCCAAGCGCCGCCGGGAGTTCGCCGGCGTACGCTCCTGCGCGCGCCGCGCCATGGAGAAGCTCGGCGTGCCCCCGCAGCCGGTGCTGCCCGGCGAACGCGGCGCCCCGCGCTGGCCGGACGGCCTGGTCGGCAGCATGACCCACTGCGCGGGCTTCTGCGGCGCCGCCCTCGCCCGCGCCGGCGATCTGGCGTCCCTCGGCATCGACGCCGAGCCCGCCGGGCCGCTGCCCGACGGCGTGCTGCCCGCAGTGGCGCTGCCGGCCGAGGCGGAGCGGCTGCGCCTGCTGGCCGCCGAGCGGCCCGAGGTGCACTGGGACCGGCTGCTGTTCAGCGCCAAGGAATCGGTCTACAAGGCGTGGTTCCCGCTGACCCGGAAGTGGCTGGACTTCAGCCAGGCCGACATCGAGATCTCCGTCGACCCGGGCGGCCGCCTTGGCGGCACCTTCCGCGCCGCGCTCCTCGTCCCCGGCCCGTGGGTCGGCAGCCGCCGCGTCGACCACTTCGACGGCCGCTGGACGGCACAGCACGGGCTGCTGGCGACCGCGGTGTCGATCACGCACGAGTGAACGGCGGGGCGAGCGGCGAGCGTTCCGCCCGCCGTCCCGGCCTTCACGGCTCCGGGCACCAGTGGCGCAGCAGCCGGAAGAACGCCTCCTCGTTCCCGTTCAGGCCCGCCTCCGGGCCAGTTCGGCCTCCGCGAGGACCGACGGCGGGACGACGGGCGGGATGGCGGGCGGGGCGGTGGGTCGTGCGCCGGGCTCGCGGCCGGTGCCCGGCGGGCCCGACGCCGTGTCGAGAGCGGCCCGCACCGTGTGCAGCAGCCGGAGGTAGGCCTGGACGGCGGTGCGTTCGCGGTCGGTCAGTACGGCGGTGGGCATCGGTCGGCTCTCCCCGTGTCGGCGTCGTCATGTCCCGCGCCGTGGCGCGTGCGCCCCGTACGGCGGCGCACTTCCAGCTTGCCGCCCACCACTGACAATCCGGCCCCGTCCCGGGCCGGTTCGCCCGCTCGGCGGAGCGACGCCCCGCTGGCGGAACGCGCCCTGCCGGGTGCGGCGGCGCGGCGCCGCACCCGGCCCGTGTCAGGCGACCAGCGCCGCCGCCTCCCGCCGGGCCCGCGCCAGCCAGGCCGCGCGTGTCCCGTCGGCCGAGTCGGACACCGTACGGAAGACGATCCGCCGTACGTCGGGCACGCCGACGTACGGCAGGACGCACGCCGACCAGATGCTCTCCAGCGGGTCGCCGAACTCGCCCTCCTCGCGGTCGGCCGGTGTGTCGGAGGTGTTCAGGACGAGCGCCCGGCCCGCCGTCAGCAGCCCCGCGGGCTCGCCCTCGGCGGTGCCCAGCTTGTAGGCGACGCCCGGCACGAGGACCCGCTGCACCCAGCCGGTGAGGACCGCGGGCGGCATGCCCCACCAGTTCGGGTGCACGAACACCAGCGCGTCGAGGGCCGCCACCTCGGCGCGGTGCAGCGCCACCTGCTCGTCCCCGGCGCGCCCCGCCTCCCGTACGGTCTGCGTCTCGTCGGCGGACAGCACCGGCGGGAAGCCCTCGGCGCACAGGTCGTGCGCGAGCACCTGGCAGCCGCGCCCGCGCAGTTCGGTCACGACGGTGTCGAACAGGGCGTGGTTGAAGCTCCCCGGCCTGGGATGGGCGAGGTAGGCGCCGATGCGCATGAAGGTGTCCCCGTTCAGCTCTGCTGACGGCCCGGATAGCCCAGCGACGTCTCGATGCGGCCGGCCAGCCGGTCCCGCTGCACCGGGCCGCGCAGCGACGAACCGGCCAGCCACGTGCGGCACTTGCTCGCCAGCAGCAGGCCGAAGCTCTCGGCCTCCTTCTCGTCCGCGAGGTCGAACCGGGTACGGGCCGCCACCTTCAGGACCGTCGCGTGCAGGTCGGCCTCGTCGTCGAGCAGCCGGGCCGCGACCGCCGCGCCCTCCACGTGGTGCGCGCAGTGCCCGGCCTTCATGTGCCACAGCTCGTGACCGAGGATCACCAACTGGTGGTCGGGCGCGGTGCGTTCCTCGATCACGACGAGGTCCTGCTCGGCCATGTCGAGCCACAGCCCGCTCGCGGTGCCGGGCGGGAAGGCGGCCGTACGGAAGAGGACGGGACGGCCGCGGCGTCTGCTCATCGCGTCGCACAGCGCGCCGTACAGGTCGGCGGGCCGTGCCGGTGCGGGAAGCGTCAGCTCCGCGACCAGTTCGCCGCACAGGCGGCGCATTTCCCTTCCGGTTCCCACACTTCTCCCCACGGTCAGGACTCGGGCCGCTTGACGCTCTCCAGAAGCATGTCCAGCCACTCCGCGACCTTGTCGCGGTGCTGGTCGGTGGGCAGCTGCGCGGCCCGCCAGGCGATCCCGCGGACGCCGTGGTCCTGCAGCAGCCGCTCCAGCGGATCGTCGGCGGCCGCGGCGGCGCGGCGCTCGGTGTCGGCGAGCTTCTGCAGCAGTTCCTGCTCGGTGCGCTGGAGGGCGCCGGTGAGCGCCTCGGGGTCCTCGGCGGTGAGGAAACCGGCGTGCACCCGGAAGAAGCGCTGGATGGCGTCGCAGTGCTCCATGGTGGGACGCCGGTCGCCGTTGATGAGGGCGCCCGCCTGCTGCCGCGACATGCCGGCGCCGTCGGCGATCTCCTGCTGGGTGTACTTGCGGCCGTTCGGCTTCAGGCGGGTGCGGCGCAGCAGGTCGAGGCGCTGGAGGAAGCGGGCCTGCACATCGGGTTCGCCCGCGTCGCGCCCGTTCAGCAGGGCCTTGACCACGGGCTCGGGGACGCCGGAGGCGACGGACAGGCGGACGACGTCGAAAACTTCGGCGTGCGGCACTCCGAGCCGGTCGGCGAGTGCGGTGACGCGGGCGACGACGGCCGTCAGCGTGGCGGAAGACGTGACGCCCGGACCCTCGAAGCCCTCCGTGCCATCCGTCACCGCCAGATCTCCTACGTCTCTCACAGGCTTCTCACAAGCGGTTGCCGTGAACTTCCCGGAGAGTAGCCCCTGTCTCGAACTCACATCCAGGTCTCGCCACAACTGTGGCCAATTTCAGCCGTCGACGGGCATGAAATGCCACGATAGTTGACATGACAAGCTTCTGGGCAGCAGGATCGGGGCGCCGCGTGAAGGCCGCATAGGCAAGAGGGGTGACCTCCCGATGGCGTTTCAGGCAGGAGGGCAGCGGTCGGCGCCGCGGCCCGTCCCCGCAGGTTGTGACGACCAGGCGTACGTGCGGGACTACGCCGGCTATCTGGAGGCCGTGCCCTTCCCCTCCCTCGTCGTGGACCACCGCTGGGACGTCGTCCTGGCCAACAGCGCGTTCCGCTCGCTCTTCCGTGGCATCGGCCCGCACCCCACGGCCATGCCGGGGGACAACTTCCTGCGGTTCGTCCTCTTCCACCCGGACGCGGGCACGGTCCTCGGCGAGCACGAGTCGAGCTGGTGCCTGCCGATGCTGGCGCACTTCGCGGACGCCGTGGAGCGGCACGGGCACGATCATGTCCTGCAGGCCGTGCGCCGGGAGATCGCCCAGGACCCGATCATGGAAGCCGCCTACCGGCAGGGCCTGCCGCACTGGATCCGCGCCGTGGGCAAGGGCGCCGTCGAGCACGACGGCGCGGTGCGCCCGCTGCTGCACCCCGACCCGCGCTGGGGCAGCACCGAGTGCCGGATCGTCGTGGAGACCCCGCGGACACTGCGGGACATGGGCTACACGCGCCTGACGCTGGCCCTGCGCGAGACCCGCCGCGCACCGGCCGCCCGCGACCGCGGGGCACGCCGCACCGCCGCCCATCTGAGGGTGGTCGGCGCGCCGGAGTGACGGCGGCCGTCCGGGCGTGCCGCCCGACATCTCCGTGGAGGGCCACGACGACTCCGCGTCCATGAACGCCCGCGCACCGTCTTGCGGGGAGAATCGCCCGCCGGTCCCGCCCGTCGGACGGCGTACCGCCGACTTTCACGCGTCCGCCATCGCACCCTTTCCTGACGTTCGACGCTCCTGGAACACTCCCTCTCGCGCGCACTCGGTCGCACCCGGCCGGCCCACCCCCCTTTTCCGTGCGAGAGGCCCCCGTCATGCCCGAAGTCAACCGGCGCCGTTTCCTCCAACTCGCGGGTGGCACCACGGCGTTCTCCGCGCTGTCCGCCAGCGTCCAGCGGGCCGCGGCCCTCCCGGCGAACCACCGCTCGGGGACCATCGAGGACGTCGAGCACATCGTCGTCCTCATGCAGGAGAACCGTTCGTTCGACCACTACTTCGGCACGCTGCGCGGCGTCCGCGGCTTCGGCGACCCCCGGCCGGTGCGGCTCCGCAACGGCAAGTCGGTGTGGCACCAGGAGCAGGACGGCCGGGAGGTGCTGCCGTTCCGCCCGGACGCCGACGACCTCGGCATGCAGTTCCTGGAAGGGCTCCCGCACGGCTGGCCCGACGGCCAGGCCGCCTACCACAACGGCGCGTACGACCGGTGGCTGCCCGCGAAGGGCACCACGACCATGGCGTACCTGACGCGTGAGGACATCCCCTTCCACTACGCCCTCGCCGACGCGTTCACCGTCTGCGACGCCTACCACTGCTCGTTCATCGGCTCCACCGACCCCAACCGCTACTACATGTGGTCCGGCCACACGGGCAACGACGGCAAGGGCGGCGGCCCGGTCCTCGGCAACGACGAACTCGGCTACGACTGGACGACGTACCCCGAACGCCTGGAGCGGGCCGGGATCTCCTGGAAGATCTACCAGGACATCGGCGACGGCCTCGACGCCGCCGGCCACTGGGGCTGGATCGAGGACGCCTACCGCGGCAACTACGGCGACAACTCCCTGCTGTACTTCAACCAGTACCGCACGGCCCGGCCCGGCGACCCGCTGTACGACAAGGCCCGCACCGGCACCGACGTCAAGAACGGCGACGGCTACTTCGACCGGCTGCGCGCCGACGTGCGGGCCGGGACGCTGCCGCAGATCTCCTGGATCGCGGCCCCGGAGGCGTTCTCCGAGCACTCCAACTGGCCGTCGAACTACGGCGCCTGGTACATCGCGCAGGTCCTCGACGCGCTCACCTCGAACCCGGCGGTGTGGGCGAGGACCGCCCTGTTCATCACCTACGACGAGAACGACGGCTTCTTCGACCACGTCGTGCCGCCGCTGCCGCCGAAGTCCGACGCCCAGGGCCGCTCCTCCGTCGACGTCTCCCTCGACGTCTTCCCCGGCAGCAGGACCCACGTGGAGGGCTTCTACGGGCTCGGCCCGCGCGTGCCGATGCTGGTCGTGTCGCCGTGGAGCAAGGGCGGGTTCGTCTGCTCCGAGACCTTCGACCACACCTCGATCCTGAGGTTCATGGAGCGCCGCTTCGGCGTCCGCGAGCCGAACATCTCGCCGTGGCGACGCGCCGTCTGCGGCGAGCTGACGTCCGCCTTCGACTTCTCCCGCAAGGACAGCAGGCCGGCGGCGCTGCCGGACACCGACGCGTACGAGCCGCAGGACCGCGAACGGCACCCCGACTACCGTCCGCTGCCGCCGGCCGACCCGAGGCTGCCCGGGCAGGAGCGCGGCCTGCGCCCCGCCCGCCCGCTGAAGTACGCGCCGTACGTGGACGCCTCCGCCGACACCGGCGCGGGGACGCTCACGCTCACCTTCGCCTCCGGCGCCGAGGCGGGCGCCGCGTTCCTCGTCACGTCCGGCAACCGCGCCGACGGCCCCTGGACGTACACCACCGAGGCCGGCCGGACCATTTCCGACACGTGGAACTCGGCCTACGCGGAGGGGTCCCACGACCTCACCGTGCACGGCCCGAACGGCTTCCTGCGCGCCTTCCGGGGCCGTGGCCGCGCCGCCGGCCCCGAGGTGACCGCCCGCCACAGCGGCGACGGCATCCGGCTCGCCCTCTCCAACGCGGGCCCCGGCACCGTCCGCCTCAAGATCACCAACGGCTACGGCGGCGCGCCGGCGACGGTCACGGTACGCCCCGGCGCCACCGCGCGGCACACCGTCGACCTCGCCCGGAGCCGCCGCTGGTACGACCTCACCGTCACGTCGGAGGCCGACCCCGCGTTCCTGCGCCGGTTCGCGGGCCACGTGGAGAACGGGCGGCCGGGGGTGAGCGACCCGGCCATCGCCACCGAGCAGCGCGTCGGCCGTCAGACCTCCTGACCCCTGCCGTCGCCGTGCGCCACCTCGATGCCCTTGGTGATCTCGTCGATCACGGACGGGGACGCGTCGGCGTCGACACCGAAGCGGACGACGACGATGTTCCCGGGCGCGGTGGGGGAGGGGAAGGCGAGCGACTGGACGTAGCCGTCGGCGCCCTTGCTGGTCACCGCCTTCCAGCGGACCAGATAGCCCTTCTGCCCGGCGACCGTGACGGCCCTGGACGCGAGCACGTCGTGCGAGGTGATCGAGCCGTAGGTCCTGCCGCCGTAGGACTCCTCGGCGTTCTTGCCGATGTCCGCCTTGGCGACCTCCTCCGGGGTGTCGCCCTTCGTGCCGAGCGCGACCGAGGGCGCCGAGTACGCGCCGCCCTTGGTGCACGTCTTGGAGGTGTCGCCGGGGCACTTGTACGCGTCCTCGGACGTCACCGACGCGCCGACGTCGAGGGCCTGGCCGTACCAGCCGTCGGGTATGGGCAGGCTTATCCCGCTCATCCCGTCGGTCACGGAACCGCTCTCGACCCTCGGCGGCTCCGACCCGTCCGGCGACGGGTTCGCGTCCTCACTCTCGGAGGGGCCGGGCCGCCGGCCGCCCGGGTCCCCCGAGGAGGAGGCGGTGCTGCTCCCGGGGCCGCCGTCGTCGGACAGCACGTACACGCCGGCGCCGATGCACGCCAGCACCACCACGGCCAGCGCCACGACCGTCCCGGTGCGCAGGCCGCGCCGCGCCCCCGCCGGCGGGTGCACCGGATACCCGGGATACCCGGGGTGCACCGGATACGCCCCACCGGCCTGCGGCTGCCCCGGGGGACCCCAGACGGCGGCCCCGCCCGCGGGGCGGGTCTGCGCCGTCCATGCCTTGCCGTCCCACCAGCGCTCGGTGGCCGGACCGTCACTTGTCTGCCCGGGGTCGGGGTACCACCCGGGAGGAGTCGCCTGCGTCATGCCCCCACCGTATGAGGCATCGGTGAAAGCCGGATGAGAACCCCCCGCTCCCGGCCGCCCGCCCCGCCCCCACCCGTGAGGCCCCCGTGCTCCCATTGGGCCAATTCACCTTTGAGCGAAGCAGATTTGACGATCCGTGAGGTGCAGCACCGCTGGTCACGGGGCAGGGACGTCGCTTCACCGATACCAGGTGTCACCCGTCACGGCAACTGCTGTGCGGAGCATCCACCACTGGGCCGACCGGGCGGCTACGCTCGGGTTCTGTACGTCGTTCGGGCGACTTGGGGAGGTAGCGGGATGACGGAGGTACGGCGCACGGCCGCCGCCTCGGCTTCCCTGTGGGAGCGCGACGAGGAAGTCGCCGCCGTCGAGGAGGCGGTCGGGATCCTGTGCGCGGACCGCTCCTCGTCGGGCAGCGTGCTGGTGTTCCGGGGCGAGGCCGGACTGGGCAAGACCGCCCTGCTGGCGGAGGCCCGCCGCATCGCCGAGGCCCGCGGCTGCACGGTGTGGTCGGCGCGCGGCGGCGAGACGCTGAAATCCGTGCCCTTCAATGTGGTACGGCAACTGCTGCAGCCCGCGCTCGTGTCGATGCTGCCCGAGGAGGCACGCGAGTACCTCGCCGACTGGTACGACATCGCCGGCCCGGCCCTCGGCATAGCGGAACCCGGCGAGCGGCAGGCCGACCCGCAGGCCGTGTGCGACGGCCTCGTCGTCGCCGTACGGCGGCTCGCCCGGCGCGACTGGCCGCTGGTGCTGCTCATCGACGACGCCCACTGGGCCGACCAGGAGACGCTGCGCTGGCTGGCCGCGTTCGCCGAGCGCATGGACGACCTGTCCGTGCTGCTCGTCGTGACGCGCCGCCCCGGCGAGGTGGCGGGCGAGAGCGCCCGCCACCTCGACACCGTGTCCGCCGTCTCCGGGCGCCCCGGCGCCGCCCTGAACGCCCTCACCCCGGAGGGCACCGCGGGCCTGACCCGCGCCACCCTCGGCGAGTACGCCGACGCCGCGTTCTGCCGCGAGGTGTGGGCCGTCACCGGCGGCAACCCGTACGAGACCGTCGAACTCCTCGCCAAGGTCCAGGACAGCGAGCTGCAGCCCACCGAGGCGCAGGCCGGCGAACTGCGCGCCCTGAACCGTTCGGCCCGCGGCGGCGGCCTCGTCGCCCGGCTGGAACAGCTCGGCATCGACGCCACCCGCTTCGCCTGGGCCGCCGCCATCCTCGGCAGCGACATCACCGTCGACCTCGCGGCCCGGCTCGCCACCATGAGCAGGAGCGACGCGGTGCGCTGCGCCGAACTCCTCTCCGACGCCCGCATCCTGACCGCCCCCGACCCGGCGTCCGGCCCGGTGGACGACGGCGACCTGGAATTCGTGCACCCGCTGATCGCCACCGCGGTCCTCAAGTCGATCCCCGGCGCCCTGCGCACCGCCATGCACGGCATAGCCGCGCAGCTCGTCCTGGACACCGGCCGGGGTGTCGCCGCCGCCTCCCGGCACCTCCTGGAGGTCCACCCGGACGACGACGAGGAAGTCGTCGAGCAGCTGCGCGAGGCCGCCCGCGAGCACCTCGCCGTCGGTGCCCCGGACGCGGCCCTGCGCTGCCTGGAACGCGCCCTGGCCGAACCGCCCCGCCCCGACGTCCACGCGCGCGTGCTGTACGAACTCGGCTGCGCCACCCTGCTCACCGCACCCGCCAAGACCATCGGCCACCTGCGGACCGCGCTCGGCATGCCCGGCCTCGACGGCGAGGCCCGCGTCGACGCCGTCGTCCGCCTGTCGCAGGCGCTGCTCCACAACAACCAGGTGGAGGAGGCCGTCCGCACCGTCGAGGCCGAGGCCGCCCGGCACGAACCGGGCCCCGCCCGGATGCGCCTGCAGGCCGTGCAGTTCATGTGGGAGGGCATCCACGCCGGAAAGGTCACCTCACCGGGCCGCAGCGAGCGGCTCGCCGAACTCGCCGCGACCTGCGTCGGCCGCGACAACTCCGAGCGCGCCCTGCTCATGCTGCGCGGCTTCGACGCCATGACCCACGGCGAGAACGCCGAAGAGGTCGCCGAGCTGTGCGACCGCGCCCTGGTCAACGGCCGCCTCGCCCCGGGCATCGGCTGGACGGACACCGAGTGGGGCATCGAACTGCCGCTAATGCTGGCCACCGCGTACGCCTACACGGACCGCCTCGACCGCGCCGAGAGCCTCTACAACGAGGCGCTGCGGGCGTACGAGTCGGCAGGCTGGAGCGGCGGTCACCTCGCCCTGGCGTACGCCTACGTCGGGCTCGGCCACCGCAGGCGGGGCCGCCTCAGGGAGGCGGAGGAGGCGCTGCGCGAGTCCCTGCGCCTGGCCGAGCGGGTCGGCCGCGGCCTGCCGCTGTACTGGTCGGCGACGTGCAACCTCGTCGACACACTGCTGGCCCGCGGCCACGTCGAGGAGGCCTGGGACATCGCGGAGCGCCACGGGTTCGCGCCGCCGTACCCGGCGACGATCGTCATGCCGGACCCGCGTTCGGTGCGCGGCAGGCTGCTGCTGGCGACCGGCCGCACCGAGGAGGGCGTCAACGAGCTGGAGGCGGCCGGGAAGGCCGCCGCCTCGCGCGGCCACCACAACCCGGTGCTCACGCCGTGGGCCGTCGACCTCGCCCGCGCGCTGGCCGCCGAGGACCCGGCGCGTGCCGCGCGCCTGGCCGCGGACGCCCGCCGGCAGGCCGAGCGGTTCGGCACGGACACCGCCATAGGGGAGGCGCTGCGCTGCGCGGCGGCCCTGGAGACGGGCCGGCGCGCGGTACGGCTCGCCGAGCAGGCCGTCGCCCGGCTGGAGGCCTCGCCCTGCCAGTACGAACACGCCGTGGCCCGTGTCGAGTACGGCATCGCCGCCCGCTCGACGGCGGAGCTGGAGCGCGGCCTGGCCCTGGCCCGCTCCTGCGGCGCGGACGGCCTCGCGGCCCGAGCGGAGGAACTCCTGGCGGCCGGCGCGGCCCTGCGGTGACCGACGGAGGGGCCGGGTGCTACGCGCCGTCCCCTCCGGGCTCCCCGGCCGGCACCCGCTGCGCCGCCGCGAGCGCCGAGTTCGCCGCCGGCACCCCGCAGCGGCCAGCGACGTCACCCGCTCCGGGTGGTGCACCGCGAGGTGATCCGCCGCCGAACAGGCCCAGTTGCTCGATCTCGTCCGGCGCGTCGCCGACGCGGCCGAGGGGCCCCGCAACCCCCGGGGAGCCCTTCCTCACGCGGCCCTGACCGCCGTACCCGCCGGTGTGGGGGTCCGTGCGACGAGTGCGCTCAGCCCTTGCCGGGAGCCTGCGCGAACACCACCCACACCTGGCCCCTGGCGAAGTTCACCGGCGCGCCGTCCGCCTGCGTGAACGACGTCCCCTGCGTGGCCGACGGCCGCTTCCAGGCGACGTCGTGCGCCCGCCCGTCGCGCAGCACCGTCGCCCTCCCGGAGCCCACCGTCTCGGTGTACGGCGAGTTGTTGCCGAGGAAGTCACGGAAGGCGGACTCGCGGACGGTCACGTACTGCACGACGACGGTCGCCGGAGCCGGCTGCGGCGCGCTCGCCCTGCCGTCCATCGCCACCAGCCAGCCGTCGCGGCTGTCCGACCAGGTGAAGGTGAAGCGGGCCGCCGGATAGCGCACCGTGTGCGTGTGCTCGGCCCGGCCGCCCGCCGGCGCCGCGCCGTACCGGAAGCCGGTCGTCAGCGCGTCCGCGCCCGGCGCGGACGGCATCAGCCGGTGGGGCCGCACGTAGAGGTTGTGCGGCGCGGCCCGCCCGGGCTCGCGGAAGTAGCCGTCCCGCTCCTGGTCCGGCGAGGCGGCCCGCAGCGGGGCGTCCTTCAGCAACGGCTTGAGCTTGCCCTGCGCCCCCGAGAAGGCGAGGGTCGGGCGCCAGAACTGCGCCAGCAGCTCGAGGTCGGACTCGCGGGCGCTGCGCACCGGCCCGACGGCCGCCGGGAACTGCGTCGCGTAGACGGCCATCAGCCGGCTCAGCCCGCCCTCGACCGGTTCCACGTACACCACGTCCGCGGCCTCGAGCCCGGTGTGCGGCCGGGCGGCAGGCGCGTTGTCGATCTTCACCGCGAGGACGGAGGCGGTGGTCTGCGCCGTGCCGCGCGACGGGCCGCGGCTCGCTGCCCGGCCGTCGTCCGCCGGGTCCCCGCCCGACGTGCAGCCCGCCGCCAGTGCCGCCGTCACCGCCCCGGCCAGCACCGCTGCCGTCGTCGTGGCGCGCCCCCGGCGCGCCCCTCGTCCCTTGGCCACCGTCGCCCACCCTGTCCTGTTGCCTCGATTGTGCGCTTGTCCAGTCAAATCTGGCCATACCCGGTTGGATACGGTCGCGTCCGGTGAATGGGCCGAACGGCCCACGGCGAGGTTCGGCGCAGGGGCGCCGGGTACCCGGGCCGCACCCGAGGACCGGACGCCGACGGAGGGAGCGGGCCGCGATGAGGGCAGTGACCTGGCAGGGCAAGAGGGACGTGCGCGTGGAGACCGTGCCCGATCCGAAGATCCAGGAGCCGACGGACGCGGTCATCCGCATCACGTCCACCGGCCTGTGCGGCTCCGACCTCCACCTGTACGAAGTGCTCACCCCGTTCATGACACCCGGCGACATCCTCGGGCACGAACCGATGGGCATCGTCGAGGAAGTCGGCGCCGAGGTCACCCACCTCAAGCCGGGCGACCGGGTGGTCGTCCCCTTCCAGATCGCCTGCGGACACTGCTTCATGTGCTCCACCGGGCTGCCCACCCAGTGCGAGACCACCCAGGTCACCAGCGAGGGCATGGGAGCCGCGCTGTTCGGCTACACCCGCCTGTACGGCGCCGTCCCCGGCGCCCAGGCCGAGTACCTGCGCGTCCCGCAGGCCCACTACGGCCCCATCAAGGTCCCCGAGGGCCCGCCCGACGACCGCTTCGTCTACCTCTCCGACGTCCTGCCCACCGCCTGGCAGGCCGTCGCCTACGCCGATGTCCCCCAGGGCGGCACCGTCGCCGTCCTCGGCCTCGGGCCCATCGGCGACATGGCCTGCCGCATCGCCCAGGTGCGCGGCGCCGGGCGCGTCTTCGGCGTCGACCTGGTGCCCGAACGGCTGCGCCGGGCGCGCTCCCGGGGCGTGGAGACGTACAACCTGCGGGCCTTCGACAGCGAGAAGGAACTCGTGGCCGCCATCCGGGACGAGACCGACGGCCGCGGCCCCGACGCCGTGATCGACGCCGTCGGCACCGAGGCGCACGGCAGTGCCGCCGCCCGCCTGGTCCAGCAGGCCGCGGCGATGATGCCCCGCCGCCTGAGCGGCCCGCTCGCCGAACGCTTCAGCGTGGACCGGCTCGCCGCCCTCTACACCGCCATCGAACTCGTCCGCCGCGGCGGCACCCTCTCCCTCGTCGGCGTTTACGGCGGCATGGCCGACCCCATGCCGATGCTCACGATGTTCGACAAGCAGCTCCAGATCCGCATGGGTCAGGCCAACGTGCGCCGCTGGAGCGACGAGATCCTGCCCTACCTCACGGACGAGGACCCCCTCGGCGTGGACGACTTCGCCACGCACCGCGTGCCGCTCACCGACGCGCCCCACGCGTACGGGATGTTCCAGCGCAAGCAGGACGGCGCGGTGAAGGTGCTGATCGAACCCTGAGCCACGCGCGCCGCGTCACTCGGGCGGCGCGAAGATCTCCGCGAGGTCGTAGCGCACCGGCTCCTCCAGCTGGGCGTACGTGCAGCTCTCCGGGGTGCGGTCCGGGCGCCAGCGGCGGAACCGCGCCGTGTGCCGGAAGCGCGCCCCGTTCTCCATGTGGTCGTACGCCACCTCGGCCACCCGCTCCGGCCGCAGCGGCACCCACGACAGGTCCTTCTTCCCCGACCAGCGGCTCGGCGCCCCCGGCAGCCGCGCCGTCTCGTGCGCCGCCTCGTCGGCCCACGCCCCCCAGGGGTGGCCGGACACGTCGTCCATCCGCAGCGGCGCCAGCTCCTCCACCAGCTCGGCGCGCCGCTTCATCGGGAACGCCGCCGACACGCCCACGTGCTGGAGGACGCCCCGGTCGTCGTACAGCCCGAGCAGCAGCGAGCCGACGACCGGGCCGCTCTTGTGCAGCCGGTACCCGGCGACCACCACGTCCGCCGTCCGCTCGTGCTTGACCTTGAACATCGCGCGCTCGTCCTGGAGGTAGCGCACGCCGAGCGGCTTCGCCACGACGCCGTCCAGGCCGGCGCCCTCGTACTGCTCGAACCACCGCCCGGCCACCTCCACGTCCGTCGTCGCGGGCGCCACGTGCACCGGCGCCGTCACCCCCGACAGCGCCCGGACCAGCAGCGCGCGCCGGTCGGTGAGCGGCACGTCCAGCAGGGACTCGTCGTGCAGGGCCAGCAGGTCGAAGGCGACGAACGAGGCCGGGGTCCGCTCGGCCAGGGTGCGCACCCGCGAGTCCGCCGGATGGATCCGCTCGGTCAGCGCGTCGAAGTCGAGCCGCCCCTCCCGGGCGATCACGATCTCCCCGTCCAGCACGCACCGTTCGGGCAGCCGCTCCCGCAGCGCCGCGACCAGCTCCGGGAAATACCTCGTCAGCGGCTTCGTGGTGCGGCTGCCCAGCTCCACCTCGTCCCCGTCGCGGAACACGATCGCGCGGAACCCGTCCCACTTCGCCTCGTAGTGCATGCCCGGCGGGATCCTCGCCACGGACTTGGCGAGCATCGGCTTCACGGGCGGCATGACCGGGAGATCCATGGTCCGATTCTGCGCCCGGAACATCCCCTCCGCCCGGTGTGCGAGGTTCGTCCGCTGCGCCTACCGTGGCCGCATGGGTGACGCGGTGGAACTGGAAGCGGGCGGCCGGACCGTACGGCTGTCCAGCCCGGACAAGGTGTTCTTCCCGGAGCGCGGCTTCACCAAGCTGGACCTCGCCCGGTACTACGTGGCCGTCGGCCCCGGCATCCTGCGCGCCCTGCGCGACCGCCCCACCACCCTGGAGCGCTACCCCGACGGAGTGACCGGCGAGTCCTTCTTCCAGAAACGGGCCCCCAAGAACATGCCCGACTGGATCCCCACCGCCCACATCACCTTCCCCAGCGGACGCAGCGCCGACGAGATGTGCCCCACCGAGGAGGCGGCCGTGCTGTGGGCCGCCCAGTACGGCACCCTCACCTTCCACCCCTGGCCGGTACGCCGCGCCGACGTCGACCGCCCCGACGAACTGCGCATCGACCTCGACCCGCAGCCCGGCACCGACTACGACGACGCCGCTCGCGCCGCCCACGAACTGCGCGCCGTCCTCGACGAGTTCGGCGGCCTGCGCGGCTGGCCCAAGACCTCCGGCGGCCGGGGACTGCACGTCTTCGTGCCCATCGAGCCCCGCTGGACCTTCACCCAGGTGCGGCGCGCCGCCATCGCCGTCGGCCGCGAGATGGAACGCCGCATGCCGGACCGCGTGACGATCAAGTGGTGGAAGGAGGAACGCGGCGAGCGGATCTTCCTCGACTACAACCAGACCGCCCGCGACCGCACCATCGCCTCCGCCTACTCCGTACGGCCCCACCCGCACGCCCCCGTCTCCGCGCCGCTGCGCTGGGAGGAGGTCGGGCAGGCCCACCCGCGGGACTTCGACATCGCGTCCATGCCCGCGCGCTTCGCCGAACTCGGCGACGTGCACGCGGACATGGACGACCATGCCTACTCCCTCGACGCCCTGCTGGAGCTGGCGACGAAGGACGAGCACGACCACGGGCTCGGCGATCTGCCGTACCCGCCCGAGTATCCGAAGATGCCGGGCGAGCCCAGGCGGGTGCAGCCGAGCAGGGCCAGGAAGCAGGAGTCCTAGAGCTCCCTGATGCGCACGTCCCGGTACGACACCACGTCCGTCGTGCCGTGCACCTGGAGCCCGAGGTAGCCGGAGGCGAAGCGCCGCCCGTCCGTGCCCGGGTCGTCCGCGCGCGGCGGCTCGAAGACCTGACCGCCGGTGTTGTCGAACTCGTTGATCAGCACGCCGTTGCGGAACACCGAGTAGTGCTGGCCGACCACCCGGATCTCGTAGTCGTTCCAGGTGCCCTTCGGGGTCACGCCCGCACCGGACAGGCCCACGCGGTCGAAGCCGTACACGGACCCCGTCTTGTACAGGTCGCCGTCGGGCCGGTCGAACACCTGCACCTCGTGCCCGTACGTGATGGCCACCCACGCCGGCCGCGGCTCCTCCGGATGGTCGTGGACCCACGGGAACCGCACGAACACACCGGAGTTGGCGTTGCCCGTGCCCGGCGCGTCGTCACGCCACTGCAGCCGCAGCGAGAAGTCGCCGTACTTGCGCTCCGGGAACCACAGCATGCCCAGCCCCGGCTTGGTGGTGCCCGAGGTGATCGACCCGTCCGCGTTCAGCGCGAACGAACCGCCGCCGACCTGCTCCCACCGCGCGAACGACTCCGCGGTGCCGTCCAGGATCCTGCGGTAACCGTCGGTCTGCCCCGGCTTGCCGATCCCGGACTGTCGGGCGGCCCGCTGGACGGCGTTGGCCTCGCGCTGGTCGACGGCCCCTTCCTTCAGCAGCGCGTCCAGGACGGACTTCACGTGTTTGAGGAACAGGGCGTGCGAGGACCACTCCTTCTCGTCCTCGATCAGCTCGTTGATCCGGCACCGGTTGTTCGTGACCCGGTTCGGGACGCCCGAGTCGACCGTGCCGACGATCACCGTCAGCCGCTCGTCGTACTCGGGACAGCCGGGCGCGGGCACCCCGCCCCCGGCCACCACCGTGAAGCTCACCGTGCGCGGCTCGGAGGTGTTGCCGGCCCTGTCGGTCGCGCGGTAGGCGACGCTGTGGGCGCCGGCCCGGTCCACGATCAGCGGCGCGGTGTACGCCAGGTACGGTCCGCCGTCGAGCGAGTACTCGACACCGGCGACACCGGAACCGCCGCTGTCCGTCGCCGCGATCGTCACCCGGGCACTGCCGACGTACGCGCCGCCGGAGTTCCTCGTGCCCTCCACGGTCACGCCCGTCACCGGCGGCGTGGTGTCCTGCGGCGGCGCCGCGACGACGGTGAACTCGACGCTCTTGACGGCGGCCACGTTGCCCGCCCGGTCGGTGGCGCGGTACCGCACGGTGTGCGTGCCGGCCTCGTGCACCATCACGGGCGCGGTGTACGGCCGCCAGGCGCCGTCGGCCCCGAGCGCGTACTCGATGCCGTTGACGCCGGACCCGGTGTCGGAGGCGGTGACGGTGATTGTCGCCATGTCGACGTACGTCCCGTCGGGGTTGCGCTCACCGCTGACCGTCGCCGAGGTGTCCGGCGGCGTGGTGTCGTCCGACGGCGGGGCGACGACGGTGAACGTGACGCTCTCCTCCGCCGACACGTTGCCCGCCCTGTCCAGCGCCCGGTAGCGGACGGTGTGGTCGCCGGCCCGGTCGGCCACGACCGGCGCCGTGTACGGCTGCCAGGCGCCGTCGGCCCCGAGCGCGTACTCGATCCGGTCCACGCCGGAACCGCCCGCGTCCGTGGCACTGATCGCCACGCTCGCCGAGCCCACGTACTGCCCCTCGGCGTTCCGCACCCCGCTGACCTCGGCCGTCGCCTCGGGCGCCGTGGTGTCGTCGCCCTCACCCTCGGTCACCACCAGGACGCCCCGCATCTCCCCGTGCCCGGGGATCGTGCAGTGGTACAGGTACCGGCCGGGCGTCAGCGTGACCTCGGCGGTGTGCCGGCCCCTCTGGTCGTCGTTGGGGCTCGCCAGGATGTTCAGCTGCACGTCGCTGTTGTACTCGGGGTCGCTCGTGACGAACGTCAGCGTGTGCGGCATGCCGGTGGTGTTGCCGGTCGCCGCGCTGTTCTCGAAGACGACCGTCGCCGCTCCCGCCACCGCCGTCGCGGGAGCGGACGTGTACGCCGTGATGTCGTCGCCCGCGGTCCAGGTGAGGACCTGCGCGGCCCGCGCCGACGGGGTGTCCTGCCCGGCGGCGCCCGTCTGCAGGCCGAGCGTCATCAGCAGCCCGGCCAGCAGGGCGGCCCAGACCCGTCCGTGCCGTGTCAGCCGTGTCACCGGCTCCTCCTCACCAGCTGGTCGGCGGCGGGCGTCGGCCCGCCGCCGGTGTACGTGACCCGCCACAGCGCCGACCTGGCGTCCGAGGTGAAGAAGCCCCGCCCGTAGTCGAGGACGTACAGCGCGCCGTCCGGGCCGAACTTCCAGTCCATGAGGTTCTTGATGCCGTCGTTGCCGACCGGCACGATCCCCTTCAGCGACTCCGAGTGCACCGGCAACCCGCCGTCCCCTTGCGTCCGCGGGTCCATGAGCACGGCGTTGCGGGGTTGTCCCGCGTCGTAGAAGTCACCGACGAACCACTTGCCGTCCCAGTACGGCGGCCACTTGGTCGCGCTGGTGCCCGCCGCGTCGTAGCGGTAGACGGGGCCGTTCATGGCGGCCTGGCCGCCGCCCTTGAGCCACGGCAGCCGGTAGCCGGCCTCCTCCGCCTTGTACGACGGGACGCCGTTCGCGTCGCGCGGGAAGTCCGGTGCGCCGCCCTGCGGTGCGTACCAGATGTTGTTGCCGGTGACCGGCGGCAGGTTGACCAGGCCGTCGTTGTGCGGCGACTCGTTCCTCGGCCGGTCGCAGTCGTACCAGCCGAGCGGCTGGGACGGGTCCGGCAGATTGCGGTCCCGGTAGGGCTGCTTGTTGCCCATGCAGTACGGCCAGCCCCGGTTGCCCGCCTCCGTGATCACGGCGAACGTGTCGTACTTCGCCGGGCCCCAGGTGGGCGACGGCTGACCGGCGTCGGGCCCGACCCAGCCCGCGTACAGAATGTCGGTCGACTTGTCGACGAAGATGCGCGCCGGGTTGCGCACGCCCATCACATAGATCTCGCCGCGCGTCTTCCCGCCGCCCTCGTCGGTCTCCCGGCCGGTGAAGAGGTTGCCGTCGGGGAGGGTGTACGTCCCGTCCGGCTCCGGGTGGATGCGCAGGATCTTGCCGTTGAGGTTGTTGGTGTTGCCGGCGGTGCGGCGCGCGTCGGCGAACGACACGCCCTGGAAGGCGGGCTGCGGGTTGTTGCCCGAGTAACCCCCGCTGAATCCGCTGGAGTTGTTGTCGCCGGTGGCGATGTAGAGATTGCCCTTGGAGTCCCAGGCCATCCCGCCGCCCGCGTGGCAGCAGCTGTGGATCTGGACCGGCCACGCCAGCAGCACCTTCTCGCTGCCGAGGTCCAGCCTGCCCGCCGCGTGGTCGAAGGTGAACCGGGAGACCCGCCGCTCGGCCATGTGCGTGTCGCGGTTGATCTCCGAGTGCGGGGTGTAGTGCAGATACACCCACCCGTTGTCCGCGAAGCCGGGGTCGAGCTCGATGCCGAGCAGGCCCTCCTCGACCTTGGTCAGTTCGTCGCCGCCGCCCTTGTTGCCGAAGACGGTCAGCTCGCCGGCCAGGGTGACCTTCCCGGTCCTGGGGTCGTAGACGTGGATTTCGCCCGTGCCCTTGCCGATGCCGGGGTCGTTCCAGTCGGTGATCACGGGCCGGGAGGCGTCGGCGCCGCCCCGGCCGATGAAGAACACCCGGCCGTCGGGGGCGGTGACCAGCCCGTGCGGCTCGCCGATCTGGTCGTTCTGCCCGGGCTGGTTGGGCCGGGTGAGGCGCTCGGCCTGGTAGTTGCCGTCGATGGTGGCCTTGCAGTCGGCCTGCGCGATGCGGGTCGCCCACAGCAGCGCGCCGCGCAGATGGGCGCGGAAGTCGGTCTCGTCGTAGGAGGAGACCGTGCCGCCCATGCCGGTGTAGAACGACCGCCCGCCGTCGTAGTCCCGGCACCAGCTGACCGGATGGTCCCAGCCGTTGGCGGCCGGCCCCGGCCGGTACGTCGACTCCCGCACCCGGGCGACCGTGTGCACCTTACCGGAGGGGTTCTTCACCCAGTTCGGCCAGCGGTCCGGCCGCTTCCACTCCACCGGCAGGTCCTTGGTGGCCGGATGCCGCCGGTCACCGACCTCGACCGTGGCCCGCTGGACGGTCGCCGGGGAGGACGCGGCCGGCCGGGCACCGATGAGACCGGTGAACCAGTCCGAGTACGGCTCCGCGCGGGCCGCGTCGTGGAGGCCGACGAAGCCGCCGCCGGCCTCCATGTAGGCCTCCAGGCCTGCCTCCTGGTCCGGGTCGAGGACGTCACCGCCGCCGGTCAGGAACACGATCGCGTGGTAACGCCCCAGCCGGGCCCCGTCGGTGAAGACCGAGGCGTCGTCCGTCGCCTCGACCCGGAAGCGCTCGCCCGCCGGGCCCGACTGGCCGATCCGCTCCACGGCCTCGATCCCGGCGTTCACGACCGGGCTCTCCTCCTCGGCGGCGGAGCCGTGGAACAGCAGCACCCGTACGTTCGCGCCACCGGGCGGCGACGCGACGGACATCGTTGTCATGGGCGGTTCCGGCAGCGGACCCGCGTCGGCGGCGGGCGCCGACAGCAGCCCCGCGGCGACGAATCCGGCGGTCAGGGACGCCACCCGGACTCTCCCTCCGGTGCTTCTCGCGCTCAACCCTCGTAAATGCACGGGCCGTTGATGCGATGTGGATCGCACGTGGTCACCCACCCCTCCTCGGTCGCGGCAACAGCGCCAAGGAAGCTAGACCTCTTTGTGTGGTTCGCCAATAGGTAACAAGGGGATTCAACGAACTTTGTCCTGAGTGTGGATAAACCTGCGGCGGGTCGGTACCGTCGCACAGGTTCCGCACAGCTACGTCCCCCTACAGACCGTCACCTACCGCATCGGGATGGGGAGTTCGGCATGGACAGACGCGGCTTCAACCGACGGGTGCTGCTGGGTGGCGCGGCCGTCGCGACATCGTTGTCCCTCACCCCTGGGTCCACCGCCGGCGCCGCCGACGGACCGGCCAGGACGGCACCGGCCGGGGGCGAGGTGAGACGCGTCAAGCTGTACGCGGAGAGGCTCGCCGACGGGCGGATGGGCTACGGCCTGGAGAAGGGCAGGGCGAGCGTCCCCGGCCCGCTGATCGAGCTCAACGAGGGCGACACGCTGCACATCGAGTTCGAGAACGCGATGGACGTGCCGGTGAGCCTGCACGTCCACGGGCTGGACTACGAGATCTTCAGCGACGGCACGAAGGCGAACAAGAGCGACGTGGAGCCCGGCGGCACCCGGACCTACACCTGGCGCACCCACGCACCCGGCCGCCGCAAGGACGGCACCTGGCGGGCGGGCAGCGCGGGCTACTGGCACTACCACGATCACGTGGTGGGCACCGAGCACGGCACGGGCGGCATCCGCAAAGGGCTGTACGGGCCGGTGATCGTGCGCCGCAAGGGGGACGTACTGCCCGACAGGACGCACACGGTCGTCTTCAACGACATGACGATCAACAACAGGCCGCCGCACACCGGTCCCGACTTCGAGGCCACCGTGGGCGACCGCGTCGAGTTCGTGGTGATCACGCACGGCGAGTACTACCACACCTTCCACCTGCACGGTCACCGCTGGGCGGACAACCGCACGGGCACGCTCACCGGGCCCGAGGACCCGAGCCAGGTGATCGACAACAAGATCGTCGGTCCCGCCGACTCCTTCGGCTTCCAGGTGATCGCGGGGGAGGGGGTCGGGGCCGGGGCGTGGATGTACCACTGCCATGTGCAGAGCCACTCGGACATGGGGATGGTCGGCCTGTTCCTGGTGAAGAAGGCGGACGGGACGATTCCCGGGTACGAGCCGCACGAGCCGCACAAGCACTGACGCGGCTTTTCCCGACGGCGGGGGCGGGTGGGCCGGTCAGTCGGCGCCGTGAGGGCGTGCGGCGCCCGTGCGGCGCCGGGACCGGCAGCCGGCCACGCCCTTCCCCGAACGAGAGAGCGCTCTCAGTCCGCCGTCACTCCCTGCTCCGCCCGGCGCTATCCTGAGCGGCAGCCGCCGAGAACGAGCAGGAGCCCCGAAGTGACCGAGACAGCGCCGCGTCCCACGCTGGAGGCCGTGGCCGCGCGGGCCGGGGTCTCGCGGGCCACCGTGTCCCGGGTGGTGAACGGCGCGGAGGGAGTACGCGAAAGTTTGGTGGAACGGGTCCGGCGAGCCGTCGAGGAGCTCGGATACGTGCCGAACCAGGCCGCCCGCAGCCTGGTGACCCGGCGGCACGACGCCGTCGCCGTCGTCATCGCCGAACCGGAGGCCAGGGTCTTCGCCGACCCCTACTTCGCCATGCAACTGCGCGGCATCAGCAAGGAGCTGACGGCGTACGACAACCAGCTCGTGCTGCTGCTCACCGAGGGCCGCGACGACCACACGCGGGTCGCGCGCTACCTCTCCGGCGGGCACGTCGACGGGGCGCTGGTGTTCTCGCTCCACCTGGACGACCCCCTCCCCGGGCTGATTCAGCGGGCCGGCATCCCGACCGTGTTCGGCGGCCGGCCCGGCTGGAGCGACGGCAGGAGCGGTGTCGTGTACGTCGACAGCGACAACCGGGGCGGCGCCCGGGAGGCCGTGCGGCACCTGGTCGCGCTGGGCCGCAGCCGCATCGCCCACATCACCGGCCCGCTCGACCAGACGTCGGCGGTCGACCGGCTCGACGGTTTCCGGGACGTCACGGCCGACGCCGACCCGCGGCTGGTCGCCGAGGCCGACTTCACCCCCGCGGGCGGTGAGCGGGCCATGCGCGAACTCCTCGACCGCTGCCCCGACCTGGACGCCGTGTTCGCCGCGAACGACCTGACCGCCGCCGGCGCGCTGCGGGTGCTGCGCGAGCACGGGCGGAGGGTGCCCGACGACGTCGCCGTGATCGGCTTCGACGACATGCTGGCGGTCGCCGAGCAGACCGACCCGGCGCTCACCACGGTCCGCCAGGACATAGAGGGGATGGGCCGGCTGATGGCCCGGCTGCTGCTGCGCGGCCTGGACCGGGACGAGTCGTCCGGGGCGCCGGTCGGCGCGCCGTCGAGCGTGGTGCTGCCGACGACGCTGGTGCGCCGCGCGTCCGCGTAGCCGGCCCGCCCCGGGAGGCGCGCGGGGCGAGGGTGCTCAGCCCTGGCCACCCTGCCGCGGTCTGGGCTGGAGCACCGGGGTGCGGCGCGGCAAGGCCGGGCGGCGCTCGGTGGTGGGGGCGGTGACGGAGGGACTCCTCGGGTTTCCCCCCGCTTCCGCGCGCCGCCGTGCGTCGCGCCGCGCGCCGCGCGACCATCGGTGCGGCCGGGGGCCCTGCGCGAAGGCGTTGATCGCGCGTTGATCGAACGTTTTTCAGCGCGCGGCACGATCGCGCTCATGCACTTCGAGACGATCACCCCGGCCGACACCGCCTGGCAGGAGCGCGCCCTGTGCGCGCAGACGGGGGCCGACTTCTTCTTTCCGGAGCCGGGCAGTTCCGTGCGCGAGGCGAAGCGCATCTGCGGCATGTGCGAGATGCGCTCCGCCTGTCTGGACTACGCCATCAACCACGACGAGCGCTTCGGTGTGTGGGGCGGCCTGTCGGAGAAGGAACGGCTGGAGCTCAGGCGCACCGGCCGCTGACCGGCGGGGCCGCGCGGACACCCGGGCCCGGGACATCCGGGCCCGGGCGGCGCCGTCGTCAGGCGCTCGCGCGCGCCGCCATGCGGGCCTTGCGCGCCGCCAGCTTCTCGTCGAACTTGGCGGCCTCGGCGTCCAGGCCGTCCATGTACATGCCCAGCTCCTCCTGCGCCTTCACGCCCTCGGGGCCGAGACCGTCGATCTCCATGATCCTCAGGAAGCGCAGCACCGGCTGGAGCACGTCGTCGTGGTGGATCCGCAGGTTGTAGACCTCGCCGATGGCCATCTGCGCCGCGGCCCGCTCGAATCCGGGGATGCCGTGGCCGGGCATGCGGAAGTTGACCACGACGTCCCGCACGGCCTGCATCGTCATGTCGGGGGCGAGTTCGAAGGCGGCCTTCAGCAGGTTGCGGTAGAAGACCATGTGGAGGTTCTCGTCGGTCGCGATGCGCGCCAGCATGCGGTCGCAGACCGGGTCGCCGGACTGGTGGCCGGTGTTGCGGTGCGAGATGCGGGTGGCGAGTTCCTGGAAGGCGACGTAGGCGACCGAGTGCAGCATGGAGTGGCGGTTGTCGGACTCGAAGCCCTCACTCATGTGCGACATGCGGAACTGCTCCAGCTTGTCGGGGTCGACGGCGCGCGAGGTGAGCAAGTAGTCGCGCATCACGATGCCGTGCCGGCCCTCCTCGGCGGTCCAGCGGTGCACCCAGGTGCCCCAGGCGCCGTCGCGGCCGAAGAGGGAGGCGATCTCGTGGTGGTAGCTGGGCAGGTTGTCCTCGGTGAGCAGGTTGACCACGAGGGCGATGCGGCCGATCTCGGTGACCTTCGACTGCTCCTTCTCCCAGGCCTCGCCGTCCTCGAAGAGGCCGGGGAAGTTGCGGCCGTCGCTCCACGGGACGTACTCGTGCGGCATCCAGTCCTTGGCGACCTGCAGATGCCGGTTGAGTTCCTTCTCGACCACTTCCTCCAGTGCGTGCAACAGCTGGGCGTCGGTCCAGGTGCCGGCGGGGCTGCCGAGGTGGGGAGTGGTGATCGTCATAAAGGCTCCATCGGGACTGCTGAGCGGAATGCGGGAACCTACGGAATCGTAGGCTACGTTTCCGTAGGTTACGAGGCCGTAGGTTAGTGTGACGTAAAGACGCCTGATCAACCGGGTGATGGTCAAGGGCGGTCGGCGTGTCGCCCCGGAGCACGACGCGGCCCCCGACCGCAGGCCGGGGGCCGAATGAGGCGTTCCGTTCAGGGGTTCAGGCGTACAGCTCCCGCAGGCGCACCGAGAGACATGTCACACAGCCCTCCAGCTTCTCGAACTCGCCGATGTCCACCACGACCGGCTCGTGGCCGAGGTCGGCGAACAGCTCCGCCGTCTTCGGGGCGCTCGCGGCCATCAGCAGCTTGCCGCCGCCGAGCAGCACGACGTGCGCGCCGGACTCCTCGGGCACCGGCAGGAAACGCGGGAACAGCGACGGCACGTCCATCTTCGGGATGTGCCCGACGACCGTGCCGTCCGGCAGGGCCGTGACCGCCGACTTCAGGTGCAGCACCTTGCTCACGGGCACGGCGACCACCCGCGCGCCCAGCGGTTCGAAGGCGGCCCGCAGCTGCTGGACGCCGGCCGCGTTGGTGCGTCCGCCGCGGCCGACGTAGATCGTGTCGCCGATCTTCAGGACGTCGCCGCCGTCCAGGGTGCCGGGCTCCCAGACCCAGTTCACCGAGCAGCCGAGGCGGGCCACCGCCTCCTCGACGCCGGCCGTCTCGGGGCGCCGGGACTCGGCGCCGGGCCGGGCGATCAGCGCGACGTTCTTGTAGACGACGACCGTGTCCTCGACGAACACGGCGTCGGGGCAGTCGTCGGCCGGATCGACCTCGACGGTCTCCCAGCCGTTGCCGCGCAGCGCCTGCGCGTACGCCTCCCACTGCTCGACCGCGAGATCGACGTCGACCTTCTCCCGGTCGATGTGCGTCACCAGCCCTTCGGCGAGGCGCGGACCGGGGCGGCGGACGAGGGCCTTCTTGCTGGGCACGGGAATGTCTCCGGATCGAGGACGTGCTGGTGGGGCCATCATGCGGCACAGGGGGCGAAGAGGCGCATCCGGCCTGCCGTCGTACGCCCCCGGTGATCATGGGGGCGCCCCGTCGGCCGACGTGCGCCGCCGATGCGCCCCGTGCGCCGTTGGCGGCCATCATGCCCGCCGGGCCCGGGCGGGCAAAACCCTCGGGGCCGGGCTGTGGCCCTCCCGAGATGCTGCGCCAAGAACGGGGCGGGCGCCGAGCGGCTGCCGCGGTGCCCCTTTCGGAGGCCACCCCGGCAGCCGTCCCGCCGCCCGCTCGGTCGGCCCCCTAGGCGGAAACCCCGACAGCCTCCGGCGTGGTTTCCCTCAGCTCGCCGTCCAGTTCCAGCCAGCGCGTGATGCCGAGCGACGCCAGGAACGGCAGGTCGTGACTGGCCACGACCAGCGCGCCCTCGTAGGACTCCAGGGCCGTGGTGAGCTGCCGGACGCTCGCCATGTCGAGGTTGTTCGTCGGCTCGTCCAGCATGAGCAGCTGCGGCGCGGGCTCCGCCAGCATCAGCGCGGCCAGCGCCGCCCGGAAGCGTTCGCCGCCGGACAGCGTGCCGGCCTGCTGGTCGGCGCGGGCGCCCCGGAACAGGAAGCGGGCCAGCCGCGCCCTGATCCGGTTGTTGGTGGCGCCCGGCGCGAACCGGGCCACGTTCTCGGCGACCGACAGCTCCGCGTCGAGCACGTCGAGGCGCTGCGGCAGGAACCGCAGCGGCACGTGCGCCGTCGCCTCGCCCGACACCGGAGCCAGCTCCCCGGCGATCGTGCGCAGCAACGTCGTCTTGCCCGCCCCGTTGCGCCCGATCAGCGCGACCCGCTCCGGGCCGCGCAGCTCGAAGGCGCCGGCCACCCGGGCCCCGTACACCAGCTCCAGATCCCGCAGCGTGAGGACGTCGCGGCCCGGCGGCACGGCCGTGAACGGCAGGTCGATACGGACCTCGTCGTCGTCCCGCACGGCCTCCGCCGCCTCGTCCAGCCGCTCCTTCGCCTCGGCGAGCTTCTCCTCGTGCATGATGCGGTGCTTGCCCGCGGACTCCTGCGCCGCGCGCTTGCGCGCCCCCATGACGACCTTGGGCTCACGCTTCTGGTCCCACATCTTCTGCCCGTACCGCTTGCGCCGGGCCAACTTGACCCGGGCGTCGGCCAGTTCGCGCTTCTGCTTGCGCAGGTCGGCCTCCGCGACGCGCACCATGCGCTCGGCGGCGTCCTGCTCGACGGCCAGGATCTCCTCGTACGCCGAGAAGTTCCCGCCGTACCAGGTGACCTCCCCGTCGCGCAGATCGGCGATCCGGTCGACGAGGTCCAGCAGCTCGCGGTCGTGGCTGACCACGATCAGCACGCCCGGCCAGGACGCGACGGCCGCGTACAGCCGCCGCCGCGCGTACAGGTCGAGGTTGTTCGTGGGCTCGTCCAGCAGCAGCACGTCCGGTCCGCGCAGCAGCAGCGCGGCCAGCCGGAGCAGCACCGACTCGCCGCCAGAGACCTCGCCGACGGTGCGGTCCAGGCCGATGTGGCCGAGGCCCAGCTCACCGAGCGTGGCCAGGGCGCGCTCCTCGACGTCCCAGTCGTCGCCGAGGGTCTCGTAGTGCTCCTCGGTGACGTCGCCCGCCTCGATGGCGTGCAGCGCGGCCCGCTTGGCGGCGATGCCGAGCGCCTCGTCGACGCGCAGTGCGGTGTCGAGCGCGACGTTCTGCGGCAGGTGACCGACCTCGCCCGTGACGCGGACGGTGCCGTCGACCGGGGTGAGTTCCCCGGCGATCAGCTTCAACAGGGTCGACTTCCCCGATCCGTTGGCGCCGACGAGCCCGGTGCGGCCGGCGCCGAACGCGGCGTCGAGGCCGTCGAAGACGGGCGTCCCGTCGGGCCAGGCGAAGGACAGGGAGGTACAGGTGACGAAAGTAGACATGCTGCCTCGCGGTTGCTCGGGGCGGTCAGGGGCAATCGCGTATCGAGACACCGCGAGGCACGACCGGCAGCCGGAAGGGAGGGCACGCATGAGGAAAGCCCTGTTCCGCAAGGACGGCTCGAACGCCGAGGTCGCACACGACGCACACCCCACACGGGTGTGACTCGGTGTCTCAGGACCTCAGAGGAGCAACGTCCTTCTCCCATCGACGGCAACAGGACCGCCATTCACCGTAGGAGGGGGCGGGTGGGGTGTCAACGCATTTCCGCGCCGCCCGCCCGACTTCCCGAGGAGGCCCCGTGTTCCACGGTTCGCTCGCCCTGCCCGCCCGGCTCCAGCTGCTGGCGCGCGACGCCACGGGGCCGCGGACGGCGCGCCACCTGGTACGGGCCGGCGCCCTCACCGAACTGGCCCGCACCGGGCTGCTCGTCGACGACGACGGCATCGCCACCCCGGCCGACCTGGACTCCGCCACCGGGGACGCCGTCCTCGACGGCCTGCTGGGACTCGTCCGCGAGTCCCTGCCGCACCCCTGGCGCGTCTGGGTGACGCTGCACGCCCGCATCACCGCGGACGCCGTGCGGGAGCAGCTGGTCGCGGCCGGGTACGTGCGCGCGGAGCGGCACCGGGTGCTCGGGCTGTTCCCGTCCGTGGAGTACGCGCCCGCCCGGGCCGCCAACGTGGCCGCGCTGCGCGAGCAGGTCACGCGTGTGCTCGACGGCCCGCTGCCGGCCGGGGAGGTCTCCGAGGCCGACGCGGCACTCGTCGCCCTCGCCGTGGCCGCCGAGCCGGGCACGCTGGTGCCGGACGGGGACCGCGCCCGCCTGGAACGGCGCGTCCAGGAGCTGACCGGGCGCGCGGCACAGGCACCCGGCCTGGGGTACGTGCTGCCCGAACTGTGCGCGGCACTGTCGTCGCAGCCGGTGCCGTCGGTCCGCTGAGCGGAGGCGGAGAGCCGCTGTTCCGCTGAGCGGTGACACGGAGAACCACCGGTCCGCTGAGCGGCGGTACGGGCAAGCGCCGGTCCGCTGAGCGAAGGCAGTGAGAGGAACGCCCTCAGCAGGCGTCGCGCATCAGCTCCGCCAGGTCCTGGTCCAGGTCGAGGTGGCGGTGCTCCGTGCCGGCCGGTACGGCCTCGCCCGTCGCGTCCAGGAACCGGCGTACGTCGTCCGAGCGGACGTGCACGACGGCGGTGCCCTCGGGGGCGTGGAACTCCAGCACCGTGTGGTCGTCCCCGTAGGGACGCACCCGGACGTCGCCGTGGCCCTCGGGCGCGGACATCCCGTCGGCGAGCAGCTCACGGGCGAAGGTCCAGCAGACCTCGACGCCCTCCAGGGTGGCCGGGGCCGGGAACGTCATGCGGACGGCGAACGGGTCGCGCCGGTCGTAGTGCAGCGTGGCGGGGATGCTCGGCACGCGGGGCGCGGCGGCCACGAGGCGGGCCTGGACGAGCTGCTCGATGACGATGGACAACGCCTTGCTCCTTGTGACGGCTGGCAGGACTCCCGGGGCGGACGGGCCGTGCACTGGATGAGACGACGGAATGCTCCACTCCGTGCACACGGGGGGCGAGTGACCTCTGTCACCGCCTTCATGCGTGACACCCGGCACTCCGTTCCCGCCTGCCCCGTACGGCAGTTGCGCCCCGGCGGCACCCGGCCCGTACGCTCGGCGTCACCATGACGACCGTACGCATTCCCGCGGGCTGGCCCGCGACCGAGGAACAGGCCCGCGCCGTGCAGGACCGACTGCGCGGGCGCGTGGTGCTCGACGAGCCGGGCCCGCCGCCCGGCACGGGCCACGTCACCGGCGTCGACGTGGCCTACGACGACGGACGGGACGTCGTCGCCGCCGCGGCCGTCGTGCTGGACGCGGCGACGCTGGAGGTCGTCGGCGAGGCCACCGCCGTCGGCCGGATCTCCTTCCCGTACGTGCCCGGCCTGCTCGCGTTCCGGGAGATCCCCACCTTGCTGGCCGCCCTCGACGCCCTGCCCTGCCCGCCCGGCCTGGTCGTCTGCGACGGCTACGGGCTCGCCCACCCGCGCCGCTTCGGCCTCGCCGGCCACCTCGGCGTCCTGACCGGCCTGCCCACCATCGGCGTCGCCAAGAACCCCTTCACCTTCACCTACGACGAGCCGGACACGCCGCGCGGCAGCCGGTCCGCGCTGCTCGCGGGCACCGAGGAGGTCGGCAGCGCGCTGCGCACCCAGGACGGCGTCAAGCCGGTCTTCGTCTCCGTCGGCCACCGCACGAGCCTGTCCAACGCCTGCGCCCACACCCTGGCCCTCACCCCGGCCTACCGGCTCCCGGAGACCACCCGCAGGGCGGACGCCCTGTGCCGCGCGGCGCTGCGGCAGGCGACCGGTATCTGAGTACGTCCCCGGTACGCCCCCTGAGTACCCGTACGGATCCGCGGGCACCGGCATCCCCGGCAGGCTGACGCCATGACAACGCACCGAGCCACCGAGCCTGCCGCCCGTTCCAGCCAGCCGGTCGGGCGCGCCGTGACCGTCGCGCTCGTGTGCGCCGTACTGGCCGGACTCGCCTGGATCGCCGGGATGATCCACACCGTCGCGGCGTGGTAGCGGCGCCGGGGCGTGGCCGGTGCGGCGGCGGCCGTCACCGCTCGGCGACCACCCGGAAGCGGATCCCGGCCGCGCGCAGCCGGTCGGTCAGCGCGTCGCCCATCGCCACCGCCGTGGTGACCTGACCCGCAGTCTCCGGCAGGTCGTCGAAGGCCAGGGACAGCGCCGACTCGGCGAACATCTTCGCGGTCTCCCCATAGCCCGGGTCACCGCCCGCGACCTCCGTGTACACCCGCCGGCCGCCGCCCTCGCCGACGAAGCGCACGGAGAACCAGCTCCTGGCGCGCTTCTCCGGCCCCGGGCCCTCGCCGGGCCTGAGCCGGTCCGACAGCCAGCGCCGGGCGGGCGGCAGTTGGGCCGCCGCCAGCAGCCCGCCCACGGCTGCCGCGCCGCCCACCGCGACGGGCAGGCGCCGCACCGCCGCGTAGTGCCGGTAGCAGAAGTCGGGGCCGTAGCGGTCCAGGGCCTTCGCGGAGCGCCGCACGATCTGCGGGTCGATCGTCGGCAGCGGCAGCGCCCACGCTCCGACCGCCTTGGCGAAGTGCGGCACACCCGTCGGGGCCACCGCCCGCCGCCCCACCAGCCGGGGCTCGTGCCGGCGCCGTTCCAGCGCCGCGTTCCGCATGCCGCGCACGCGCGCGAACTGGTTGAGGGCGGAGGCGAACGTCCCGCCCGAGAGGGTCGCGTCGACGGTCACGAACCCCCCCACGCTCAGCGGCACGCCCTGCGGCAGCTGCCGCACCGTGAAGTACACGCCCAGGTCGTGCGGCACGGCGTCGAACCCGCAGGCGTGCACCAGCCGCGCCCCGGTCTCACGCGCGCGTGCGTCGTGCCGGACGTACATCAGGTCCACGAACTCCGGCTCGCCCGTCAGATCCAGATAGTCGGTGCCGGTGTCCGCGCAGGCGGCGACGAGTTCCTCGCCGTACGTCACATAGGGGCCCACGGTCGTCGCCACGACGCGCGCGTGCTCCGCGAGCCGGCGCAGCGAGGCCGGGTCCGACACGTCGGCGCGCAGCACCCCGGGCTGCGCGTCGCCCGGCAGCCGCTCCCGCAACCGCCGCAGCTTGTCCTCGCTGCGTCCGGCGATCGCCCAGCGCAGTCCCTCGGGCGCGTGCGCGGCGAGGTAGTCCGCGGTGAGCGTCCCGACGAAGCCACTGGCCCCGAAGAGGACGATGTCGTACGGACGGCCCGCCCTGTCCAGCCTGCTCATGACACCCCTCGCTCCACACGACGCCGTTGTCGGTGGCCGAGGGTACATCCCGCCCGTCCGGCCCTTGAGGACGAGGCGCGAAGCGCCGATGGGAGGTCTGGGGGCACCGCCCCCGGGACGCCCGCAGCAGCACCCCGCACCGGTAGGCTAAGCGCTTGCTTGCCCACCTCTTGTGCCAACCGACGGACGTCCATAGCATCGCCGGTGTTACATCACTTGTGTCACAGTCCAGCTGGGGGCCCGATGACAGCGGCACCACCTCCCGCGCACGGCCCGCTCACCGGCGTGCGCGTGGTCGAGCTGGCCGGTATCGGCCCGGGCCCGTTCGCCGCGATGCTGCTCGGCGACCTCGGCGCCGACGTCGTCCGCGTGGACCGCCCCGGCGGGCCCTCACTCGCCCTCGACCCGGATCACGACGTCACCAACCGCAACAAGCGCTCGGTCGTCCTGGACCTGAAGACGCCCGACGGTCCGGCCCGCGTCCTCGACCTCGCCGCACGCGCCGACATCCTCATCGAGGGCTACCGCCCCGGCGTCGCCGAACGCCTCGGTGTCGGCCCCGCCGACTGCCACGCCCGCAACCCGGCGCTGGTCTACGGCCGGATGACCGGCTGGGGGCAGCACGGCCCCCTCGCGCAGCGCGCCGGGCACGACATCGGGTACATCGCGCTGACCGGCGCCCTCGGCATGACCGGCGCCCCGGGCACCCCGCCGCCCGCCCCGGCCAACCTGCTCGGGGACTACGCGGGCGGCGCCCTCTACCTCGTCGTCGGCGTCCTCGCCGCCCTCCACCACGCGCGCGCGAGCGGCACCGGGCAGGTCGTGGACGCCGCCGTCGTGGACGGCACCGCCCACCTGTCCACGATGATCCACGGCATGCTCGCCGCGGGAGCCTGGCAGGACCGCCGCGCCGCGAACCTCCTCGACGGCGGCGCGCCCTTCTACGGCACGTACGAGACGGCCGACGGGCAGTACATGGCGGTCGGCGCCCTGGAGGAGCGGTTCTACGGCGAGTTCACCGAGCTGCTCGGCCTGCCCGACACCGTCCCGGACCGCGCGGACGCCGCCCGCTGGGGCGAACTGCGCGAGGCGGTCGCGGCCCGCTTCAAGAGCCGTACCCGCGACGAGTGGACGGCCGTGTTCGAGGGCTCCGACGCGTGCGTGGCGCCGGTGCTGGCGCTGTCCGAGGCCCCGCACCACCCGCACCTGGCGGCCCGCGGCACCTTCACCGAGCACGGCGGCATCACCCAGCCCGCCCCCGCGCCCCGCTTCTCCGCGACCCCCACCGCCGTCCGCACCGGCCCGGCCCGGCCCGGCGACGGCGCGGCGGACGTGGCCCGCGAGTGGGACGTGCCCGCCCTCCTGCCCGACGACGCCCCGCACGTCCCCGGCACCACGGACACCCGGACCACCACGGAGACCGGCACCACCAAGGACACCCCGCACACCCCGGTCACCGGCCCGGACCGCCCCTGACCCGCTCGGCCGAACCCTCCTGGAAAGGCGTACCTGTGAGCACCGAAGCGTACGTGTACGACGCGATCCGCACCCCGCGCGGTCGCGGCAAGGCGAACGGCGCCCTGCACGGCACGAAGCCCGTCGACCTGGTCGTCGGCCTCATGCACGAGATCCGCGCCCGCTTCCCGGACCTGGACCCGGCCGCGATCGACGACGTCGTCCTCGGTGTCGTCGGCCCGGTCGGCGACCAGGGCTCCGACATCGCCCGCATCGCCGCGATCGCCGCCGGACTGCCCGACACGGTCGCCGGCGTGCAGGAGAACCGCTTCTGCGCGTCGGGCCTGGAAGCCGTCAACATGGCCGCCGCCAAGGTCCGTTCGGGCTGGGAGGACCTCGTCCTCGCGGGCGGCGTCGAGTCGATGTCGCGGGTGCCGATGGCCTCGGACGGCGGCGCCTGGTTCAACGATCCGATGACGAACCTCGCCACCAACTTCGTGCCGCAGGGCATCGGCGCCGACCTCATCGCCACCATCGAGGGCTTCTCCCGGCGCGACGTGGACGAGTACGCGGCCCTGTCCCAGGAGCGCGCGGCCACCGCCTGGAAGGAGAACCGCTTCGAGCGGTCCGTCGTCCCGGTGAGGGACCGCAGCGGCCTCGTCGTCCTCGACCACGACGAGCACATGCGGCCCGGCACCACCGCCGGCTCCCTGGCCAAGCTCAAGCCGTCCTTCGCCGACATCGGCGAACTCGGCGGCTTCGATGCCGTCGCGCTGCAGACGTACCACTGGGTGGAGAAGATCGACCACGTCCACCACGCGGGCAACTCCTCCGGCATCGTGGACGGCGCCGCCCTCGTCGCCATCGGCTCCAAGGAGGCCGGCGAGCGCAACGGCCTGACCCCGCGCGCCCGGATCGTCTCCGCCGCCGTCTCCGGCTCGGAGCCCACCATCATGCTCACCGGACCCGCGCCCGCCACCCGCAAGGCGCTCGCCAAGGCCGGCCTGACCATCGACGACATCGACCTGGTCGAGATCAACGAGGCGTTCGCCGCGGTCGTGCTGCGTTTCGTGAAGGACATGGGCCTGTCCCTGGACAAGGTCAACGTCAACGGCGGCGCCATCGCCCTCGGTCACCCGCTCGGCGCGACCGGCGCCATGATCCTCGGCACGCTCGTGGACGAACTGGAGCGCCAGGACAAGCGGTACGGCCTGGCCACGCTGTGCGTCGGCGGTGGCATGGGCATCGCCACCGTCGTCGAGCGCGTCTGACCCCCCGCGGACCACGAGACTTCCGAGACTCTTACGGAGACCCCCTGTCATGACCGAGAGCACCACGATCCGCTGGGAACAGGACGACACCGGCGTCGTCACCCTCGTCCTCGACGACCCCCACCAGTCGGCGAACACCATGAACCGGGCGTTCCGGGAGTCGCTCGCCGCGATCACCGACCGGCTGGAGGCCGAACAGGACAGCATCCGGGGCATCATCGTCACCTCGGCCAAGAAGACCTTCTTCGCCGGCGGCGACCTGCGCGACCTGATCCGCGTCACCCCGGACACCGCCCAGGACCTCTTCGACGGCGGCATGGCCATCAAGCGCAACCTGCGCCGCATCGAAACCCTCGGCAAGCCCGTCGTCGCCGCCCTCAACGGCGCGGCCCTCGGCGGCGGCTACGAGATCGCCCTCGCCTGCCACCACCGGATCGCCCTCGACGCGCCCGGCTCCAAGATCGGCTGCCCCGAGGTCACCCTCGGCCTGCTGCCCGGAGGCGGCGGCGTCGTCCGCACCGTGCGCATGCTCGGCATCACCGACGCCCTGCTGAAGGTGCTCCTGCAGGGCACCCAGTACAGCCCGCGCCGCGCCCTCGACAACGGCCTGGTGGACGACATCGCCGAGACGCGCGAGGAACTCCTCGCCAAGGCCCGCGCGTTCATCGACGCCCACCCCGAGTCGCAGCAGCCCTGGGACCGGCCCGGCTACCGCATCCCGGGCGGTACGCCGTCGCACCCCAAGTTCGCCGCCAACCTGCCCGCGTTCCCGGCTAACCTGCGCAAGCAGACGAACGGCGCGCCCTACCCGGCGCCGCGCAACATCATGGCCGCCGCCGTCGAGGGCGCCCAGGTCGACTTCGAGACCGCCCAGGTCGTCGAGGCCCGCTACTTCGTGGAACTCGCCGCCGGGCAGACCGCGAAGAACATGATCCAGGCGTTCTTCTTCGACCTCCAGGCCGTCAACTCGGGCGCCAACCGCCCCCAGGGCATCGAGCCCCGCACGGTCACCAGGGTCGCCGTCCTCGGCGCGGGCATGATGGGCGCCGGCATCGCCTACTCGTGTGCCCGCGCCGGCATCGACGTCGTCCTCAAGGACGTCTCCGCGCAGGCCGCCGCCAAGGGCAAGGGCTACTCGGAGAAGCTGTGCGCCAAGGCCGTCGCCAAGGGCCGCACCACGCAGGAGAAGGCCGACGCGCTGCTCGCCCGCATCACGCCCACCGCCGACCCGCAGGACCTCGCCGGCTGCGACGCGGTCATCGAGGCCGTCTTCGAGGACACCGCCCTCAAGCACAAGGTGTTCCAGGAGATCCAGCACGTCGTCGCCCCCGACGCGCTGCTGTGCTCCAACACCTCCACGCTGCCCATCACGGTCCTCGCCGAGGGCGTCGAGCGGCAGGGCGACTTCATCGG
The DNA here is from genome assembly GCF_040682395.1 of Streptomyces sp. NPDC051207. NCBI lineage: Bacteria > Bacillati > Actinomycetota > Actinomycetes > Kitasatosporales > Streptomycetaceae > Streptomyces > Streptomyces sp. NPDC051207. The sequence continues at coordinate 218,145 of NZ_JBFBAX010000001.1, read as the reverse complement.
GCTGCACTTCTTCTCACCGGTCGACAAGATGCCGCTGGTGGAGATCGTCAAGGGCGAACGCACCGGCGACGAGGCCCTCGCCCGCGCCTTCGACCTGGTCCGGCAGATCAACAAGACGCCGATCGTCGTCAACGACTCGCGCGGCTTCTTCACCTCCCGCGTCATCGGGCACTTCATCAACGAGGGCGTCGCCATGGTCGGCGAGGGCATCGAGCCCGCGTCCGTGGAGCAGGCCGCCGCGCAGGCCGGCTACCCCGCCAAGGTGCTCTCCCTCATGGACGAACTGACGCTCACCCTGCCCCGCAAGATCCGCGCCGAGTCCCGGCGGGCCGTCGAGGAGGCGGGCGGCACCTGGTCGGCACACCCCGCGGAGGCGGTCGTGGACCGCATGGTCGACGAGTTCGGCCGCACCGGCCGCAGCGGCGGCGCCGGGTTCTACGACTACGACGACAGCGGCAGGCGCACGAACCTGTGGCCCGGCCTGCGTGAGCACTTCACCAGGCCGGGGTACCGGATCCCGTTCGAGGACATGCAGGAACGCATGCTGTTCTCCGAGGCGCTGGACACCGTACGGCTGCTGGAGGAGGGCGTGCTGACGTCCGTCGCCGACGCCAACATCGGCTCCGTCTTCGGCATCGGCTTCCCCGGCTGGACCGGCGGCGTCCTGCAGTACATCAACGGCTACGCGGGCGGACTGCCGGGTTTCGTGGCACGCGCGCGTGAACTCGCCGAACGCTACGGCGAGCGGTTCACGCCGCCCGCGCTGCTGGTGGAGAAGGCGGAGAAGGGCGAGACCTTCACGGACGCCGCCTGACCTCTCTCGCGCACCGCACGACCGGAGGGCCGGGCTCAGCGCCGGACCCACCGGTCGTGCGGCCGTACCAGCGGGACGACCGGGTTCCACGTGCGGCCGGCCACCTCCATCCGGATCGTCACCCGGCGCGGCCCGTCACCGGTCCACCCACGCCCGCAGCTCCTCCCGCAGCGACCGCTGGAACGCCGTCAGCAGCGCCTGCACCACGATGGGCTGCATGTGCGCCGACAGCGACCGCACGTCCTCGGCGTCCCGCTCCGACGTCTCGCCGCGCAGCAACTGCGACAACTCGTGCGCGGCGGCACGCGCGTGCTCGGTGAGGACGGTCCGCGCGGCGCGGATCGCCTCCTGCGACAGCGGCACGTCCAGCAGTTGCACGCCGAGCCGCAGCAGCCCGGAGTCCACGCGGAAGTCCTTGCCCTCGCGCGTGACGACGTCCATCGCCACCAGCCGCTCCACGTCACCGTCGTCCAGCGCCCGCCCGGCCCGCCGCCGCAGCTCCTCCAGGGACACGAGCGCCACGGAGTCGGGCGCCCAGGAGGCCACCACGGCCCGGTGGATGGCGAGGTCGTCGGCGCTCAGGTCCGCGGGCAACTGCTCCAGATAGCGTTCGATGCCGGCCAGCGTCATGCCCTGCCGCTGCAGCTCCTCGATGAGCGCGAGGCGGGCCAGGTGCTCCCGGCCGTAGCGGCCCACGCGGCGCGGCCCGAGTGCCGGCGGCGGCAGCAGGCCCCGGGTGCCGTAGAAGCGGACCGTGCGGACCGTGACGCCGGACCGTGCGGCCAGCTCGTCGATCGTGAGGGTCGGCTGCTCGGTGTCGGTCGTCATGCGCAGCAGTATCACTGTCTCACCAGAAGTGTGAAACCCTCCGGCGGCCTCCGCCCCGCCCCCGCCGCCCCCGTGACATGCCGTGCGAGCCACCCCCGTGGCAGACCCTGTGAGATGTCCCGCTCTGTGACGTACCCCACCGCCTGCCAGGGCGTTCCTCGGGGAAGGTGGCCCCGTGGTCTGTGCCCGCACCACGGAGCGCCGACCATGGCACATCCGGACACCCGGGCGCGACCCGCCCGGGCGGCACCAGAGAGTGGAACCACCCGTGAGCAAGGACGCCGTGCACACGGCACAGGCCGAGCCCCGCACCAAGGCGGCCCGGACGCCCGCGGACGCGGGCGACGCCGGTTACAGCAAGGACCTCAAGGCCCGCCACGTCAACATGATCGCCATCGGCGGCGCGATCGGCACCGGACTCTTCCTCGGCGCCGGAGGACGCCTCCATTCCGCGGGCCCGGCGCTCGCGCTGGCGTACCTCGTGTGCGGCGTCTTCGCGTTCTTCGTCGTCCGCGCCCTGGGCGAGCTGGTCCTGTACCGGCCGTCCTCCGGCTCCTTCGTGTCGTACGCGCGCGAGTTCCTCGGCGAGAAGGGCGCGTACGTCGCCGGCTGGATGTACTTCCTGAACTGGTCGACGACCGGTATCGCCGACATCACCGCCATCGCGCTCTACACGCACTACTGGAGCCTGTTCACCGACATCCCGCAGTGGGCGCTGGCGCTGGCCGCCCTCGCGGTCGTCCTCGCCGTGAACCTGATCTCGGTGAAGATCTTCGGCGAGCTGGAGTTCTGGTTCGCGATCATCAAGGTGGCCACGCTCGTCGCCTTCATGCTGATCGGCGTCTTCCTGCTGGCGACACGGCACGGGGTGGGCGGCGGGACACCCGGCCCGAGCGTGATCACCGACAACGGCGGTGTCTTCCCGCACGGCGTGCTGCCGGTCGTCCTCGTCATGCAGGGCGTGATCTTCGCGTACGCCGCGCTGGAGCTGGTCGGCGTGGCGGCGGGCGAGACGGCCGAGCCGGAGAAGGTCGTCCCGCGCGCGGTGAACTCGATCATGTGGCGCGTGGGCCTCTTCTACGTGGGCTCGGTCGTCCTCCTCGCACTGCTGCTGCCGGGTTCGGCCTACTCGGCGGACCAGAGTCCCTTCGTGACGGTCCTGTCCAAGATCGGCGTTCCGGCGGCCGGCGACATCATGAACCTGGTGGTCCTCACGGCCGCGATGTCCTCGCTCAACTCCGGTTTGTACTCCACCGGCCGCATCCTGCGCTCCATGGCCGCGGCGGGCTCGGCCCCGAAGTTCACCGCCGTGATGAACCGCAGCCAGGTCCCCTACGGCGGCATCCTGCTCACCTGCGCGGTGTGCGTGCTCGGCGTCGGCCTCAACTACCTCGTGCCGAGCCAGGCCTTCGAGATCGTGCTGAACGTCGCCTCCCTCGGCATCATCAGCACCTGGGTGATCATCATGATCTGCCACCTGGTCTTCGTCCGCCGCGCCAGGGCGGGCACCCTCACCCGCCCCGCCTTCCGCCTCCCCGGCAGCCCGGTCACGGAAATCACCACGATCGCCTTCCTCGTGGCGGTCCTCGGCCTGATGGGGAACGACCCCGGGGTCGGCCGCAAGACCCTGCTCCTCGTCCCCGTGATCGCGGCGATGCTGGTGGCGGGCTGGTACGGGGTGCGCCGCCGGGTGAACCGGAACGCGGACCGCGAACTGACGGAGCTGACGAAGTCCACCTGACGCACCCTCAAGGGCGCGGGCCCCGCCGCCCGCGCCCGCCCCGGGTGGGCCGCCGCGGGCACACCCGCCCCGAACGGCCCCCTTCTGCACGCCAGTTGGCCGATGTACCGTCCGCGCATGCCGATACGCACGCGCTTCACGACCTGGAGACCGCTCGCGACGGCGGCCACGGCCGCCCTGCTGGCCACCGCCCCGACCACCCCCGCCGCCGCCGACCCCGGCACCGCGCGGGAGAGCCGCCCCGTGTACTCGTACGACAACGCCGTCCGCGAGTCCGTCTGGGTGGACACCGGCCTCGACGGGGACGGCGACGGACGCCGCGACCGGGTCGCCGTCGACGTCGTCCGCCCCCGGGAGCCCGCCCGGCAGGGCCGCAGGATTCCCGTCGTCATGGACGCCAGCCCGTACTACTCCTGCTGCGGGCGCGGCAACGAGAGCCAGAAGAAGACGTACGACGCGGACGGCCGTGTCGTGCAGATGCCGCTGTACTACGACAACTACTTCGTGCCGCGCGGCTACGCCTTCGTCGGCGTCGACCTGGCCGGCACCAACCGCTCCGACGGCTGCGTCGACGTCGGCGGCCGGTCCGACATCCAGTCCGCGAAGGCCGTCGTCGACTGGCTGAACGGCCGCGCCAAGGCGTACACGACCCGCACCGGCACCGAACGCGCCAAGGCCACCTGGAGCAACGGCCGCACCGGCATGATCGGCAAGAGCTGGGACGGCACGATCGCCAACGGCGTCGCCGCGACCGGCGTCGAGGGCCTGGAGACCGTCGTCCCGATCGGCGCGATCTCCTCCTGGTACGACTACTACTTCGCCAAGGGCGCCCCGCTGTACGACTCCGGCCCCGACTGGCTGTCCCACTACGTCAACAGCCCCGACGCGCGCGCCCGGTGCGCCGCCGTGCAGCGCGAACTCGTGGAGGGCGCGCCCCGCACCGGCGACTGGACCCCGCTGTGGACCGAACGCGACTACGTGCGGGCCGCGAGCAAGGTGAGGGCCAGCGTGTTCCTCGTCCACGGCATGCAGGACCTCAACGTCCGTATGCAGCACGTCGGCCAGTGGTGGGACGCCCTCGCCCGGCACGGCGTCGAGCGCAAGATCTGGCTCTCCCAGACCGGCCACGTCGACCCGTTCGACTTCCGCCGCGCCGCCTGGGTCGACACCCTGCACCGCTGGTTCGACCACGAACTCCTCGGCTACGACAACGGCATCGACCGCGAACCGATGGCCGACATCGAACGCCGCCCCGACCAGTGGGTCACCTCCCCGGTGTGGCCGCCGCGCGGCACCGACGCCGTGACCCTGCGCCCCGCGGCGGGTGACCACCCCGGCGTCGGCACCCTCGGCCTCACCCGCTCCACCGGCACCGAGACCTTCACCGAAGACCCGGGGCGCGGCGAGAGCGACTGGGCCACGCACATCGACCGGCCCACGCCCGACAAGGCCGGCTTTACCACCGTGCCGCTCGCCCGCGACCTGCGCATCGCGGGCTCCTCCCGGCTCACCGTCACCGTCACCCCGACGACGCCCACGGCCCACCTGTCGGCCGTCCTCGTGGACCTCGGCCCCGACACCATCCGCGACTACACCGCCCCCGGCGAGGGCATCACCACGCTCACCGACCGCACCTGCTGGGGCGCGAGCACCACCGGCGACAGCGCCTGCTTCAAGGAGACCCGGGCGCGGACCGCCGACGTGGCCCACACCGTCGTCAGCCGCGGCTGGGCCGACCTCGGCAACCACGCTTCCGGCCTGGGCGCCCCGCTCACCCCGGGCCGCGCCTGCACGATCACCCTCGACCTGGCCGCCACCGACCACGTCGTCCCCAAGGGCCACCGCCTCGCGCTGATCGTCGCCGGCACGGACCAGGGCCTCATCGACCCGCCCGCCGACACCCCGACGCTGACCGTGGACCTGTCCCGTACCTCGGCACACGTCCCGTTCACCGGAGGTACGGCGGCCTTCGCCCGCGCCACCGCCGGACAGACCGCCGCCGTACCCACGCCCACCGCCCTGCACGGCGTGGGGGAGCCCCGCACCACCCACCGCGTCCCGGAGGCAGCCCGGTGAACCGTTTCCGCGCCCTGACCCTGATCACCGCGGCGGTCGCCGCGTCCCTGGTGGCGACGCCCGCTTCCGCGCACGACACCCCGCCGCGCACCGACTTCGAGCAGACGGACGGCGCCCGCTGGACGACCCAGGCCGAGGAGTGGCACTTCCTCGCGGCCGTCGACCGGGCGAGCCCCCGCGTGTCCGTCGACCGCGTCGGCACGACCAAGCAGGGCCGCCCGCTCCAGCTCGTCCGAATCGGCAGCGGTCCCACGCCGAACACCGTGCTGCTCGTGTGCAGCCAGCACGGCGACGAGCCCTCCGGCCGCGAGGCGTGCCTGACCACCGTCCGCGACCTGGCGTTCGCGCGGGACACGGCGACCCGCCGCTTCCTGGACCGCACCACCGTGCTCGTCGTCCCCACCGCCAACCCCGACGGCCGGGCCGCCGGCACGCGCGGCAACAGCGACGGCGTGGACGTCAACCGCGACCACGTCGCCCTGAGGACCGCCGAGGGCCGGACGCTGGCCGCCCTCGTCCGCGACCACAGACCCGACATCGTCTACGACCTGCACGAGTACGGCGCCACACCGCCGTACTACGACAAGGACCTCTTCGACCTGTGGCCGCGCAACCTCAACACGGACCCGGACGTCCACGACGAGGCCACCACCCTGTCCGGGGCGTACGTGCGCCCCGCGGCCGGGGCCGCCGGCCACTCGACCGGCACCTACGGCATCTGGACCGACCCCGCCACGGGCGACCCGATCCGGCAGGTCGCCGGGGACGGACAGGAACGCATATTGCGCAACATGTCCGGCATCAAGCATGCGGTGGGCCTGCTCATCGAGAGCCGCGTCGACGCCCTCACCGACGCCGAGAAGGCCGACGAGGCGCTCAACAACCGGCGCCGCGTCACCTCCCAGCTCGCCGCCCTGGACGGCCTGTTCGGGTTTGCGAACGACCGGCGCGGCCGGGTCGAGGCCGCCACCCGCGCGGCCCGGGCGGCGGGCCTCGCCGACACCGGGCCGGTGTACCTCGGCGGCGCCGACAACGACCCCGCCGAACCCGCCGAGATGATCCAGGACCCGCCCTGCGCTACCGCCTGGACGCCGCCCAGTACGCGGAATTCGGCGACGAGCTGGCACTCCACGGCGTGCGCGTCACGCCGGACGGCGACGGCGCCCGCGTGCCCCTGCGCCAGCAGCTGCGCGCGCTCGTCCCCCTGCTGCTGGACGGGCGGGCGGCGTACCGCTTGACGGAGGGTGAACCGGACACGAACTGCTGAGGAGGTGAGAACGGCGCCGCATGTGGTAGCAGCGTTGCGAGGGACCCGGCGGATTTGCTTCCGCCACCCCCCGTCCTGCCGACTCGGTGAAAGGTGCCGCCTGTGACGCACGACCAGGCAAGCGACAAGGAACGACATGCGGGAGGCTCGCTGCCCGGATCGGAAGCGGGCCTGCCCGGCCGGGACCGGCCACGGACCGACCGGGTCGTGTTCGGCGTCACCGCCGTGCTCACCCTCGCGTTCGTGACCTGGGGCGCCGTGGCGACCGACTCCCTCCAGGACGTCTCCAGCCGCATGCTCGGCGGCCTGATGCACAACGGCGGCTGGGCGTTCATGCTGGCCGCCTCCGGGTTCGTCGTCTTCGCCCTGTGGCTCGCGGCGAGCCGCTACGGCCGTATCCACCTCGGCGCCGAGGGCGAGAAGCCCGAGTTCCGCACCGTCTCGTGGGTGGCGATGATGTTCAGCGCCGGCATGGGCATCGGCCTGATGTTCTACGGCGTGAGCGAACCGCTGTCGCACTACACGACCCCGCCGCCGGGCACCGACCCGGCCGACTCCGGTGACCGCATGGAGGTGGCCATGGCCACCACCCTGTTCCACTGGACGCTGCACCCGTGGGCGATCTACGCGGTGGTCGGTCTCGCCATCGCCTACAGCACCTTCCGCAGGCGGCGCCGCCAGACCATCAGCGCCGTGTTCACCCCGCTCATCGGCGAGCGGCACGCGGGCGGCGTCGGCGGCCGGGTCGTCGACATCCTCGCGATCGTCGCCACCGTCTTCGGCTCGGCGGCCTCACTGGGCCTCGGCACCCTCCAGATCGGCTCCGGCGTGCAGGAGCTGAACTGGCTGGACAAGGTCGGCACCGGGCTGCTCGTCACCATCATCGCGGTGCTGACCCTGGCGTTCGTGGCGTCCGCGGTGTCCGGCGTGGAGAAGGGCATCCAGTGGCTGTCCAACACCAACATGGTGCTGGCGCTGGTCCTCGCCCTGTTCGTGTTCGTGGCGGGTCCGACCGTCCTCGTCCTCGACCTGCTGCCGTCGTCCGTCTTCGCCTACCTCGGCGACCTGCCGGACCTCGCCGGGCGCACCGAGGCCAGCGGCGGCGAGGGGGTCGCCGACTGGCTGAGCGGCTGGACGGTCTTCTACTGGGCGTGGTGGATCTCCTGGACGCCCTTCGTCGGCATGTTCATCGCCCGCATCAGCCGGGGCCGTACGATTCGGCAGTTCATCGGCGGTGTCATCCTCGTGCCGAGCACGGTCAGCCTGGTGTGGTTCGCGGTGTTCGGCGGCTCGGCGATGAGGCTCCAGGAGCAGGGCGGGCTCGGTGAGGAGGCCACCCCCGAGGGGCAGCTGTTCGCCGTGCTGCGCGACTACCCCGCGGCCACCGTCACCAGCCTGCTGGTGATGGTCCTGGTCGGCATCTTCTTCGTCTCGGGCGCCGACGCCGCGTCCATCGTGATGGGCAGCCTGTCGCAGAAGGGCGCGCTCGAACCGGGCCGTGTCGTCGTGGTGTTCTGGGGCGTCGTCACCGGTGCCGTGGCGGCGATCATGCTGCTGGTCGGCAGCGGCCAGGGCGACGCGCTGCAGGGCCTGCAGAACCTGACCATCCTCGCGGCGGCGCCGTTCGTCGTCGTGATGCTCCTGATGTGCGTCGCGCTCATGCGGGACCTGCGCGCCGACCCCCTCGTCGTGCGCGGCGAGATGGCGGAGGAGGCCGTCGAGATGGCGGTCGTCGAGGGCCACAGGAAGTACGACGGCGAGTTCCAGATCCGGGTCGGCCCCGGCCCCGGCACGGACGTGGAGGGCGACCCGATCGGCAAGCACTGACCGCCCGGCGCGCCGACGCCGTTCAGCGGGCAGTGGTCGGTGCCGCCCACTGCCGTTCAGCGGGGGGCGGCCAGCTCCGCCGCCTCCCGCGCACAGCCCCAGGCCACGGTGACGCCCGCGCCGCCGTGGCCGTAGTTGTGCACCAGCACCCGCCCGTCCGGCAGCGCGGCGCGTTCCAGCCGGACCGCGTCCCGGGCCGGGCGGAGCCCCACCCGGTGCTCCAGCACCCGCGCGCCCGCGATCTCGGGCCGCAGCGCGGCACACCGCCGCACGATCGCCTCGGCCACCGCCGGGTCGGGCTCCCGGGACCAGGCGTCCTCCTCGGCCGTGCCGCCCAGCACCAGCCGGCCCGGCTGCGGGAAGAAGTACGCCATCGCGCCGTCCGGGCCGGTGGACACCAGCCAGGTGCGGATGCCGGGGTTCTCCACCACGACCAGCTGCCCGCGCACCGGACGTACGGACGGGTCCGGCACCAGCTCCCGGGCGCCGAGCCCGGTGCAGTTGACCACGACCGGCGCGTCGGCCTCCGCGAGGTCCGCCACCGCGCGCTCCTCCACGACCCCGCCCGCCGCGCTCAACCGTTCATGCAGCCAGCGGAGATGAACCGACATGTCGACAAGCGGCAGCCGTGCCCACAGCCCCGCCCCGCCGTACTCCTCGGCCGTCGCGGCCCGCAGCCCCGGCAGCCGCGCCGCCGCCCACGCGCCGACCTCCTCCAAGCCGGTCTCGCCGAGCACCCCCTCGGCCATCCGTACGCCGGTCGCTTCCGGATCCGCCGCCAGGTCCTCGTACACGTCCAGGGAACCCAGCGCCCACGCGCGGGCCCGCGCGAGCGGCTCGATCCGGTAGGGCCACCACAGGGCGCCCGCGACCGCCGAGGTGGTCCGCTCGGCCGGCTCCCGCGTCCACACCCGTACCCGCCTGCCGCGCTCGGCGAGGGCCACGGCCGTCGTCAGCCCGATCACCCCGCCGCCGACCACGACGACATCGCCATGCTGTTCGTACGCCACGCGGGGACGGTAGCGGAACGGCCCCTGCCGTGCGCCCATCGGCCCGGGCCCGGGATACTCACCGCATGTCAGACGCGTACGCCACCTTCGCCGTGGCGCCGGCGACGCGGGCCGGCGGGATCCGCGCGGGCGGCGAGTGCCAGGTCCACCGGGACTTCATGGACTTCGTCGTCGACGGACGTCCGCTGCTGCTTCGGTTCCGCGACCTCGACGCCGTCTCCCCGTTCACCTCCGACCTGCCGCCCGACGGCCTCACCGCCGTGGTGCGCAGCTTGCTGCTGGAGGAGGACCCGCCGCTGCCGGACGGCCGCCACATCCTCTACGGCTGCCCCGAGTGCCCTGGCCTGGAGTGCGGCGCCGCCACCGCCGTCATCGAGGCCGACGGCGACGACTACATGTGGCGCGACATCGCCTGGCAGACCTCCGAGCGGGCCGACCCGGAGCGCGACGGCCATCACGGCACAGGCCCGTTCCGCTTCCGCGGCGCCGAGTACCGTGCGGCGCTCACCGCCCTGCTGGAGGGCACCACCGTCCCGCCCCGGCGCCGCGTGCTGCTGATCGGCGCCCGCGCCTCCGTCCTGCGCCGACTCGCCGCCGCGCTGCGCACCATCGACCTCGACGCCGACATCGCCCACGACGCGACCGGCATCCCGGACGGGAACCTGCGGTCCTACGGCGCCGTCGCCTTCGGGCGCGCGATCGGCGAGCAGGACCGCGCCGCCGTGTACCGCGCCTTCGAAGAGGCCGGGGCCGACGTGGCGTACGTCGACGGACTCGCCCCGATCGTGCCGCTGCTGGTCGACCAGATCGAGCAGGCGCTGACCGCCGGCCCGGCCGAGGGGCGCCGTCTGACCGGGCTGGCCGTCACCGGCGGCGAGGCGGCCGTCGAGGTCGCCGCGCCCTGCCGGGTCACGCTCACCGCGTACCGCCTCGACCGCCTGTACCGCAGCCACACCCACGAGGTCTTCGACGACGTCCTGCAGACCGGCCGGCACACCGTCCCCCTGGACCCGAAGGCGGTGAAGGGGGAGGCCTTCGTCGTGGCGCGCGCGACGGGAACCGTGCTGGTGGAGGCGGCGACGCCGGGAAGGCGGGGCGGGAGAACGGGGAGGCGGGGCGCGCGTTCCGGCGGCTAGGATCTGCTCCCTAATGACTGCCACCCTCGTCGCGAAGAACCTCGCCGCCGGCCACGGCGACCGCTCCCTGTTCACCGGCCTCGACCTCGTCGTCGCACCCGGCGACGTCATCGGACTCGTCGGGGCCAACGGCGCGGGCAAGTCCACCCTGCTCAGGATGCTCGCCGGGCTCATCGCACCCGAACAGGGCGAGCTGCGTCTCTCCCCGCCCGCCGCGAGCGTCGGGCACCTGCCGCAGGAGCCGGAGCGCAGGCCCGGCGAGACCGTCCGGGCGTTCCTGGCCCGCCGCACCGGCGTCGCCGAGGCCCAGCACACCATGGACGAGGCCACACAGGCCCTGGTCGACGGGGCACCCGGCGCCGATGACGCCTACGCCGACGCCTTGGAGCGCTGGCTCGCGCTCGGCGGCGCCGACCTCGACGAACGCGCCGAGGAGGTCGCCGGCTCCCTCGGCCTGGCCGTCGACCTGGACCAGCCGATGACGTCCCTGTCCGGTGGCCAGGCCGCCCGCGCCTCCCTCGCGTCCCTGCTGCTGTCCCGCTACGACGTCTTCCTGCTGGACGAACCCACCAACGATCTCGACCTGGACGGCCTGGAACGCCTGGAGCGCTTCGTCAGCGGCCTGCGCGCGGGCACCGTCGTCGTCAGCCACGACCGCGAGTTCCTCGCCCGCACCACCACCAAGGTCCTCGAACTCGACCTCGCCCAGCAGCAGATCACGCTCTACGGCGGCGGCTACGAGGCCTACCTGGAGGAGCGGGAGGTGGCCCGCCGGCACGCCCGGGAGGAGTTCGAGGAGTACGCCGACAAGAAGTCGGCGCTCCAGGACCGGGCACAGATGCAGCGCTCCTGGATGGACAAGGGCGTGAAGAACGCCCGCCGCAAGGCGGGCAACGACAACGACAAGATCGGCCGCAAGTTCCGCAGCGAGGCCAGCGAGAAGCAGGCCGCGAAGGCCCGCCAGACCCAGCGCATGATCGAACGCCTCGACGTGGTGGAGGAACCCCGCAAGGAGTGGGAGCTGCGCATGGAGATCCTGGCGGCCCCCCGCTCCGGCGCCGTCGTGGCCACCCTGCGCGACGCCGAGGTGCGGCGCGGCCCGTTCACCCTCGGCCCGGTGACCCTGCAGATCGACTGGGCGGACCGGGTGGCCGTCACCGGGGCGAACGGCGCCGGCAAGTCGACCCTGCTGGCCGCGCTGCTCGGCCGTGTACCGCTGGACGCCGGGCACGCCGCGCTCGGCTCCGGAGTCCTGGTCGGCGAGGTCGACCAGGCCCGCAAGCTGTTCCACGGCACCGAGTCGCTGCTCGACACGTTCCGGGCGGCCGTCCCGGACACCGAACCGGTGGAGGTCCGTACGCTGCTCGCCAAGTTCGGCCTGAAGACGGACCACGTCCTGCGGCCCGCGGCGACCCTCTCACCCGGCGAACGCACCCGCGCCGCCCTCGCCCTCCTCCAGGGCCGCGGCGTCAACCTGCTGGTCCTGGATGAGCCCACGAACCACCTCGACCTGCCCGCCATCGAGCAGCTGGAGTCGGCCCTGGACGCGTACGAGGGCACGCTGCTGCTGGTCACCCACGACCGCCGCATGCTCGACGCGGTCCACGTGAGCCGCCGCCTGGAGGTCACGGACGGCAAGGTGACCGAGCGCTGATCCCCGTGCGCGACGGGTCCGGACCCCCGCGGCGATGCCGAGGGGGTCCGGGCCCGGCCGGTCAGCGCTTGCCGTTGCCCCGGTCCAGCAGGCCCGCCCGGCGCAGCGCGTCCGCCATCGCGCTGTTGGCGGGCGGCGGCGCCTGACGCGCACCGCCGCCCCCACCGCCACCGCGGGCCTGACGCTGCTGCGGCGGCCTGCCGCCCCGCTGCTGCGGGCGCCCGCTCCCGCCGCCCTGCCGCTCCTGCGGCGCGGCCTCGTCGTCCAGGCGCAGCGTCAGCGAGATCCGCTTGCGCGGGATGTCCACGTCGAGGACCTTCACCTTGACGATGTCACCGGGCTTCACGACGTCCCGGGGGTCCTTCACGAACGTCTTCGACATCGCGGAGACGTGCACCAGACCGTCCTGGTGGACACCGACGTCCACGAACGCGCCGAAGGCCGCCACGTTCGTCACGACGCCCTCCAGGATCATCCCGGCGGACAGGTCGGAGATCTTCTCGACGCCCTCCTTGAAGGTGGCCGTCCTGAACGCCGGACGCGGATCGCGGCCCGGCTTCTCCAGCTCCTTGAGGATGTCGGTGACCGTCGGCAGACCGAACGTGTCGTCCACGAACTCCTGCGGGCGCAGCGAGCGCAGGGCCGCGGTGTTGCCGATGAGCGCGGCGACCCCCTGCCCGCTGGTCTTCACCATGCGCCGCACCACCGGGTACGCCTCGGGGTGCACGCTGGACGCGTCCAGCGGGTCGCTGCCGCCGCGGATGCGGAGGAAGCCCGCGCACTGCTCGTACGCCTTGGGGCCGAGCCGGGGCACCTTCTTCAGCTCGGAGCGGGACCTGAACGGGCCGTTGGCGTCGCGGTGCGCCACGATGTTCTCGGCGAGGCCGGAGGTGATGCCGGAGACGCGTGCGAGCAGCGGCGCCGACGCCGTGTTGACGTCCACGCCGACGCCGTTCACACAGTCCTCCACCACCGCGTCCAGCGAACGCGACAGCTTCACCTCGGACAGGTCGTGCTGGTACTGGCCGACGCCGATGGACTTCGGGTCGATCTTCACCAGCTCGGCCAGCGGGTCCTGCAGGCGCCGGGCGATCGACACGGCGCCGCGCAGCGACACGTCCAGGTCGGGCAGTTCCTGCGAGGCGAACGCGGACGCCGAGTACACCGACGCGCCGGCCTCGGACACCATCACCTTGGTGAGGTTCAACTCCGGGTGCCTGGCGATGAGTTCGCCGGCGAGTCTGTCCGTCTCGCGGGACGCGGTGCCGTTGCCGATGGCGATCAGCTCGACCGCGTGGTCCTTGGCGAGGCGGGCCAGCCGGGCGATCGCCTCGTCCCACTTGTTGGCGGGCACGTGCGGGTGGATCACGTCCGTCGCCACGACCTTGCCGGTCGCGTCGACCACGGCGACCTTCACGCCCGTACGGAAGCCCGGGTCCAGGCCGAGCGTCGCGCGCGTACCGGCCGGGGCGGCGAGCAGCAGGTCGCGCAGGTTCGCCGCGAACACGTTCACCGCCTCGTCCTCGGCGGCGGTGCGCAACCGCATCCGCAGGTCGATGCCGAGGTGCACCAAAATACGGGTGCGCCAGGCCCAGCGGACCGTGTCCGTGAGCCACTTGTCGGCCGGCCGGCCGCGGTCGGCGATCCCGAAGCGGTGCGCGATCATCCCCTCGTACGAGGACGGGCCGTCGACCGGCTCCTCGGGCTCCAGGACGAGGTCGAGGACCTCTTCCTTCTCGCCGCGCAGCATGGCCAGGATCCGGTGCGAGGGCAGGTCGGTGAACGGCTCGGCGAAGTCGAAGTAGTCGGCGAACTTCGCGCCCGCCTCCTCCTTGCCCTCCCGCACCCTGGAGGCCAGCCGCCCGCGCACCCACATCCGCTCGCGCAGCTCACCGATCAGGTCGGCGTCCTCGGAGAACTTCTCCGTGAGGATCGCGCGGGCCCCGTCGAGCGCGGCCTGGGCGTCCGCGACGCCCTTGTCCGCGTCGACGAACGCCGCCGCCGCGGCCTGCGGGTCGACCGTCGGGTCGGCCAGCAGGCCCTCGGCGAGCGGTTCCAGTCCGGCCTCGCGGGCGATCTGCGCCTTGGTCCGCCGCTTGGGCTTGAACGGCAGGTAGATGTCCTCCAGGCGCGCTTTGGTCTCCGCGCCCCGGATGCGGGCCTCGAGCTCCTCGGTGAGCTTGCCCTGCTCGCGCACCGACTCCAGGATCGCCGTCCGGCGCTCCTCCAGCTCCCGCAGGTAACGCAGCCGCTCCTCGATCGCGCGCAGCTGCGCGTCGTCGAGCATCTCGGTCGCTTCCTTGCGGTAGCGGGCGATGAAGGGCACCGTCGAACCGCCGTCGAGCAGCCCGACGGCGGCCTTGACCTGCCGCTCCCGTACGCCGAGTTCCTCGGCGATCCTGCCTTCGATGGACCCTGCCGCCATGGACGCGGGTGTCGTCACGATCCCGTACCGCCTTCTCACTGAGGTTGCGCGGCAATTGTGGCAGGCGGCACCGACAACCGGGGATCAGGGCGGCACCCGGCGAGGCGGGCGCGGGCGTCAGGCCCTGCGGCTGCGCGTCGAGGAGGAGGCGCCGCCGAACAGCCGGGCCAGGGCCCGGAAGGGCAGGGTCACGACGGTGGCGATGGCGCCGCCGATCTGACGCAGGACGTCCGCTATGGCTCGGAACACGAGTTTCCCCTTTCCTCTCCCGGCCGCCGCGGCCGGGAGGGACCGGGTACCTCACCCCTTGCCGAACATGCCTTCCGGGAAGGCGCCCGCGGCGAGCGCCGTCGTCGCCAGCCCGGCCGCGAGTTCCGTCAGCCGCGCCACGCCCGCGGCGCCCAGGTGCTCGTAGGGCGCCCGGTCGAGCCGGTCGGTCCGCTCCTCGATGTCCCGGCGCAGCGCGGTGCCCGCCTCGGTCAGCTCGCCGTCGGCGGTCAGCAGCCCGCGCCCGCGCAGCCGGTCGCAGGCGGCCGTCCAGTCCTCGCGGCGCCAGCCGCGCGTGCCCAGCGCCCACTTGGGCGCCATGCCCTTGCCGGTGGCGGTGTGGCTGACCAGTGCCTCCAGCGGGTCGAGTCCGGCGTCGAGCAGTACCGCGAGGTGGCCGTCGCCGCGGTGCTCGCGCAGCAGCGTCGCCGCGTGCCACAGGGCGAGGTGCGGTTCGTCGGGCACCGGCAGGTCGGCGTGCGCGGCGTACAGCGGGCGCGCGGGCCGCTCGCACGCCTCGGTGGCCCGCAGGGCGAGTTCGGCGGCCTCCGCCACGTCCTTGGAGCCGAGTACCTCGTCGCCGAGCAGCCGGCGCAGCGTCGCGTCGACGGCACGCGTGCGTGCGGCGAGCACGGCCTCGGGGGACGCGATGCGCCACACCCCGGGCACGTGCCGGGCGACGAGTTCGTGGCTGAAGCTGTGGAACGCCGCCGTCACCGTCCCGGCGCCCACGGCCCCCATCGCCGCCGCCCGCACCGCGAGGTACGCGGCACGCGGGTCGCTCACGCCGATCGCGGAGAGTTCCGTGTCGAGGTCGGGCGAGAAGTAGTGGGCGGAGTGCAGCGGGTTGAGGACGTTGTGGCAGCGGCGTCCCGCGCGGGGCGGCAGAGAGGAGGTCATGACCGCACGTTACCGACTGGTTGGTACGTGGGAGAAGGGTTGGCCGACCGGGAATCGGGCTCCGCCCACGATGGCAGAAAGGGTGGGGAACTCGTCATTGCGGGCATCCGCGAACCCGCAAACAATCGGTGCCATGGCCCAGCGAACCGTTCTCTTCCTCCTCTTCGACGACGTGCAGAGCCTCGACGTCACCGGCCCGCTCGAGGTCTTCGCGGGCGCCGAGAAGGGCGTCCCGGGCACCTACCGCATCCGTACGGCGTCCCTGGACGGCGGCCCCGTGCGCACCTCGGCCGACCTGACCCTCGTACCTGACCAGGCCCTCGCGGAGGCGGACGACCCGCACACCCTCGTCGTCCCCGGCGGCCGGGGCACCCGCAGCCCGAATCCGCGCCTGACGGACTGGCTGCGCGAGCACGGCCCGCGCGCGACGCGCCTGGTGTCGGTCTGCACCGGGGCGATCCTGCTGGCCCGCGCCGGGCTGCTGGACGGGCGCCGGGCGACGACCCACTGGGCCTACTGCGACAAGCTCGCCCGCGACCACCCGGAGATCGACGTCGACCCCGACCCCGTGTACGTGCGCGACGGCCGGATCTCCACCTCCGCCGGCGTCACCGCGGGCATCGACCTGGCGCTCGCCCTCGTCGAGGAGGACCTCGGCCGCGAGGCCGCCCTCACCATCGCCCGGCACCTGGTGGTCTTCCTGCGCCGGCCGGGCAACCAGGCCCAGTTCAGCGCCCAGCTCGCCGCCCAGACGGCACAGCGCGAGCCGCTGCGCGAGGTCCAGCAGTGGATCACCGAGCACCCGGACGCCGACCTGGGCGTCGAGGCGCTCGCCGCCCGCGCCCGGCTCTCGCCGCGCCACTTCGCCCGCGCCTTCCAGGCCGAGACCGGCATGACCCCCGGCCGCTACGTCGACCGGGTCAGGCTCGAACATGCCCGCCGCCTGCTGGAGGACACCGCCGACGGCGTCGAGGAGATCTCCCGCGCGGCCGGCTACGGCACCCCGGAGGCCATGCGCCGCGCCTTCGTCCGCACCCTCGGGACGGCCCCCGCCGAGTACCGGCGGCGCTTCCGCCCCGCGTCCACGCACTGACCCGCCCCCGCGAAAGGAAACGCCGTGCAGATCGCCGTCGTCCTCTACGACCGCTTCACCGCCCTCGACGCCGTCGGCCCCTACGAGACCCTCGGCCGCCTGATGGACGCCGAGACCGTCTTCGTCGCCGAGCGGCCCGGCCCGGTCCGCACCGACATGGGGAGTCTCGCCCTCACCGCCGACAAGAGCCTCGCCGAGGTGCCGCGCCCCGACGTCGTCGTGGTCCCGGGCGGTCCGGGCCAGCAGGTCCAGATGGAGAACGAGGTGCTGCTGGACTGGCTGCGCGCCGCGGACGCCACCAGCACCTGGACGGCTTCCGTGTGCACCGGCTCGCTGCTGCTGGCCGCCGCCGGGCTGCTGCGGGGCCGCCGCGCCACCTCCCACTGGCTGGTCACCGGGCAGCTGGGCCCGTTCGGTGCCGAGGCCACGGGGGAGCGGGTCGTCTTCGACGGCAAGTACGTCACCGCGGCGGGCGTCTCCTCCGGCATCGACATGGGGCTCGCCCTGCTGGGCCGCATGGCGGGCGACGACTACGCCAAGGCCGTCCAGCTGGCCGTCGAGTACGACCCGCAGCCGCCGCACGACGCCGGCTCACCGGGGAAGGCGCCCGCGCACCTGGTGGAAATGTTCCGCGCGAACCCGGGGCTCATGCTCGACTAGCCGCCTCCGGCAGCCGGGCCGCGCGGCCGTCAGGAAACCGTCCACGTGAACTCCGGCTGCCTGCGCTCCAGGAACGCGGCGACCCCCTCCGCGGTGTCCTTGCCGGCGCGCGCCTGCTCCGCCCAGTGGGCGTCCCGGTCGGTGCGGCCGTCCGCGAACTCCTTCGCCGCGGACTGCGTCAGCTGGGAGCGCGAGGCCAGGATCCGGGTGAAGTCGCCCACCCGGGCGTCGAGTCCCCCGTCCGGCAGCACCTCGTCCACCAGGCCCGTGCGCAGTGCCCGCTCCGCGCCGATCAACTCGCCCGAGAACAGCAGGTACTTCGCCGTCGCCGGGCCCACCAGGGACACCAGACGCCGGGTGGAGGACGCCGGGTACACGATCCCCAGCTTGGCCGGCGTCACCCCGAACAGCGCGCCTTCCGCGGCGAACCGCAGATCGCAGGCCGCCGCCAGCTGGGCCCCGCCGCCCACGCAGTGCCCGCGGATCGCGGCCAGCGTCGGCTTCGGGAACGCGGCGAGCGCCTCCTCGGCCCGCACGGCGAGCCCCTGCGCCTCCCGCGGCGAGCCGCGCAGCGTGGAGATGTCGGCGCCCGCGCAGAACGTGCCGCCCTCGCCCGTGAGCACCAGCGCCCTGACCGCCGGGTCGGCCGCGAGCATGTCGAGCAGCGGCGGCAGCGCCCGCCACATCGCGGCCGTCATGGCGTTCCGCTTCGCCGGGTGCGCGATGACGACCGTGGCGACCGAGTCGGTGACGCTGTGCTGCACCTGCGGCTCCATGCGCCGGATGCTATCCGGCCTGCCCGAACGGCCGGTCAAGGAGGGGGAGCGTGGGTTACGCCTCCCCGGGCAAAGGGGACTAAAGGCCGTAGGGGGTCGACGGGGGACGGAACCGAGGAGGCGCAGATGGTGCGGTCCACCAAGCCCACGGGCGAGGCGGCGAAGCTCAGCCGGGACTTCGGCTGGCTCGCCGCACTCGGGGTGATCCTGGTCCTCGCGGGCCTCGTCGGCCTCGTCTACACCGGCGTCGCCACCTTGACGTCGATGCTGCTGTTCGGCTGGCTGCTGCTGATCGGCGGGGCCGTCGGCCTGCTGCACGCGGTGCAGGCGCGCGGCAGCAACTTCTTCTGGCTCGGCGTCGTGGTCGCCGCCCTCAACCTCGCGGCCGGCGTGGTGATCATCCGCAGGCCGGAGGCGGCGGTCGAGGCGCTGACCATGTTCGCGGCGCTGCTGTTCCTCACCGGCGGCGTGTTCCGGCTGGTCGGCAGCCTGGTGGTGCGCGGCCCGCAGTTCGGCTGGACGCTCGTGCAGGGCGCCTTCGGCCTGCTGCTGGGCATCCTGGTGCTGATCGCCTGGCCGAGCAGCAGCCAGTACGTCATCGGCACGTTCTTCTCCCTCGCCCTGCTCTTCGACGGCCTCGGCCTGATCGCCACCGGCTTCGGCGGGCGCCGGATCGTGGGCATGGTCTCCGGCCGGCTGGCCGACGAGGAGAACGCCCATGAGGGAGGCGCCGGGGTACGGGACGAAACAGGGGGGTCCACCGCCAAACCCGTACAACCCGAATAGTTCGCCAACACAGCACAACCGGGACGGGATCAGTCATCGGCCCGGCCCGGTCGGGCAGAGGCGGTCGGAAGTATTCGATAGTTGCTGACTTCTGGTCAGCTCTAGGGGGTGGAGCGAGTCGTTCCCAACACTCGACATGTGGTGACAATCGAGCGCGAGGGTGGCGACCGGACGATGGAGAACCACGGGCGCGGGCCCGGTCCACGCCCAGAGGGCACAGGCGTACCCGTCGAGGGAAGACCCGCCGACCGCAGACCTCCCGGACCACTGCCGTACGAAGGGGTCTGGCGGTTCACCGCTCCGGCCGTCGACGCCTCGGTCCCGCAGGCCCGGCACGCCGTGCGCGACCTGCTCCAGCGGCAGGGCGTGCCCGTCGCGGACGAGGTGGTGCAGGGGCTGCTGCTGATCGTCTCGGAGCTGGTCACGAACGCCGTCAGGCACGCGGCGCTGCTGTCGCCGACGCTCGCCGTGGAGGTCGCCGTCGGCGCGGAGTGGATCAGGGTGTCCGTGGAGGACAACCACCCCTACCGTCCGACGGCCCTGGAGGCCGACCACGGCCGCACGGGCGGACGCGGGCTGCTGCTGGTGCGGGAGATCACCAGGGAGGCGGGCGGGGTCTGCGACGTCGAGCACACGGCGAGCGGCGGCAAGGTGATCTGGGCCGCCCTGCCGCTCAAGCCCGAGCAGCTGCCGTAGCGGGGCTCACCAGCCGGTGGACGGGCCGGTCAGCTCCCTGATCGCGGGGCGGGCCGCGTCCAGCACCGTCATGAACCACGCGGAGAACGTGTCCTTCGCGTGCCGCTCCGTCAGCTCGGCCGGGGTGACGAAGGCGGTGTCGCCGATCTCCCGCGGGTCCGGGTGCGGCGGAGCCTGCACCAGACCGACGAACAGGTGGTTGTACTCCTGCTCCACCAGGCCCGAGGCCGGGTCCGGGTGGTTGTAGCGGACCGTGCCGGCCTCCGCGAGCAGCGACGGGGTGACGCCCAGCTCCTCGAAGGTGCGCCGCGCCGCCGCCGCGAAGGGGGCCTCGCCCGGGTAGGGGTGACCGCAGCAGGTGTTCGACCACACGCCGGGGGAGTGGTACTTGCCCCGCGCCCGCTGCTGGAGCAGAAGCCGGCCGCGCTCGTCGAACAGGAACACCGAGAACGCGCGGTGCAGCAGGCCCGGTGCCCGATGCGCGTCGAGCTTCTCCGCGGTGCCGGTCGTCACACCGTTCTCGTCGACCAGTTCCAGCAGAATCGCGTCAGCGGTGCCGTCCGACGCGCTGTGCGTCGCGGTGGCAGGTGTGGTCGGCATACCCATCCTTCACATCGGTCGTCGCGCCCAGTGTGCCGTACGCCTCCCGCACTCCCGGCACTTCCTCACGGCGCCCGCGAGTCCCGCGCGCCAGTCGGCGATCATGCCCGGGCCGCCCGGCGGGAATGCGTACGCACCCGGAGGCGCGGGAGGACCGGCCCGCACGCGAGCCGGACGCGCCCCCTGGAGGCGCCGGGGGCCGCACCCCTCAGTGGCAGAGCCGCGCCTCATGCTCCGCGTGCCCGCCGGGCTCCAGCTGGAAGGTGCAGTGCTCCACGTCGAAGTGGTCGCCCAGGCAGCCCTGCAGCTCGTGCAGCATCTTCTCGTGGCCCAGCGCGGTCAGGACGTCCCCGCGCACCACCACGTGCGCGGACAGCACCGGCATCCCCGAGGTGATCGTCCAGGCGTGCAGGTCGTGGACGTCCTCCACGCCGTCCAGCGCCAGGATGTGGGCCCGCACCTCCGCCATGTCGACACCCTTCGGCGCCGCCTCCAGCAGCACGTCCACGGTCTCCCGCAGCAGCTTCCAGGCGCGCGGCACGATCATCAGCCCGATCACCAGCGAGGCGATCGGGTCGGCGGCCTGCCAGCCCGTGGTGAGGATCACCAGTGCCGAGACGACCACCGCGACCGAACCCAGCGCGTCCGCCGCCACCTCCAGGAAGGCGCCGCGCACGTTCAGGCTCTCCTTCTGACCCCGCATCAGCAGCGCCAGCGACACCGAGTTCGCCGCCAGGCCGATCAGGCCGAACACCACGGTCAGCCCGCCCTCGGTGCCGGCCGGCGTGACGAACCGCTCGATCGCCTCGTACAGGACGTAACCACCGACGCCGAGCAGCAGCAGGCAGTTGGCGAGCGCGGCGAGGATCTCGGCACGCGCGTACCCGAAGGTGCGGTTGCCGGCCGGCGGCCGGTTCGCGAAGTGCACCGCCAGCAGCGCCATGCCCAGGCCCACGGCGTCCGTCGCCATGTGGGCCGCGTCCGCGACGAGGGCGAGCGAGTCGGCCAGCACACCGCCGACGATCTCCACCACCATGACGCCGAGCGTGATCGCCAGCGCGACGCGCAGCCTGCCGCGGTACGCCGCGGCGGCCGTGGCACCCGCCGGCGCCCCGTGCGCGTGCCCGTGATCGTGCCCAGCCCCCATGGCGGCAGCCCTCCTGTAGTCGGCCAGGGATCACAGTGAACAACGGCCGGGCGGCATCCGGCAACGCGGCACTGAACACCGTTGTCATGTGCCCTGACCTGGGGAAACGGTACGCAGGTCAGATCGCTGCGGACGGCCGTCGGCCGGCGACGGCGCGGGTGCCGGGCCGTTCGCCACCCCACCGCTGCGCAATGTCCCCGATGCCCGGGTCTGGGACCCGTGGTTTGTGGGCCGGGCGCCGCATCCCCGATGATGATCGCCGCGGAGGCGAGCAGACCGTGCCGACCGGACCGTTAACGGGCGGTGAACACGGGCTTCCGGCCATCCGATAACCTCTGCCGACATGCCGCCCGGGAGCCACCGGCACGGGCGTCCCCCATCACGCACACCACCGGCGCGGACGTGCCGCATCCAGGGAGTGAGCAACGGTTGCCGACCGCCATCCTCACCGGTCAGCCGGTACCCGGGTCGTCCGTCGAGACCGACCTGCGGTCCCTCGGCTTCGACGTCCGGACCGCCGCCGACGCCGCGACCGCCGAGACCCTGCTCGCCCAGGTGCCCGGGGACGAACGCGTCGCCGTGGTCGACGCCCGCTTCATAGGCCACCCGCACGCGCTGCGCCTCGGCCTGACCGACCCCCGCTTCCCGCTCGCCGCGATCCCCGGCGCCGTCACCGCGCAGCCGGCCGGCCGCCTGGAGCTGACCCGCGCGATGGCCCGGGAGAACTCCGCGGACGGCGGCACCACCCTCGTCGGCAGCCTCGCCGACCGCGTCGCCGCCGCGCTCGAGGCGGACGGCGCCGCCGTGCACCGTCCCGAGCTCGGCAGCCTCGTCGCCGCCGTCCCGGCCGACCCGCAGGCCCGCGCGGAGACCCGGCAGGCCGTCGCCGCCGTCGACGAGGAGGCCGTACGCCTGAAGTCGGCCGTCAAGGCCCGGGACGGCTTCTTCACCACCTTCTGCGTCAGCCCGTACTCCCGCTACCTCGCCCGTTGGTGCGCGCGCCGCGGGCTGACCCCCAACCAGGTCACCACCGCCTCGCTGCTCACCGCGCTGATCGCGGCGGCCTGCGCGGCGACCGGCACCCGCGGCGGGTTCGTCGCGGCCGGCGTGCTGCTCATCGCCTCGTTCGTCCTGGACTGCACCGACGGACAGCTCGCCCGCTACTCCCTGCAGTACTCGACGCTCGGCGCCTGGCTCGACGCCACCTTCGACCGCGCCAAGGAGTACGCCTACTACGCGGGCCTCGCCCTCGGCGCTGCCCGCGGCGGCGACGACGTGTGGGCGCTCGCGCTCGGCGCCATGGTCCTGCAGACCTGCCGGCACGTCGTGGACTTCGCCTTCAACGAGGCCAACCACGACGCCACCGCCAACACCAGCCCCACGGCCGCCCTCTCCGGCAGACTCGACAGCGTCGGCTGGACGGTCTGGGTGCGCCGCATGATCGTGCTGCCCATCGGCGAGCGCTGGGCGCTGATCGCCGTCCTCACCGCGGTCACCACCCCGCGCGTCACCTTCTGGGTGCTGCTCGCCGGCTGCGCCTTCGCGGCGACGTACACCACGGCGGGCCGCCTGCTGCGGTCCGTGACCCGCCGGGCCCGCCGGACCGATCGCGCCGCGCGGGCACTGGCCGACCTCGCGGACACCGGGCCGCTCGGCGAGGCCGTCGCGGGCGCGCTGCGCGGCGCCGCCGCCCGGCTGCCCGGCCCCGCGGCCCCGATGTGGGCCCTGGTCGGCGCCCTCGCGGTGGTCGCCACGGCCCTGTTCACCGGCTTCGGCGGCCCGTGGCCGGTCGTCGGGGCCCTGGTCCACGCCGTCGCCTCGGGGCTGGCCGTCGCCCGCCCGCTCAAGGGCGCCCTCGACTGGCTCGTCCCGCCCGTCCTGCGCGCCGCCGAGTACGGCACCGTGCTCGCGCTCGCCGCGAAGGCGGAGGTGAACGGAGCCCTTCCTGCGGCTTTCGGGCTGGTGGCGGCTGTCGCCTACCATCACTACGACACGGTGTACCGCATCCGCGGCGACGCGGGGGCACCTCCGCGCCTGCTGGTGCGGGTCATCGGGGGGCACGAGGGCCGCACACTGGCCGTCGCCGTCCTGGCGGCCGTGCTCACGGCCCCGCAGTTCACGGTCGCGCTCACGGTGCTCGCCGTGGCCGTGGCCCTGGTGGTGCTCGTCGAGAGCATCCGCTTCTGGGTCGCCTCGCATCTCGGGGGCGCACCCGCCGTACACGACGAAGGAGAACCCGCATGATCGGCCTCGTGCTGGCAGCCGGCGCCGGACGGCGTCTGCGCCCCTACACCGACAGCCTTCCCAAGGCGCTGGTGCCGGTCGGGCCCGCGGGCATAGAGGGCGAACCGACGGTCCTGGACCTGACCCTCGGCAACTTCGCCGAGATCGGCCTGACCGAGGCCGCGATCATCGTCGGCTACCGCAAGGAAGCGGTGTACGCCCGCAAGGAGGCCCTGGAGCGGAAGTACGGCCTCGCACTCACCCTCATCGACAACGACAAGGCCGAGGAGTGGAACAACGCCTACTCCCTGTGGTGCGGCCGTGACGCCCTCAAGGACGGCGTGATCCTCGCCAACGGCGACACCGTCCACCCGGTCTCCGTGGAGAAGACGCTGCTCGCCGCCCGCGGCGACGGCAAGAGGATCATCCTCGCCCTGGACACGGTGAAGCCGCTGGCCGACGAGGAGATGAAGGTCGTCGTCGACCCCGCGAAGGGCATGACGAAGATCACCAAGCTGATGGACCCGGCCGAGGCCACCGGGGAGTACATCGGCGTCACCCTCATCGAGGGCGACGCGGCCCCCGAGCTCGCCGACGCGCTGAAGACGGTCTGGGAGACCGACCCCCAGCAGTTCTACGAGCACGGCTACCAGGAGCTGGTCAACCGCGGCTTCCGCATCGACGTGGCGCCGATCGGCGACGTCCAGTGGGTCGAGATCGACAACCACGACGACCTCGCCAAGGGACGGGACATCGCGTGCCTCTACTGACCCGGCTCATCCCCGCCCCGGTCGTGGTCGACGTCCGCCCGGGCGCCCTGGACGACCTCGGCTGCGTGCTGGCCGACGAACGCGTCTCGCACTCCGGCAAGCTCGCCGTGGCCGTCAGCGGCGGCTCGGGCGCCCGGCTGCGCGAGCGGATCGCCCCGCTGCTGCCCGGCGCCACCTGGTACGAGGTCGGCGGCGGCACCCTGGACGACGCGATCCGGCTGGCCGGCGCCATGCGGGCCGGTCACTACGACGCGGTCGTCGGCCTCGGCGGCGGCAAGATCATCGACTGCGCCAAGTTCGCCGCGGCCCGCGTGGGCCTGCCACTGGTCGCCGTGCCGACGAACCTCGCGCACGACGGCCTGTGCTCCCCGGTCGCCACCCTCGACAACGACGCGGGCCGCGGCTCGTACGGCGTGCCGAACCCGATCGCGGTCGTCATCGACCTCGACGTCATCCGCGAGGCCCCGGTCCGCTACGTGCGCGCCGGCATCGGCGACGCCGTCTCCAACATCTCCGCCATCGCGGACTGGGAGCTGGCCCACCGCGTCAACGGCGAGAAGATCGACGGCCTCGCCGCCGCCATGGCCCGCCAGGCCGGCGAGGCGGTGCTGCGGCACCCCGGCGGCATCGGGGACAACGACTTCCTCCAGGTGCTGGCCGAGGCGCTGGTGCTCAGCGGCATCGCCATGTCCGTGTCGGGCGACTCCCGCCCGTCCTCCGGGGCCTGCCACGAGATCAACCACGCCTTCGACCTGCTGTACCCGCAGCGCGCCGCCGCCCACGGCGAGCAGTGCGGACTGGGCGCGGCCTTCGCGATGTACCTGCGGGGGGCGCACGAGGAGTCGGCGTACATGGCCGAGGTACTGCGCCGGCACGGGCTGCCCGTGCTGCCGGACGAGATCGGCTTCACGAGGGACGAGTTCGTCGAGGTCGTGGAGTTCGCCCCGCAGACCCGGCCCGGCCGCTTCACCATCCTCGAACACCTCGACCTGAAAACCGACCAGATCAAGGACATCTACGCCGACTATGTCAAGGCCATCGGTAGCTGAACTCCGTCCGGTCGTGCACCCCGCGGGGGTGAAGGACCGGCGCAGCGGTGAGCACTGGATGGGGCGCCTCTACATGCGCGAGGTGTCCCTGCGGGTCGACCGCTACCTGGTGAACACCAGGGTCACGCCCAACCAGCTCACGTACCTGATGACCGTCTTCGGCGTGCTCGCGGCCCCGGCCCTGCTGGTGCCGGGGATCGCGGGCGCCGTCCTCGGCGTGATCTGCGTCCAGCTGTACCTGCTGCTGGACTGCGTCGACGGCGAGGTCGCGCGCTGGAAGAAGCAGTACTCCCTCAACGGCGTCTATCTCGACCGGGTCGGCGCCTACCTCACCGACGCCGCGGTCCTGGTCGGCTTCGGCCTGCGCGCCGCCGACGTGTGGGGGACCGGCCGCATCGACTGGCTGTGGGCGTTCCTCGGCACCCTGGCCGCCCTCGGCGCGATCCTGATCAAGGCCGAGACCGACCTCGTCGGCGTCGCCCGGCACCAGGGCGGCCTTCCGCCGGTCAAGGAGGCCGCCGCCGAGATGCGCTCCTCCGGCATGGCGCTGGCCCGCCGGGCCGCCGCCGCGCTCAAGTTCCACCGGCTGATCCTCGGCATCGAGGCGTCCCTGCTGATCCTGGTCCTGGCCATCGCCGACCAGGCCCGCGGCGACCTGTACTTCACCCGGCTCGGCGTCGCCGTACTGGCCGGCATCGCGCTGCTGCAGACCCTGCTGCACCTGATCTCCATCCTCGCGTCGAGCAGGCTGAAGTGAGCGCCATGAAGGTCGGCGCGGTCATCATCACCATGGGCAACCGCCCCGACGAACTCCGTGCCCTGCTCGACTCGGTCGCCAAGCAGGACGGCGACCCGGTCGAGGTCGTCGTGGTCGGCAACGGCTCCCCGGTGCCCGACGTCCCCGAGCACGTCCGCACGGTCGAACTGCCGGAGAACCTCGGCATCCCCGGCGGCCGCAACGTCGGCATCGAGGCCTTCGGCCCCGCCGGCCGGGACGTCGACATCCTGCTCTTCCTGGACGACGACGGCCTGCTCGCCAGGACCGACACCGCCGAGCTGTGCCGCGAGGCGTTCGCCGCCGACCCCGGACTCGGCATCATCAGCTTCCGCATCGCCGACCCGGACACCGGCGTCACCCAGCGCCGCCACGTGCCGCGGCTGCGCGCCTCCGACCCGATGCGCTCCTCGCGCGTGACCACCTTCCTCGGCGGCGCCAACGCGGTCCGCACCCGGGTGTTCGCCGAGGTCGGTGCCCTGCCGGACGCATTTTTCTACGCGCACGAGGAAACCGATCTGGCATGGCGGGCCCTCGACGCGGGCTGGATGATCGACTACCGGTCCGACATGGTGCTGTACCACCCGACGACCGCGCCCTCCCGGCACGCGGTCTATCACCGCATGGTCGCCCGCAACCGCGTGTGGCTGGCCCGGCGGAACCTCCCCGCCCTCCTCGTCCCGGTCTACCTCGGCGCGTGGCTGCTGCTCACCCTGCTGCGCCGGCCGTCGCGCCCGGCCCTGAGGGCCTGGTTCGGCGGATTCCGGGAAGGCTGGTCGACCCCCTGCGGACCCCGCCGTCCCATGAAGTGGCGTACGGTGTGGCGGCTGACCCGACTGGGCCGGCCTCCGGTGATCTGACAAGCTCGTTCCTGAGGGCATCCGGGCCGCACCGAGGTCCCGGAGCCATGCCGGGCCCGCACAGGCTGCGCATCTCGAAGACGAAAGTTTCCACTAGTGAGTGAGACAACGCACGACGGCGACATCGCGGTGAGCGCGCCCTCGTCGCCCGACGAGGGACTTCCGGCGGCGCAGCTCGCCGCGAAGTACGGGCTGACCGTGAGCGGCGCCCGGCCGTCCCTGCGCGAATACGTCCGCCAGCTCTGGGGGCGGCGGCACTTCATCCTCGCGTTCTCCCAGGCGAAGCTGACCGCCCAGTACAGCCAGGCCAGGCTCGGCCAGCTCTGGCAGGTGGCGACGCCGCTGCTGAACGCGGCCGTGTACTTCTTCATCTTCGGTCTGCTGCTGGGCGCCCGCAGGGGCATCCCGCACGACGTCTACGTCCCGTTCCTGGTGACGGGCGTGTTCGTGTTCACCTTCACGCAGAGCTCGGTCCTCGCGGGCGTGCGCGCCATCTCCGGCAACCTGGGGCTGGTGCGGGCCCTGCACTTCCCGCGGGCCTCGCTGCCCATCTCGTTCGCGCTGCAGCAGCTCCAGCAGCTGCTCTTCTCGATGATCGTGCTCGTCGTGATCATGATGGCGTTCGGCAGCTTCCCCGACCTGTCGTGGCTGCTGGTGGTCCCCGCGCTGCTGCTGCAGTTCGTCTTCAACACCGGGCTCGCGCTGCTGTTCGCGCGGATGGGCAGCAAGACGCCCGACCTGGCCCAGCTGATGCCGTTCGTGCTGCGCACCTGGATGTACGCCTCGGGCGTCATGTTCAGCATCCCGGCGATGCTCGCCGACAAGGACGTGCCGGGCTGGGTCTCCGACGTCCTGCAGTGGAACCCGGCCGCGATCTACATGGACCTGGTCCGCTTCGCGATGATCGACGGCTACGGCTCCTCGTACCTGCCGCCGCACGTGTGGGCGTTCGCGGCGGGCTGGGCGCTGCTGGCCGGCGTCTTCGGCTTCGTGTACTTCTGGAAGGCGGAGGAGAGGTACGGCCGTGGCTGACCAGCACACCGAGGCGCGGGTCCCGACCGTCATCACGGACGACCTGCACATCGTCTACCGCGTCAACGGCGCGAGGTCCGGCAGGGGCAGCGCCACCGCCGCCCTCAGCCGCATGCTGCGGCGCGGCTCCGACGACTCGGCGCGGGGCGTGCGCACGGTGCACGCGGTGCGGGGCGTCTCCTTCGTCGCCTACCGGGGCGAGGCCATCGGCCTGATCGGCTCCAACGGCTCCGGCAAGTCGACGCTGCTGCGCGCCATCGCCGGCCTGCTGCCCGCCGAGGAGGGCAAGGTCTACACCGACGGCCAGCCCTCGCTGCTCGGTGTGAACGCGGCCCTGATGAACGACCTGACCGGCGAGCGCAACGTCATATTGGGCGGGCTCGCCATGGGCATGACCCGCGAGGAGATCAAGGAGCGCTACCAGGAGATCGTCGACTTCTCGGGCATCAATGAGAAGGGCGACTTCATCACGCTGCCGATGCGCACCTACTCCTCCGGCATGGCGGCCCGGCTCCGCTTCTCCATCGCCGCCGCGAAGGACCACGACGTCCTGATGATCGACGAGGCGCTGGCCACCGGTGACCGCAAGTTCCAGAAGCGCTCCGAGGACCGCATCCGCGAGCTGCGCAAGGAAGCCGGCACGGTGTTTCTCGTCAGCCACAACAACAAGTCGATCCGCGACACCTGCAACCGCGTCCTGTGGCTGGAGCGCGGTGAACTGCGCATGGACGGCCCGACGGACGAGGTCCTCAAGGAGTACGAGAAGTTCACCGGCAAGTAACCGGTCCACGGGGGCCCTGACGGAACCTTCCGGCGGGGCCCCGCGTCTGCAAAGGAAGCGTCAACTCCGGTCGCCCCGAGGAAGCTTGGGGCCAATCGGTGTGTTGTTGTGATGCGCCGGACACCCCCGCGGGCCCTTGTGCGCTGTACAACGTAAGCTGTACCGGTCCCCCAAACGCGGCAAGTGGGGTGAAAGCGCCCGAAACCGCCCTTAAGGGTGCCGTGTGGGGATCTGGGCGGCGTGTCCGAAATAGTGTGCATCAGGTCGGCAGTGTAGAACGGGAGATGTGACGGCAATGGTTACGGAAACTCCCCAGCTCCGGGGCGCATGCGCCGTCCGTGCCCAGGGCCCTTGGCGGTGACGGTGACCGGTACGGCGCGCGTCCCCGACCCGGAGCGCGGCACGCTCGACAAGGCCGCGGGTGAGAACTTCCCCGTCGCCCCCTTCTTCCTGCCCCGGGCCTGGCGCACCGACCTCATGGCGGTCTACGGATTCGCCCGCCTCGTGGACGACATCGGCGACGGCGACCTCGACCCCGGCGGCGCCGACGCCCGCCTGCTCGGCGTGGACCCCGAGCGGGCCGGGGACCGGCTGCTGCTGCTCGACGCCTTCGAGGCCGACCTGCACCGGGTGTTCGCGTCGACGCCCCGTCACCCGCTGCTGCGCCGCCTTCAGCCGACGGTCCGCCGCTGCTCGCTGACGCCCGAGCCGTTCCTCGGCCTGATCGCCGCCAACCGCCAGGACCAGCTCGTCGGGCGCTACGAGACCTACGACGACCTCCTCGCCTACTGCGAACTGTCGGCCAACCCCGTCGGCCGCCTCGTCCTCGCCGTCACCGGCACCGCGACCCCCGAGCGGATCCGCCGCTCCGACGCGATCTGCACCGCCCTGCAGATCGTGGAGCACCTCCAGGACGTCGCCGAGGACCTCCGCCGCGACCGCGTCTACCTGCCCGCCGCGGACATGAAGCGCTTCCACGTCCAGGAGGCCGACCTCGCCGCGAGAACCGCGGGCGCGTCGGTGCGCGCCCTGGTCGCCCACGAGGCAGCACGCGCCCGCGCCCTCCTGGACGACGGCATGCCCCTGGTGAGCAGCGTCCACGGCAGGCTCCGGCTGCTGCTCGCCGGATTCGTGGCGGGAGGCCGGGCGGCCCTGGACGCGATCGCCGCCGCCGAGTACGACGTACTTCCCGGCCCGCCCAAGTCCGGCAAGCTCCGGTTGCTGCGCGAGGTGGGCCTGACCCTGCGAGGAGAGGGGTGATCCGGACCGTGCAGGCACCACCGCCCCTGTCCGCACCGGTACTCGCCGCCTACAGCTACTGCGAGGCCGTCACCGGACAGCAGGCCCGCAACTTCGCCTACGGCATCCGGCTCCTGCCGGCGCCCAAGCGCCGCGCGATGTCCGCGCTGTACGCGTTCTCCCGCCGGGTGGACGACATCGGTGACGGCGCGCTCGGCGACGACGTCAAGATCGCCCGGCTCGAGGACACCCGGGCACTGCTCACCCGGGTCCGCGACGGCAGGATCGACGAGGACGACACCGACCCGGTCGCGGTCGCCCTCACCCACGCGGCCGAGCACTTCCCGATCCCGCTCGGCGGCCTGGACGAACTCATCGACGGCGTCCTGATGGACGTCCGCGGCGAGACCTACGAGACCTGGGACGACCTGAAGGCCTACTGCCGCTGCGTGGCCGGCGCCATCGGGCGCCTCTCGCTCGGCGTGTTCGGCACCGAACGCGGCGCGCGCGGCGCCGAGCGCGCCCCCGAGTACGCCGACACGCTCGGCCTCGCCCTGCAGCTCACCAACATCCTCCGGGACGTGCGGGAGGACGCCGCGGGCGGGCGCACCTACCTGCCCGCCGACGACCTCGCCAAGTTCGGCTGCGCGAACGGGTTCAGCGGTGCGACGCCGCCGGAGGACTCCGACTTCGCGGGCCTCGTCCACTTCGAGGTGCGGCGGGCCCGCGCCCTCTTCGCCGAGGGCTACCGGCTGCTGCCCATGCTCGACCGGCGCAGCGGCGCCTGCGTCGCCGCCATGGCCGGCATCTACCGCCGGCTGCTGGACCGCATCGAGCGCGACCCGGAGGCCGTGCTGCGCGGCCGGGTGTCGCTGCCCGGACGCGAGAAGGCGTACGTCGCCGTGCGCGGGCTGTCCGGGCTGGACGCCCGGCACGTGTCCCGGCAGACCGTCAGGAGGCGCGCCTGATGCGCGCAGCGGAGCAGCCGGTCACCGCGGATCCCACCGGCCCCGAGCGGCGGGCAACCCTCCGGTGGCGGTCCGCGTCCCTGACTGAGACGGTCGGTCGTGCACCGCTCGCACACGGCCGCCGCGCAGGGGAGGCTGCACGATGACCGGCACCCGGCCTCACGGGCCGCACGCCCAGCCCCCGGCCCGCGCCGGGGGCCACGCCGTCGTGGCCGGCGGCGGGCTCGCCGGCGTCACCGCCGCGCTCGCGCTCGCCGACGCGGGCATGCGCGTCACCCTGCTGGAGGGCAGGCCGCGCCTGGGCGGGCTCGCCTTCTCCTTCCGACGCGGAGAGCTGACCGTCGACAACGGCCAGCACGTCTACCTGCGCTGCTGCACCGCCTACCGCTGGTTCCTCGACCGGATCGGCGCGGCGGCCCTCGCCCCGCTCCAGGACCGCCTCGACGTGCCCGTCCTCGACGCCACCGGGCGCGAGGGACGGCGGCTCGGCAGGCTGCGCCGCGACGCGCTGCCCGTCCCGCTCCACCTGGGGCGCAGCCTCACCACCTACCCGCACCTGTCGCTCGCCGACCGCGCCCGCGTGGGCCGCGCCGCGCTCGCGCTCAAGCGTCTCGACCTCGCCGATCCCGCCCTCGACGAGCAGGACTTCGGCAGCTGGCTCGCCGCGCACGGCCAGTCGCCGCGCGCCGTCGAGGCCCTGTGGGACCTGGTGGGGGTCGCCACCCTCAACGCGGTCGCGGGCGACGCCTCGCTGGGGCTCGCCGCGATGGTGTTCAAGACCGGCCTGCTGTCCGACCCGGGCGCCGCCGACATCGGCTGGGCGCGCGTCCCGCTGGGCGAACTGCACGACCGGCTGGCCCGCCGGGCGCTCGACTCCGCGGGCGTACGCACCGAAATCCGCACCCGCGTCACCTCCGTCCGTGCCGGCGGGGACGGCGGCTGGCACGTCCAGGTGCCCGGCGGGAGCGTCGAGGCGGACGCCGTGGTCCTCGCCGTACCGCAGCGCGAAGCGTACGACCTGCTGCCCGCGGGCGCGCTCGACGCCCCCGAGCGGCTGCTGGACATCGGCACCGCGCCGATCCTCAACGTCCACGTCGTGTACGACCGGCAGGTGCTCACCCGCCCGTTCTTCGCGGCGCTCGGCACCCCCGTGCAGTGGGTCTTCGACCGCACCGACACCTCCGGACTGAAGCAGGGCCAGTATCTGGCGGTGTCCCAGTCCGCCGCGCAGGACGAGATCGACCTTCCCGTGGCGGTGCTGCGGGAGCGCTACCTGCCCGAGCTGGAGCGGCTGCTCCCGCTCGCGCGCGGCGCCCGCGTGCAGGACTTCTTCGTCACCCGGGAGCGCACCGCCACCTTCGCTCCCACCCCCGGCGTCGGGCGCCTGCGGCCCGGCGCCCGCACCAAGGCACCCGGCCTGTACCTGGCCGGAGCGTGGACCGCCACCGGGTGGCCCGCGACCATGGAGAGTGCGGTCCGCAGCGGAGTGGGCGCGGCGGACGCCGCGCTGCACGCCCTGGGACGGCCCCGCCCCCGCCGTCTGTTCGCCCTCGAGGAGGCGGCGTGACGCCCCGTCGGCGCGGCGCGGCGGGCCCCCGCACCCCCGGTACCGCGACAAGAGGAGAGACAGTGCCCACAGCACCCCCGGCCGCCCCACGGACAACGGTGGACGTGACCGCGCTCCTGGAGCGCGGCCGGACCCTGGCCACACCGGTGCTGCGGGCCGCCGTCGACCGGCTGGCGCCTCCCATGGACACGGTCGCGGCCTATCACTTCGGCTGGATCGACGCCCAGGGCAGGCCCGCGGACGGGGACGGCGGCAAGGCCGTACGCCCCGCCCTCGCGTTGCTGTCCGCCGAGGTCACCGGCGCGCCGCCCGAGACGGGCGTGCCCGGCGCCGTCGCCGTGGAGCTGGTCCACAACTTCTCGCTGCTGCACGACGACCTGATGGACGGCGACGAACAGCGCCGGCACCGCGACACCGTGTGGAAGGTGCACGGCCCCGCCCAGGCCATCCTGGTCGGCGACGCCCTGTTCGCCCTGGCCAACGAGGTGCTGCTGGAGGTCGCCACCGTCGAGGCCGGCCGCGCCGCCCGGCGCCTGGCATCCGCCACCCGCGCCCTGATCGACGGCCAGGCGCAGGACATCTCCTACGAGCACCGCGACCGGGTCAGCGTCGAGGAGTGCCTGGAGATGGAGGGCAACAAGACCGGCGCCCTGCTGGCCTGCGCCAGCTCCGTCGGCGCCGTGCTCGGCGGCGCCGACGACCGCACCGCCGACGCGCTGGAGAAGTACGGCTACCACCTCGGTCTCGCCTTCCAGGCCGTGGACGACCTGCTCGGCATCTGGGGCGACCCGGTCGCCACCGGCAAGCAGACCTGGAGCGACCTGCGCCAGCGCAAGAAGTCCCTGCCGGTGGTCGCCGCGCTCGCGGCGGAGGGCGCCGCCGCCGAGCGGCTCGGCGAGATGCTCGCCGCCGACGCCAAGAGCAGCGAGTTCGCGCACTTCTCCGAGGAGGAGTTCGCGGCCCGCGCCGACCTCATCGAACAGGCCGGCGGCCGTGAGTGGACGGCCGCCGAAGCCCGTCGTCAGCACACCGTCGCCATCGAAGCGCTGGACGCCGTGGCCATGCCCGACCGGGTCCGGGAGCAGTTCACGGCGCTCGCCGACTTCGTCGTCGTACGAAAGAGATGATCACTATCGGTCGAATAACCCTCGCGTAGTCGCCGGCCGGTGTGGCGAGGAGAGGAACACCGGCCGACGGCGGACCCACAGCAGACGCACCGCTTGCAGCACTGCACGAAGGGGAAGCCATGACAGCGACGACCGACGGAAGCACTGGGGCCGCTCTGCCGGCCCGCGCTGCCGCGGCCAGCGAAACCGACATCGACATCCGCATCCCCGAGGCGGCCGGGGTATCCCAAGCCGCCACCCGTGCGATGCGGCGCGCCACGGACTTCCTGCTCTCCCGGCAGGACGCCGAGGGATGGTGGAAGGGCGACCTCGAGACGAACGTCACGATGGACGCCGAGGACCTGCTCCTGCGCCAGTTCCTGGGCATCCGCGACGAGGACACCACCCGCGCCGCCGCCCTCTTCGTCCGCGGCGAACAGCGCCCGGACGGCACCTGGGCCACCTTCCACGGCGGGCCCGGCGATCTCTCCACCACCATCGAGGCGTACGTCGCGCTGCGGCTGGCCGGCGACGCGCCCGACGCGCCGCACATGGCCAGGGCGTCGGCCTGGGTCCGCGCGCAGGGCGGCATCGCCGCGGCCCGCGTGTTCACCCGGATCTGGCTCGCCCTGTTCGGCTGGTGGAAGTGGGAGGACCTGCCCGAACTCCCGCCGGAGCTCATCTACTTCCCCTCGTGGGTCCCGCTCAACATCTACGACTTCGGCTGCTGGGCCCGGCAGACCATAGTGCCCCTGACGATCGTCTCCGCGAAGCGCCCGGTGCGTCCCGCTCCCTTCCCGCTCGACGAACTGCACACCGACCCCGCCAACCCCTACCCCGCCAAGCCCCTGGCGCGCACGGCCAGTTGGGACGGCGCCTTCCAGCGGCTCGACAAGGGCCTTCACGTCCTGCGCCGCGTGGTGCCGCGCCGGCTGCGCAGGGCGGCCATGAACACCGCGGCCCGCTGGATCATCGAGCGGCAGGAGAACGACGGCTGCTGGGGCGGCATCCAGCCGCCCGCGGTGTACTCGATCATCGCCCTGCACCTGCTGGGCTACGACCTGAAGCACCCCGTGATGCGCGCCGGCCTCGAGTCCCTCGACCGGTTCGCGGTGTGGCGCGAGGACGGCGCCCGGATGATCGAGGCCTGCCAGTCCCCGGTGTGGGACACCTGCCTCGCGACCATCGCGCTCGCCGACGCGGGCGTGCCCGCGGACCACCCGCAGCTCGTCAGGGCCGCCGACTGGATGCTCGGCGAACAGGTCGTACGGCCCGGCGACTGGTCCGTACGGCGCCCCGGGCTGCCGCCGGGCGGCTGGGCGTTCGAGTTCCACAACGACAACTACCCCGACATCGACGACACCGCCGAGGTGGTCCTCGCGCTGCGCCGCGTCGCCCACCACGACCCCGAGCGCGTGGAGCGGGCCATCGCGCGCGGGGTGCGCTGGTGCCTCGGCATGCAGTCGAGGAACGGCGCGTGGGCCGCCTTCGACGTCGACAACACCAGCCCGTTCCCGAACCGGCTGCCGTTCTGCGACTTCGGCGAGGTCATCGACCCGCCGTCCGCCGACGTCACCGCGCACGTCGTGGAGATGCTCGCCGTGGAGGGGCTCACCCACGATCCGCGCACCCGGCGCGGCATCGAGTGGCTGCTCGCCGAACAGGAGCCGGACGGCCCGTGGTTCGGGCGCTGGGGCGTCAACTACATCTACGGCACCGGCTCCGTCGTCCCCGCCCTGACCGCCGCCGGCCTGCCCACCGCGCACCCGGCGATCCGGCGGGCCGTGACCTGGCTGGAGTCCGTGCAGAACGACGACGGCGGCTGGGGCGAGGACCTGCGCTCCTACAAGTACGTCAAGGAGTGGAGCGGACGCGGCGCCTCCACCGCCTCGCAGACCGCCTGGGCGCTGATGGCGCTGCTGGCGGCGGGGGAGCGGGAGTCACGGGCCGTCGAGCGCGGCATCGCCTGGCTCGCCGCGACCCAGCGGGAGGACGGCACCTGGGACGAGCCGTACTTCACCGGCACCGGCTTCCCCTGGGACTTCTCCATCAACTACCACCTCTACCGGCACGTCTTCCCGCTCACCGCGCTCGGCCGGTACGTGCACGGCGAGCCCTTCGCCGCGAAGGACCGGGCGGGCTCGGCCGGAAGAGCCCACGCCGCGGCCGAGGGGAGCTGATGAGCCCGCAGCCCGCCCCGGCCCCGCTGCTGATCGCCTGCGCGCTCGGCATCGAGCACCTCGCGCTGCGCACGGGCGACCGCGGCGGGGCCGGCGGGCCGGTCACCGTGCTCCGCACGGGCATGGGGCCGGCGGCGGCCGAGCGGTCCGTCACCCGGGTGCTCGCCGACCCGGCGCTCGGCGGCGCCGCCGTGCTCGCCACCGGCTTCTGCGCCGGGCTGGAGCCCGGCATGCACCCCGGCGACCTGGTCGTCGCCGAGGAGACCCGGGACCCGCGCGGCGCCACCCCGTGCACCGGCACGGACCTGCTGGTCGAGGAGCTGGCGCGGGCGGTGCCCGGCCGGGCCGTCCACACCGGGCCGCTGACCGGCTCCGCCCACGTCGTCCGCGGCGCCGAACGCGCCGAACTGCTCGCCACCGGCGCCATCGCGGTGGACATGGAGTCGGCGGCCACCCTGCGCAGCGCCGTGCGCACCGGAGCGCGTCCGGTTGCGGCCGTACGAGTGGTCGTGGACGCCCCGGAACACGAACTCGTCAGGATCGGCACAGTGCGCGGTGGAATATCGGCTTTCCGCGTTCTCCGTTCCGTGCTTCCCGCCTTTTTCGAATGGCACCGTTCTTTGCTGCTCCCCCGGAGGTGAGCCAGATGGCCATGCCGCTGCGCCAGTCCATCAAGGTCGCTACTTATTTGGCCGAACAGAAGCTCCGCAGACGGGACAAGTTTCCGCTGATCGTGGAACTGGAACCGCTTTTCGCCTGCAATCTGAAATGTGAGGGCTGCGGCAAGATCCAGCACCCGGCCGGGGTGCTCAAGCAGCGCATGCCGGTCGCCCAGGCCGTGGGCGCGGTGCTGGAGTCCGGTGCGCCGATGGTGTCCATCGCCGGCGGCGAACCCCTGATGCACCCGCAGATCGACGAGATCGTGCGGCAGCTGGTGGCGAAGAAGAAGTACGTCTTCCTGTGCACCAACGCCATGCTGCTGCGCAAGAAGATGGACAGGTTCACGCCCTCGCCGTATTTCGCGTTCGCCGTGCACATCGACGGGCTGCGCGAGCGGCACGACGAGTCGGTGGCGAAGGAGGGCGTCTTCGACGAGGCGGTGGCGGCCATCAAGGAGGCCAAGCGGCGCGGCTTCCGGGTCACCACCAACTCGACCTTCTTCAACACCGACACCCCGCAGACGGTCATCGAGGTGCTCGACTACCTCAACGACGACCTCAAGGTGGACGAGATGATGATCTCGCCCGCCTACGCCTACGAGAAGGCACCCGACCAGGAGCACTTCCTGGGCGTCGAGCAGACGCGCGAGCTGTTCAGGAAGGCCTTCTCGGGAGGCAACCGGCGCCGCTGGCGGCTGAACCACTCCCCGCTGTTCCTCGACTTCCTGGAGGGCAGGGTCGACTTCCCCTGCACGGCCTGGGCGATCCCGAACTACTCGCTGTTCGGCTGGCAGCGACCCTGCTACCTGATGAGCGACGGGTACGTGCCGACGTACCGGGAGCTGATCGAGGAGACCGACTGGGACAAGTACGGCCGCGGCAAGGACCCGCGCTGCGCCAACTGCATGGCGCACTGCGGCTACGAGCCGACCGCCGTCCTCGCCACCATGGGCTCCCTGAAGGAGTCCCTGCGGGCCATGCGCGAGACCGTCGCACCGAACGGCGGGTGAACCGGCCGGAGCGGGACGGCGCCGCGGCGGGGGAGCCGGCCGTCACCCTGAGCTGAACAGCACGGACCGAAGGGGGCCCGAGCGTGACGATTCCGGAGAACATCCGGGGACCACACGACCTGAAGGCGCTGCCCGAGCCGGACCTCGGCGCGCTGTCCGACGAGAGCAGGCAGTCCCTGGTGCACGCGGTGGAGGACAACCGCCGCGCGGCCGGGGTGTGCGCGGCGCCGGCCCTGGGCGACGCCGAAGTCGACGTGCCCGTACGGCCGTTCGGCATCCAGAAGCAGCTCCTCGCGCACGCCGAACGTGCCGAGGTGCTCGCCGGCATCGGACTCACGCCCGTCGAGATCGCGGGCCGGAACAGCGCGAGCCTCGCCGTCAGGGAAGACGCGAGCCCCGCCGTCGAGCAAGAACCGCCCAAGGAGCGACCGCAATGACAACCGCGGAATCCGCGTCGCCGTCGTCCCCGCAGGCCGGGGGCTTCGACCTCGGCGCGCTGCTGGCCGAACGCGCAGCCGAGCGCTACGAGCTGCACAGCAGGTACCTCAACCACCAGCTCCCGCGCATGCTGCACACCATCGGCTTCGACAAGGTCTACGAGCGTGCCGAGGGCGCCTACTTCTGGGACGCCGACGGCAACGACTACCTGGACATGCTCGCCGGGTTCGGGGTGATGGGCCTGGGCCGCCACCACCCCGTGGTCCGCAAGGCCCTGCACGACGTCCTCGACCTGGACCTCGCCGACCTCACCCGCTTCGACTGCCAGCCGCTGCCCGGACTGCTGGCCGAGCGGCTGCTCGCGCACAGCCCGCACCTGGACCGGGTGTTCTTCGGCAACAGCGGCACGGAGGCCGTCGAGGGCGCGCTGAAGTTCGCCCGCTACGCCACCGGCAGGCCCCGCGTCCTGTACTGCGAGCACGCCTTCCACGGCCTGACCACCGGCTCCCTCTCCGTGAACGGCGAGGCCGGCTTCCGGGACGGCTTCGCCCCGCTGCTGCCCGACACCGCCGTACCCCTCGGCGACCTCGACGCCCTGGAACGGGAGCTGCGCAAGGGCGACGTCGCCGCGCTGGTCGTCGAGCCGATCCAGGGCAAGGGCGTGCACGAGGCGCCGCCCGGCCATCTGCGCGCCGCTCAGGAACTGCTGCACCGGCACAAGGCGCTCCTCATCGCCGACGAGGTGCAGACCGGCCTCGGCCGGACCGGGGACTTCTACGCCTACCAGCACGAGGAGGGTGTCGAACCGGACCTGGTGTGCGTGGCGAAGGCGCTGTCCGGCGGCTATGTGCCGGTCGGCGCCACCCTCGGCAGAGACTGGATCTTCAAGAAGGTCTACTCCTCGATGGACCGCGTGCTGGTCCACTCGGCGAGCTTCGGATCCAACGCGCAGGCCATGGCGGCGGGCCTGGCGGTGCTGTCCGTGCTGGAGAACGAACAGATCGTGGCGGGCGTGCGCACCACGGGGGAGCTGCTCAGATCCCGGCTGGCCGCGCTGGTCGACCGGTACGAGCTGCTCGCCGACGTCCGCGGCCGGGGCCTGATGATCGGCATCGAGTTCGGCAGACCGCAGTCGCTGAAGCTGCGCAGCCGGTGGGCCATGCTGCAGGCGGCCCGCAAGGGACTGTTCGCGCAGATGGTGGTCGTGCCGCTGCTCCAGCGCCACCGCATCCTCACCCAGGTCTCCGGCGACCACATGGAGGTCATCAAACTCATCCCGCCGCTGATCATCGGCGAGCGGGAGGTGGACCGGTTCGTGACCGCCTTCACGGCCGTGATGGACGACGCGCACAGCGGCGGCGGGCTGATCTGGGACTTCGGCAGGACGCTGGTGAAGCAGGCGATCGCCCACCGCTGACGGCCGGCGTCGCGCCGGGCCTCACCCTTCGCGTCGCTGCGGGGTCTGACCGTTCGCGTCGCTCGGCTTTGCCTCGGAGGCAGGAAAGGTGCCCATGAGGCACGGCTCGGGGCCAAGGGACGGGTGAACGGACGTATGAGCCGGCCCGAGTCCGACCCGTCCGCCGAGGCCGCCGAGGCGGGGCCGCTCGTCGCGCCCCAGCTGCGCGCCCTGCGCCGCCGTGCGGGCCTCACCCTGGAGGCCGCGGCCCGCGCCGCCGCCCTGTGGCTGTGGGTGCGGCTGATCGTCTACATCGCCGTCGGGCACGTCTTCGCTGCGTTCGTCCGGCTGCTCTTCGAGGTGGGCGCCGAGTAGGCCAGGGGCCGGGGCCTCAGTCGAGGAGGCGTTCGCGCAGCCGCTCCTGGACCTCGGGCGTGATCCCGAGGCCCTGCGCCAGGTACGCGTCCACGCCGCCCCAGGTCTGCTCGATCGTCTCGAAGGCCGCCGTCAGGTACTCGGCGCGCGCGTCGAACAGCGGGTCGAGCAGTTCCATGACCTCGGGGGAGTAGGCCGAGGCGGACGTGGTGCTGCGGTGCACCTTGTACCGGCGGTGCTTGGCGTTCGACTTCAGGTAGTCCTCGACGATCGCGTCCCGCTCGACGCCCAGGGCCAGCAGCGTCACCGCGATGGACAGGCCCGCGCGGTCCTTGCCCGCCGCGCAGTGCATCAGCGCCGGGACACTGTCCTCGGCGAGCGAGCGCAGCACCTGGGAGTGCTCGGCGGTGCGCTGCGTAATGATCATCCGGTACGAGGCGATCATCCGGGCCGCGCCGTTGCCGTCCGCCAGGATCACGCGCAGCTGGTCCAGGTCGCCGTCGCGCACCATCTTCCAGAATTCGGCGCCGTCGGCCGGGTCGCTCAGCGGCAGGTTCACATTCCGCACGCCCGGCAGCTCGACGTCCGGACCCTCGAGCTTCTGGTCGGCCGCGTTGCGGAAGTCGAAGATCGTGTGCAGGCCGAGGGAGGCGAGGAAGGCGGCGTCCTCCTGCGTCGCGTGCGCGAGGTGGCCGCTGCGGAACAGCACGCCGTGCCGCACCCGGCGGCCGTCCACGGTCGGCAGTCCACCGACGTCACGGAAGTTGCGCACTCCGGCCAGCTCGGGCTCGGTCGACGGGACCTGCTGCGTCACGAGGGCTCCTCCCACTCGGCCCCGTCGGCGCGGCTCACCGACGGGCACACGATTGACGATACGACACGCCTGCCAGCCGATATGAGAGGGACGCATCCCCCCGGTCGGCGGCAAACAGGATGAAATCGGACGCCAATTCCTTGACGGGTCCTATGTCGCACCTTGGGACTTTAGTCCGAATCGAGCGTTTAGGTATAACGCGCCCCGATAGCGCGGGAGATGGGGTGCGGCGCGTGAGCAGCGTCATAATCGTGACGATCCGCTGTCGCCATGTTCACGTAATCCAGGCGTATTTACAGGGGATTGCGGAAGGGCGAAAGATCCTTCCTCCACTCTCGGTGACCGTAAAAGGTCCGAACGCGCGCCAAAAACGCGTTCCCCGGCAATCCGCGGCTTGTCCCTTCGACGCCTGCTCGCTTACGTTCACCTCCGATCCGGACGGACGCCTAATCCTGCCGCCGCCCGGAAGCCCGCACACTCTGACCCGTGTACGGCAGGAGCGGGGGACCCACAGGTACAACCGCCTGTTCCGGTCTCCGGAACTGGCTCGGGGTGAAGCCGCGTCCCGACGCGGCCGGGCATCTCCAGCCCGAACCCGACAGCTCACCTCGTAGGCGCCGGAGAGGAATTCACCATGCCCGCGAAGGGTAAGCACCGCCGTTCGAAGTCCCAGCGTTTCACCCGATCGATCGCCGTCGCCGGAACCGGCGGCGCCGCACTCGCCCTTCCGCTTCTCGGGGCCACCGGCGCCGCCGCCGCCCCCGCGCAGTCGGTTCCCGAAAAGGCCGTCCAGTCCCTTCCTGCGGCGCAGAACAAGGCCGCCGAGAAGAGCGCCGCGAAGAAGTCGGCCCCGCGGATCTACACCGTGAAGGGCGGCGACTACCTTGCGAAGATCGCCGACGAGCAGAATGTCAGCGGCGGCTGGAAGAAGCTGTACGAGGACAACCGCGAGACCGTCGGCAGCGACCCGTCGCTGATCTTCCCCGGTCAGAAGCTCTCCCTCGGCAAGAAGGCCGCGACGGGCACCGCCAAGCCGTCGACCGGGTCGGCTCCGTCCAGCTCGTCCGGTACGTCCTCGAAGTCGTCCGCGTCGGAGTCCTCCGCGTCGGAGTCCTCCACTTCCACGTCGTCGTCCTCGTCTTCTTCGTCCTCTGAGTCGTCTTCGTCGTCGGAGAACACCGAGGCGGCTGCCGCGCAGTCCGCCGGCTCCGGTTTCACCCTGCCCGTGTCCGGCTCCGGTGTGGGCACCGCCTACAAGGTCGCCGGTTCCATGTGGTCCAGCGGCTACCACACCGGCGTCGACTTCGCCGTCCCGACCGGCACGTCGCTCAA
This sequence comes from Streptomyces sp. NPDC051207, assembly GCF_040682395.1. Classification (NCBI taxonomy): domain Bacteria; kingdom Bacillati; phylum Actinomycetota; class Actinomycetes; order Kitasatosporales; family Streptomycetaceae; genus Streptomyces; species Streptomyces sp. NPDC051207. The sequence continues at coordinate 175,868 of NZ_JBFBAX010000001.1, read as the reverse complement.
GGCCGTCGGCGCCGGCACCGTCGTCTCCGCGGGCTGGGCCGGCGCGTACGGCAACCAGGTCGTCATCAGGCTCAGCGACGGCTACTACGCCCAGTACGCCCACCTGTCCTCGCTGTCCGTCTCCGCCGGGCAGAGCGTGACCGTGGGCCAGCAGGTCGGCCTCTCCGGCTCGACCGGCAACTCGACCGGGCCGCACCTGCACTTCGAGATCCGCACCACGCCGGACTACGGCTCCGACGTGGACCCGATGGCGTACCTGCGCTCGCACGGGGCCTCCGGGGCCTGACGCTTCGCGCGACCATTCGCCCGGCGCACTGCCGAAGGCCGGACCCCGATCCCCGGGTCCGGCCTTCGGCGTACTCGGATTCCGGCCCGCACCGGCCCCTGCTCACCAAGGACTCGACAACCACTTGAGACGTGGTTCATCTCACCGCCCGTCAACACCTGCCTACGGTCGCGTAAGTCACATTCGGCGGTGAATCATGTGGGATGTGGCAGACGATTCGAAGAATGACAGCAGATCAGTGATCGGGTCGTACGTGGCGGTGGGGGACAGCTTCACCGAGGGCGTGGGCGACCCCGGCCCCGACGGGGCGTTCGTCGGCTGGGCCGACCGGTTCGCGGTACTGCTCGCGGACCGGCGGCCCGAGGGCGACTTCCACTACACCAACCTCGCCGTGCGCGGGAAACTGCTCGACCAGATCGTCGCGGACCAGCTTCCCCGGGTGGTCGAACTCGCCCCGGACCTGGTCTCGTTCTGCGCCGGGGGCAATGACATCCTCAGGCCCGGCAGCGACCCCGACGAGGTGGCCGAGCGGTTCGAGCGGGCCGTCGCCGCGCTGACGGCCGCCGCGGGCACCGTGATGGTGACGACCGGCTTCGACACCAGGACCGTGCCCCTGCTCCGGCATCTGCGCGGGAAGATCGCCACCTACAACGGTCACGTCCGGGCCGTCGCCGACCGGTACGGCTGTCCGGTGCTCGATCTGTGGTCGCTGAAGAGCATCCAGGACCGCAGGGCGTGGGACGCCGACCGGCTGCACCTCTCCCCGGAGGGGCACACGCGTGTGGCGCTGCGCGCGGGCCAGGTCCTCGGCCTGGAGGTCCCCGCCGACCCGGAACAGCCCTGGCCGCCGCTGCCGCCGCGCGGCACGTTCGAAATCCGGCGCGACGACGTGCAGTGGGCGCGCGAGCACCTGGTGCCGTGGATCGGACGCCGGCTGCGCGGCGAGTCCTCGGGGGACCATGTAACGCCCAAGGGCGCGCTGTCGCCGGACGACATCAGGATGCGGATTGCCGCGGTGGCGTGAGGGGGCCGAGGGGAGAGCACGGTTCGCTTCGGGGGTGTGAGGGGGACGGCTTCGGAGTGCGGTTCGCTTCGGGGGCGTGAGGGGGACGGCTTCGGGGTGCGGTTCGCTTCGGGGCGCGAGACGGACGACATCGGGGTGCGGTTCGCTTCGGAGTGTGAGGGGCGGGGCGGAGTGAGTTGTTCCGCCTCAACCCGGGTCGTCGGGGCCGGGGTGTTGCGCGGCGGTCGCCGTCGATCCACGCGGGTCGCGGTCGTTGCCGCCCTTGGCGCCGCAGAGCGGGACGTGCCGCGCATCGAGGTCGTAGCGCAGCGCGGATCCTCGCGTGAACGCGCGCTTTCGGGCACCACCGCCGGGGCGGATTCCGCGGGTCCGGGGGACGGCCCGGGGCCGGAATGGGGACGCTAGGGCCCGGCGGTGTCAGTGGGGCCGCCCATAATGGATGCCTGACGACTCCACCTGGAGGTACCGTGGCCGGTTTCCGTTTCCCGGGCTCCGGGCTCCGCGCGCTGCGGCCCGCGGCGTTCGGCGCGGACCCGAGCGGCGAGCGCATGGCGCGCATCCGCAGATCGCCGCACTTCAAGGACGGTGTCTTCCAGAACCCCGGGGGCGTCGCCCGGACTCGCCCGTCCGGCTCGGCACGCGCGTTCGCCAAGGTCTACTTCGACAAGGAGGCCCGCCCCCACCGCTCCCCCCAGGGCGCGGTACCACTGCACGCCACGACGGCCGCCGACCTCGCCGAGGCACCGCCGACCGGCCTGCGGCTGACGTGGATCGGCCACTCCAGCGTGCTCGCGGAGATCGACGGACACCGGGTGCTGTTCGACCCGGTGTGGGGCGAGCGCTGCTCCCCGTTCCCCTTCGCCGGGCCCCGGCGGCTGCACCCCGTGCCCCTGCCGCTGGCCGCGCTCGGCCCGGTCGACGTCGTCGTGATCTCCCACGACCACTACGACCACCTGGACATGCCCACGATCAAGGCGCTGGCCGGCACGGACACCCTGTTCGCCGCGCCGCTGGGCGTCGGCGCCCATCTGGAGTGCTGGGGCGTGTCCGCGGAGCGGCTGCGCGAGCTGGACTGGCAGGAGTCGACGCGGGTCGGCGGGCTGACCCTGACGGCCACCCCGGCCCGTCACTTCTGCGGACGGGGCATCGCCAACACCCAGCACACGCTGTGGGCGTCCTGGGTCGTCGCCGGTGAGCGGCACCGGATCTACCACAGCGGCGACACCGGTTACTTCGACGGCTTCAGGGACATCGGCGCTGCGCACGGGCCGTTCGACGCGACGATGATCCAGATCGGCGCGTACAGCCCGTTCTGGCCGGACATCCACATGACCCCGGACGAGGGCGTCCGCTCCCACCTCGACCTCCAGGGCGGCAGCCCGGCCGGTGTGCTGCTGCCCATCCACTGGGGCACCTTCAACCTCGCCCCGCACCCCTGGGCGGAGCCGGGGGAGTGGACGAAGCACGCCGGGGAGGCGGCCGGGCAGGCGGTGGCGCTGCCCCGGCCCGGCGAGCCCTTCGAACCGGCGGGCGTCCTCCCCACCGAGGCCTGGTGGCGAGCCGTGTCGGCACCCCTCGAACGCCCCTGGAGCCGCCCCGCGGCCACACCGGCCACTTTGGAGGCCGGCCCGACGGACGTCGACCTCGCCGGGGACCGGTGACACCGGCGACGGGCGGTCTCCGGTCGCCGCGGTGAGGCGGCGCCGGTAGGGGTCTGCCGCCCCGACTGCCCCTCTGTGCCGGGACACCCCCGATCCGGCGGGCTCGGGCGAGTCAGGCAGCACCGTTGGTACAGGGGCGGCGCGTTCCGCGAGAGGCGCAGTACATTTCGCGCCAGATTGGGCGACGACGCTTTCCGGCCGCGCTCCTGGTGGAGCACGCGGCCCGTTCGGCACCCCCGCCCGGCCCCTCGCGGCCGACGCGAGGGCCGTACGTCGCCGTGGCCAGGGCACCGGCCCCGGTGGCGGGGGCGCGGCGGCCGGTCATCCGGTCGCGTGTTCCGGTCCGTCGGGCGTCTGCCGGGTGCCCATGTGCCCGTTTTCGCCCCGACGGACAGCGGGTTTACGCCTCGAACAAGGCTCCGTCAACGGCGGATTGACTCCGGTGGGTTTTCACAGGCTCGGCGCGCCGTGTTCCTGCGGGGCGGATGAGGGCACATGGCGGGTTGCGTGGAAGGAGGGCAGTCGGCTGCCCGATGAAACAGCCGCTGACAAGGGGTGGGGGAGAATGTTGAGGGTTCTCGTGGTGCACGACGAGGCGCTGCTTCGGTCGGCACTGGTGCAACTGCTCAGATCCGACGACGCGTTGGAGGTCACGTCGATGTCTCCCCGCGCCGACATGCCGGATCACGACGTGCTGCCCAGGGATGTGTGCGTCGTCGACGGGGACTGCCTGCAGGGGCCGGGGGACGAACGGGACGGCTGCTTCCAGGCGGGGTGCGAGGACCGGCTCGTCGTCCTGACGACGCCCGACCGGCCGGGGGTCCTGCACCGGGCGTTCGAGGCCGGCGCGCTCGGGCTGGTCGGCAAGAACGCCCCGGCCCAGCGGCTGATCACGGCGGTGCACACCGTCGCCGCGGGTGAGCGCTTCCTCGACGAGACGCTCACCGTGGCCCTGTTGGAGGGCGCGGAGATGCCGCTGACCACCCGCGAGCTGAGCGTGCTGTCGCTGGCCGCCCAGGGCGCGCCGATGGCCGAGATCGCGGCCCGGCTGCACCTGTCCCGGGGGACCGTCCGCAATTACATGGCCACCGCGATTCGCAAGGTGGGGGCCCGCAATCGCGTGGACGCGATCCGCATCGTCCAGAGCGCCGGCTGGACCTGACCGGGGCGGCGGCGAGGTGACCGCGGCCCTGTGCGCACCGGTGTGGTCACCTCTTCCGCCACGGGGCACTGTTCCGGTGGCCCGTCAGGTCACGGTGGCGTTCCAGTGGCCCGTGAGGTCACGGTAGAGGGGGGAACGGGCCAGCACCTCGTCGTGCGTGCCGCACACCGCCCGCACGCCGTCCAGCAACAGCACCCGGTCGGCCCGGACGGCCGACGACAGGCGGTGCGCGACCACCACCAGGGTGCCCGGGCGCCGCGCGAGCGCCTCCTCCGCGTGTGCCTCGGACGCCGGGTCCAGATGGCAGGTGGCCTCGTCCAGCAGCAGCAGGGGCGCGGGCGACAGATACGCGCGCGCCAGCGCGATGAACTGCCGCTCGGCGAGGGACAGTTCGTCGGGCCGGACCGGTCCGTCGAGACCGCCGAGCCGCCCGACGAGCGGGTGCAGGCCGAGGAGCCGGACCACGGCGTCGAGGTCCGCCCGATCCGCGTCCGGACGCAGATAGGCGAGGTTGTCGCCGACCGTGCCGGAGAAGACGTACGCCTCCTGGGGGACCAGTACGCGCACCGCGGCGAGTTCGGCGGCGGCGCGCCCGGTGACCGCCCGCCCGGCCACCCGCACCTCACCGCCGCTCGGCGCGAGCCTGCCCGCGATCAGCCGGGTGAGCGTCGACTTGCCGATACCGCTCGGTCCGACGACCGCGAGGTGTTCGCCCGGGGCGACACGCAGGTCGAGCGCGTCGATGACCGGCTCGGCGCGGACGCCGTAGGAGAGGGTCACGGACCGCAACTCGACCGCCGGGGGCGGGCCGTCGTACGCCGGGGGGCGCGGGCGCGCGGCGGGAGTGGGGGCGGCTGGGGCCAGGGGTGGTTCGGCCGGGGACGCGGGCTTCGGCTGTGCCGGGTCGCTGTCGGCCGGTGACGCGGGTTTCGGCCGCAGGAGGTCGGTGTCGTCCAGGGACACGGGCGTTCCCCGGGCCGGATGATCGTCGGCCGGTGACGCGGGCCTCGGTCGCGCCGCGGCCGCTTCGGGCCCAGCCACGCTCAGTGGCCGTACCGGATCACCGGCCGTCGGCTGTGGGGCCGGGCCCAGGATGCGGTCCAGGACGACCAGCAGGCGGGCGCCCGCCGCGCCGAGCGCCGTCATCAGGGTGTGCAGGGCGGGAAGGAGGGACTGGGCGAGGTAGGTGAAGGCGCCCAGCAGAGCGCCCGTCGTCACGCCTCGGCCGCGCAGCCACGGCACCGCCAACAGCAGGGCCAGGACGGGCAATTGGCCCGAGACGCCGAGCGCGGCCGTCCGTACCGCCGTCCAGCCCGCCAGGGCACGGGACGCGGCGGCGGCACCGGCGACCAGTTCCGCGCCGTACCGCGCGGTCTCCGGGCCGGTCCCGCAGGCCGTCAGGTCACGCAGCGCCGCCCGGGTGCGGGCCGCGTGGTCGCCCAGCGCCTCGTCGGCTGCCAGGGCACGCCGCTGGGCCGCCGCCATGGGGCGCAGCGTCACGAGGAACAGCGCCAGACCGCCCAGCAGCGGCGGCAGGACCACCACGAGCAGGGCGGGGTGCAGGGAGAACAGTCCCAGCAGCGCTCCGGCGGAGGTGAAGACGAACGAGCGGAGGGTGAGCACGAGTCCGGCGAAGCTGTCGCGGGCGATCTCGACCTGATTCGTCAGCCGGGAGACGGCCGCGCGGTCCGTCCCGCCGGCCCCGGACAGACCGTGGGCCATGGACCGGTCGACCGCCCGCCGCACCAGGGCGTCCCGCAGCGGCTCCGTGAGCCCGGCCAGCTCGGCGAACACCCCCCGGATCACCGGAGCGCCGAGCAGCACGGCGACCAGCGCGGAGCCGAGCCACAGCAGCCCCCGGCGCGTGTCACCGGAGAGGAACCCCTGGTCGACGGCGTGGGCGACGCAGTAGCCCACCGCGAAGGCCTGGCCCGACTCGGCCAGTGACCAGAGCGCGAGCCGGGCCAGCACGCCCTTGCGGCGGGCGAGGAAGCGGCGGGCGGGCGGCGCGATCCGGCGCAGCGCCCCGGACCCGTCGTCCGGCGCGCGGACGCGGCCGTCCCCGGCAGCCGTCACGGCCGTACCTCTTCGGGTTCGGGCAGCCGCGCGGCCCGCTCGCCCGGCTCCGCCGCATCGGCACCGGTGGCGCCGAACACCGCCCGGTAGCCGGGCTCCCGCCACAGTGCGCGATGCGGTCCGACGGCCCGTACGTGTCCGTCCTCCAGCCAGATCACCAGGTCCGCGCGGTCCGCCACCGAGGGGCGGTGCGCGACGATCAGCCGGGTGCCGGGCCGCACCGAGCGGCGCAGCGCCCGGTCCACCTCGTGCTCGGTGGCGGTGTCCAGGCTGGATGTCGCGTCGTCCATGATCAGAAGTCGGCCCGCGTGTGCGAAGGCCCGCGCCAGGCCGAGTCGCTGGTGCTCGCCTCCCGAGAGCGGAGCCGCCGCCAGGGGGGTGTCGTATCCGTGCGGCAGGCGCCGTACGAAGCCGTCGGCGCCCGCGGCCCGGGCCGCCTCCCGTACCTGGGCGCGCGACACCTGCCGGGGACCGGCGGCGACGGCCTCGGCGACCGAGCCCTCGCCCAGTACCGGGCGCTCGAAGGCGAAGGCGACCTCGACGCGCAGCGCCTCCCGCGTCAACCGGTCGAGGCGGACGCCGTCCAGCAGCACCTGCCCCTCGTCGGGGTCGATCAGCCGCCCCGCCACCGCCGCCAGGACGGACTTGCCCGCGCCGCTGCGGCCGACCACGGCGGCGGTGCTCCCGCCCGGCACCCGCACTCCGTCGGCGCGCAACACGTCCCTGCCGTCGCGCACCACCCGCACGCCGCGCAGTTCGAGGTCGCCGGGGCCGTCCGGTGGCAGGCTCCGTGTCCCGTACTCCAGGGCGGGCATCCGCTCCAGGGCCAGGGTCCGCTCCCGTGCCTGCCGGCCCCGTACGATCGCGCCCAGCAGGGAAGCGGCGCTGCCCACGCCGGCCGTGAGCTGGGCGTACCGGCAGGCGGCGAGCAGGCCGCCCACGGTCAGGGCGCCCGACGCCAGCCGCAGTCCGCCGACGGCGGTGGCGGCCAGGGTCAGCAGCGGGACCAGCACCCCGCTCCTGGCCAGCGCGCGGCCGTGCAGCGCCCACATGCGCCGGCCGAGCGCGGCGAGTTCCGTCAACGGCGCCAGTACGCGCGCCCGTTCCCGGTCGCCGGTCCCCGCGGCGGCGATCGTCGCCGTGCCGTCCAGGGCCTCCAGCAGCCGGGACGCGATCTCTGACTGGGTGTGCTGGTAGGCGGCCACCGACGCACCCGTGTCGCGGGCGAAGGCCCGCAGCACCAGCGCCAGGGCGGGCAGCCCGGCCAGCACGCACGCCGTCACCCACAGGTCGACGACGGCCAGTGCCACGAGCGCGCCCACCGGGGTGACGAGGGAGGCCACCAGGGCCGCGCGGGCCGCGGGGGCGCCTCCGGCGTCGGCGGCGTTGAGAGTGAGCCGGGTCCCGACGTCGCCCGGGGAGAAAGGGCGCGCCCCGTCCGGCGCGCTCCGCAGCAGCCCGGTGAGGGCGCGCGAGCGGATGGAGGCCGTCCAGCCCGCGGTGCAGCGGCCGGTGAACAGCGAGGTGAGGCTGTCGAGCAGCATTTCGCCGAGGAGCAGCCCGGCACTCAGGGCCAGCCAGCGCCCCGCGTCGCCGCCGCTCAGCAGCAGGTCAAGTGTGCGGCCGAGGACGAAGGGCTGGGCCACCGCCGCCAGGGCCGCCGCGGACGAGCAGAGCAGCACCAGCAGTTCGGGGGTCCGCCCCGGCCTCTCCGTCGTGGCGTCCCGCTCCGCGGCCGGTGGCCGCGCCCGCGGCCTGGTCTTCCCCACCAGCCGAACCACCACCAGCCGAACCCCTTCCGTCCGTACGTCCCGTGCGTACGTCCTGTGCGTACGCCCGGTCCCGTCGGTCCCGTCGGTCCCGTCCGTTCCTTCGCACCGGGACACCGGCGGTGCGCCCGTCGGGCCGCACGCCCGGGCGTCCGCGGACACGGGCACCGTCCCCCCGGACTTGAACCCCGCGTCCGCGAACGCGGGCACCGGCGCCCCGGGCCTGAGCCCGGAACGCCGGTGCCGAGCACTACGGCTCACCGCGTCACCGCGGCAGCACCCTGTTACGTCAGTTACAGGTCGTGACGCTCAGGCTGCTGTCGCCGCAGAGCAGCAGGCTCGCGCGGCTGCCGGACTCGACGTCCCCCATGGCCTCTTCCTTCGGGGTCTCCATCGACTGCAGGTCGAAAAGGTTCATGACATTTCCCTTCGTGTGACAACGGTTGGATTTTTCTCACGACCCCTGGTGGGGCCGGCTCTGGGGCCGCTGCCCGGTGGGCGGCGGCGGAAGGAACGGCAGGGCGGCGGGCGGGTCGCCGTACACGGAGGCGAGAGCCAGCAGGCACCCGGCCGTACCGGTGGAGAGGTCCATGGAAAGGCGCATCATCTGCTCACCGGGGAAGGCGAGCTGTCCGCGGTAGGACATGGCGTGCCAGGACAGCGCGTCGAGCTGGCGGCGGACCGCCGCGGGCCCGGTGCCCGGCGCGGTGGCCGTGGTGCGGGCGAGATACAGCACCATTCCGGCAACTCCGCGGTACAGGCCCGGCTGGGCGTAGAACATGGCCTGCGCCGCCGCCACGATCTCGCCGCGCGCCCGGTCGAACTCCGCGTCGTCCCGGTGGGCCAGATAGTCGTCGAGCACCATGCCGATGCCCACGCTGCCCGCGCCCAGGTAGGGCATGGTGCGCCAGCCCTCGTCGACCTGGAGCGCGCCGCCCGCGCCCCGCACGCAGCGGGCGAGGTCCCGGCGCAGCGCGTCGCCCGCGAGGTCGAGCAGGACGGAGTCCCCGGTGCGCTCGTACAGCCGCAGGAACAGCAGGGCGCTTCCGGTCGCGCCGTGCAGCAGTCCCGCGCGGGGCCGGGCGGGCTGCCCGCTCCCGGCCGGTGTGCCGCGGGCGGCCAGGTCGGCGCAGCGCAGGGCCGCCGAGCGCAGCGCGGTCTCACCGGTGGCGGCGGCCAGCGAGTCCAGGGCCAGGCCCAGTCCGGCGGTGCCGCTGTGCAGGTCCGGGGAGAGGTGGTCGAAGGGCTGGTCGATGAGCTGTTCGGCGAGGTCCAGCGCGCGGTCGCGGTGGCCCAGGTACTCCAGCGTCCAGGCGATGCCCGCGAGCCCGTCGTGGAATCCGAGCGGTATGCCCGACGGCGGTTGCTTGGTCCGCTCCAGCAGCCACTGCTCCCCGTCCTCGTCCCGTCCCGCGCCGCTCTCGGCCAGGGCGTACAGGACGCCGGCCGCGCCGTGGCCGAACGCCAGGCCTCCGCCCGCGGTGGCGAACTGCGCGATGTCGCCGGGGTGGAGCCGGTCCGTGCGGGACGGTGTCGCCGAGGCGCGGATGGCGGCGGCCATCGACTCGCGGCTGCGGGGCCAGTCGCCCGGCCGGACCGGTGCCGTCGTACCGGCTGCTTCCGCTGCCGGTCCACGGGCCGTTCCCGGTGCGGCCGTACCAGCGGCCGTACCCACTGCTCCCGGTGCCGCTGCGAGGGCCGTCTCCGGCGGCGCTGCCGCAGCTGTTCCGGGTGTCGCTGCAAGGGCCGTTCCGGCTGCCGCTGTTCCGGATATCGCCGCCCCAGCCGTCGCCCACGCCACTGTGGCCTCGCCGGCCCCGTCCGTGATCTCCTCCACCGCGGCGTCCAGGAAGGCGCGGTCCACCGGGAACTGACGGGCGATCACGTCCGCGAGATGCGCGGCCTTGTGCCGGTCCAGGGCCAGCAGGCTGGTGAGCGGCAGGAAGAGGGCGAGCCGCAGACAGGCCAGCGCGTACCGGTCCACCGCGACGCCCCGCCGGTTGGCGGGGGCCACGAACCCCGGGTTGGCGACGGTCTGCCGGCCGGCCTCGTCGACGTGGTGGGCCGCCTCGAAGTCCAGCAGGACGACGCTGCCGTCCTCCCGGACCATGATGTTGAACAGGTGCAGGTCGTTGAAGACCACGCCCCGCGCGTGGATCTCCGCGACGGCACGTTCCACACGCGCGTGGATGTCGAGGGCCCAGGCGGTGTACTCGGCCAGCCGCTCCTCGCCCGGGTCGGCCTCGATGAGCGGGTGGCGGCGTGCGAAGAACGTGTTGAGCGGCTTGCCGTCGATGTACTCCAGGACGAGGAAGTGGTGCTCCCCGACCGTCAGATGGCCGAGCACCTCCGGCGTGCAGTCGAGACCCGACAGCAGTTCCAGCGCCCGCCGCTCGCGGTGCAGCCGGGTCACCGCGTCGGCGCCGTCGGCCGCCAGACCGGCGTGCGGGCGGGCCTCCTTGAGGACGACCTGCCGGCCGGTCTCCCTGTCCCGGGCGAGATAGACGCCGCCGCCGTTGGAGAAGTGCAGCGCCGACTCGATCGTGCACGGCAGGTCCGCCACGGTCACCGCGGAGCGGGCCTCCAGGTGCGGGCGCAGGAAGGCGGGCGGGGTCACCCAGTCGGGCACCCGGAACACGGGGCCGCGCAGATCGGGCACCAGCACGCCGTCCGGACCGGTCACCGCCGGGCGCAGCTCGCCGTTCTCGTCGTAGCAGTTGCGCCGGGTGAAGCCGCCGTAGCGGACGTGCACGGGCCCGTCGCCGATGCGCAGGTCGCTGAGGATGTGCGGCCCGGGCTCACCGGCCAGCAGGTCCGCGAGCTCACCCACGAGCCGTTCGAAGTGCGCCTCGTCCGCCGGGTACACGGTGATGAACTTGCCGCTGCCCGCCCGGTCCGCGTACTTGGCGTTGCGCTGGTGCAGCAGATAGCGGCTCGGGACGAACTTGAAGGCGGTGCCGTCGGCGACACAGTGCCGGCGCACCCGCTCCACGACGGACTCGGCGTTGTCGAGGCAGGCGGAGATGTGGATCTTCCAGCCCTGGTCGGGCAGGTCGGCGTCCACCGGCCGAAGGGCGAGCCAGTCCCCGCTCTCGTTCTGCTGCCATCCCGCCGGGACGGGCAACGAGGCCGCGGCGTACCGGGCGCGGCCGGTGCCGGGGCGGGGAACCGTGCGGTGCGGAGCGTCGTAGAAGTGCGGGTCCGCATCGCAGTACACGGCGTAGCCCTTGTTCACCCTCGCTCCCCTCCACGCGTCATCGACGGGTATGACGCTGCCACGCGGTTCACGGCCCTGGACAGTCACCGCTGTCATGACTCGGGCGTGCGGAACGCACAGGTAACTTCGTGGCGCGAGGCCTGCCCGGCAGCCGCCGCGTCCCGCCGTGCACGACCCGTGACGTCACCGGGTGGCAGGGGCGGGGCGGTTCAGGACCGGGAGGAGCCGCAACGGGGTGAGGCGGTGCGGGGACGGGGCACGGCACCGCCGCCGCCCGCCGGTGATCGCCGCTGGCCAGGCCGGACCGTTCCCTGCCCGTTCGTGAGCAGGCACCCGACGGGTCACTCGGTCAGCCGTGCGGCCTCTCATACCAGAGCGGGACGCTCCCCGTACAAGTTTGTCAACTGCCCACCGCACAGGAACCGCCGCCGACTACTGTCAGTGTCCGTCGGGCGACGCAGGGCCGCATCCCGCGGGCCTGCCCGCCGACACCGCGATGACGCACGCCGGATCGCGCAGACCGCGTGCGGTCCGGAGCACCGGGCCCCGACCGACGGACAGTACGAGGACACCGATGTCTCACCTCCGCGCACCGGCCGGACGCGCCGACCGCCGAGAGGGCGGGCGGCACGGGCGGCCGGTCGCCCGCACCGCCCCCGCACTGCCCGACGCCCGCATACGGCCCCAACTGCTGCGCATGGCCGTGCTGCCGCCCGTCGCGGTCGCCCTCAGCGGCTGCGCGGCCGTCCTGTGCGCCGTCCGCTCCACCGGCACCGGGCCCTCGCCCGCGCTGTGGGCCGTACTCGTCGGCGCGCTCTCGGTGACCGTCGCCGGCATCGTCACCGCCGCCGTCGCCGCCGACCGCGCCGCCCACAGCGTCCACGAGCGCGTCACCGCCCTGCGGCGCGGCACCGCGCGCGGCGAGGCCGAACTGCGGGAGCTGGTGGAGCAGTTGCGGCGCGGCGAGAAGCCGCCCCCGCGCAAGCCCCGCGGTGGACCGCCCGGCGACGCCGACGACTTCGGCCTCCTCGCCGCCGATCTCGGCCGCGCGCACGACGGCGCCGTCGCCGCCGTCGTCCAGGCGGCCCAGCTCTCCAGCCAGACCGGCAGCGAACAGAAACTGGAGGTCTTCGTCAATCTCGCCCGGCGCCTGCAGTCCCTCGTCCACCGCGAGATCTGCACCCTGGACGAGCTGGAGAACGAGATCGAGGACCCCGACCTCCTCAAGGGCCTCTTCCACGTCGACCACCTCGCCACCCGCATCCGCCGCCACGCCGAGAACCTCGCCGTGCTCGGCGGCGCCGTCTCGCGCCGGCAGTGGAGCAATCCCGTGCCCATGACCGAGGTGCTGCGCTCGGCGATCGCCGAGGTCGAGCAGTACTCCCGCGTGCGGCTCGTCCCGCCCGTCGACGGCGAGGTGCGCGGCCACGCCGTCGCCGACGTCATCCACCTGCTGGCCGAACTGATCGAGAACGCCACGGTGTTCTCCGCCCCGCACACCCACGTCCTGCTCCGCGCCGGCTTCGTCACCTCCGGACTCGCCGTCGAGGTCGAGGACCGCGGCCTCGGCATGCCCGCCGAGGAGCGGAGCCGGATGAACGCCGTGCTCGCCGACCCGGACCAGGTCAACGTCGCCAGCCTCCTCGCCGACGGCCGCATCGGCCTGTACGTCGTCTCCCAGCTCGCCCGGCGGCACGCCATCACGGTGCGCCTGCAGTCCAACATCTACGGCGGCGTCCAGGCCGTGCTCGTCGTGCCGCAGGCCCTGCTGGGCCCGGGCGCCCCCGGAGCCGTACCGGGGACGCGCGAGCAGTCGCCCGCGGCGAACGGGCAGCAGTACACCGGGGCCGGCGCCACCGACTGCGTACCGCAGCACCCGGCACCGGGGGCATCGGGCCCGTGGGAGGCGCGGGACGACGCGGCGGCGCGGGGCGACGCCGAGGGTGTATCGCCCGGCTCGGGCCTGCCGCACGCGCCGGTCGCGCCGGGGGCACCGGCACGAGGTGACGCCCACGGGGTACCGCCCGGCTGCGGACTGCCGGTCGCACCGGACACGCCTGCGCGGGGCGACGGCCACGGGGTACCGCCCGGTTCCGGCCTGCCGCACGCGCCGGTCGCGCCGGGGGCACCGGCACGGGATGGCGCCCATGACGTACCGCCCGGCTCGGGACCAGCGGTCGCGCCGCACACGCCGCACGCCCCGCACACGCCGATCCCGCCCCACATCGCCGGCACCACCACCCCCGTCGCCGCCCGGCCCTCCGCGCCGCTGCCGCCCCAGCGCCGCACCGCGCGCCACGCCGCCCCCGACGGGCCGCCGCCGCTGCCCGTGCGCGGTGCCCTGCACGACCGCCCCACCCCGGCCGAGGCCGTCCCCGGCATCCGGCCCGAGGACCGGCCGGTGCCTGCCGAGCACGAGGGCGTGCCGCCGCTGCCGCGCGCCGCGACCGTGCGCGGCACCATGAGCAAGCCCCGACTGCCCCGGCGCCGTGCCCAGGAGCACCTCGTTCCCCAACTGCGCGACGGCCCCGCGCCCCGCCCCGACAGCGACGACGCCCCCGGCCACGACCCCGGACTCATGGCCGCGTTCCGGCGCGGCATCGGCCTCGCCGAGTCCCAGCAGCACCTCGACCCCGGCGCGTACGGCAGCGGCCCCGCCCACGCGGTGACGGCACCCCCGGTACCGCACCGCGCCGAACCGGTGCCCCCCACCGCGCCGACCAGCAGCACGACCCTCGCGGTCCGGCCCGCGGGCACCGCCCGCCCGGCCGGCGACCAGCGCGCGCACGGCACGCGCGACGACGGCGGGCCCGCACCCCGCCCCCACCACACCGCCCGGCACGACGGGAGCGCACCAGCCGGATGACCACCCCCACCGAAGCGATCATGCCCCGCCCCCACGCCCCCACCACTCCGACCTCCCCGTCCGCCTCGAGCGCGCCCGCAGACCCTCGTACCCCAAGGAGACGATCCACCATGGCGAGCGATGCGCCGACCGGCCAGGTGTCCGACCTCGACTGGCTGATGAGCGGCCTCGTGCAGCGCGTCCCGCACACGACCAGCGCGGTACTGCTGTCCTGCGACGGCCTCGTGAAGTCCGTGCACGGCCTCGACGCCGACAGCGCCGACCACATGGCCGCCCTGGCGTCCGGCCTGTACTCCCTGGGCCGCAGCGCCGGAGTCCGCTTCGGCGACGGCGGCGACGTACGGCAGGTCGTCGTCGAACTCGCCTCGACACTGCTGTTCGTCACCACCGCCGGTTCCGGCACCTGTCTCGCCGTGCTCGCCGGCCGCGAGGCCGACGCCGCCGTGCTCGGCTACGAGATGGCGATGCTCGTCAAGAGCGTGCGCCCCTACCTCACGACAGCCCCCCGGCAGCAGCCCGTCGAATCCCCGGCGCTGAGGTCTTGAGCGTGGCGGCGGCCGGCGACGGGCCGTGGCTGGACGACGCGGCCGGACGGCTGGTACGCCCTTTCACGATCAGCAACGGCCGCACCCGGCCCAGCGTCGCACTCGACCTGCTGTCACACGTGATGGCCACCGGGGTCACCCCCCTCGGCTGTCTCGGCCCGGAGCACGCGCAGGCACTCGCCCTGTGCCGCGCGCCCGTCCCGGTCGCCGAGGTCGCCGCCCATCTCAGGCTGCCCGCGGCCGTCACCAAGGTGCTGCTGGCCGACCTGCTCGACTGCGGCGCGCTCACCACCAAACCACCCGTGTTCTCCCACCACCCCACGGACCGGGCCCTTCTGGAGGCAGTGCTCGATGGACTACGACGACAGCTGTGACCACCAGAGCCACGACGACGGCACCGATCCCTTCCCGACCGCGCTCAAGATCCTCGTGGCGGGCGGGTTCGGCGTGGGCAAGACGACCTTCGTGGGCGCGGTCAGCGAGATCGCGCCGCTCAGCACGGAGGAACTGCTCACCACCGTCAGCGCCGCCACCGACGACCTGGAGGGCATCGAGAACAAGGTCGAGACGACCGTGGCCATGGACTTCGGCCGCATCACCCTCGACACGCGCCACGTGCTGTACCTGTTCGGCACGCCCGGCCAGGAACGCTTCTGGTTCATGTGGGACGAGCTGTGCGAGGGCGCGCTCGGCGCGGTGGTCCTCGCCGACACCCGCCGCCTGGAGGACTGCTTCGCCGCCGTCGACTTCTTCGAGCAGCGCGGCCTCGCCTTCATCGTCGCCGTCAACGAGTTCGACGGCGGCTTCCGTTACGACCCCGAGGAGGTGCGCGCCGCCATCGACCTCCCGCCGGAGATCCCCGTCGTGCGCTGCGACGCCCGCATCTCCAGCTCCGGGGTCCAGACCCTGCTGACCCTCGTCCGCCACCTCATCGCCCACGCCCCGGAGCCCGCCACCGGCCACGGAGCCCACACGTGAACCCGCCCCGCACCCGCCACGGAGCCCAGCCATGACGAACGTCCCCCGCGACGGAGCCCGGACATGAGCTACGACCCGCCGCGCCCGGCAGGTCGGCTGCTGCTCACCCCCGAGGACAAGGAGGCACCCGCCCGCGCTGAACGGCTGCGGCGACTGGGTCTGGGCACGCGCCCGGAACCCGCCCTGGACGTGTTCGCCGACCGTCTCGCCGAGCACACCGGGACGCCGTACGCCATGGTCAACCTGCCCGACACCACCGGGCAGTTCTACGCCGGGCTGCACCTGCCGCCCGCGCCGCCGCCCGGCCCGGCCGGCGGCGCCCGGCCCGAGGTGGGCCGCAGGCTGCCCCGCGACCACGGGTTCTGCCCGCACGTGCTGGCGCGGCGCAAGGCGCTGGTGCTGGAGGACGTGCGGGACTTCCCCCGCTTCGCGGGCAACGCCATCGTCGACGAGTACGGCATCCACTCCTATCTCGGCGCCCCTCTCATCGACTCCACGGGCACGGCGCTCGGCACGGTCAGCGTCGCCGACGTGACGCCCCGGGCGTGGGGCCGCTCGGGCCTGGAGACCATCAAGCGGGCGGCCGGCGAGCTCGTCGTACGGCTGGAGCGGGGCGCCGAGGGCGGGCTGCCGCTGTGAGACCGCCGACCGCCGCGACCGCCGACCGCGGGCCCGCCCCCGTGCCGTGTCGCCCGGCGTGAAGGAAAGCTGAGGCGGCGGTTAAGAAATCCTCGATGGACCCGGACCGGTGTCATACGGCAGATTGCTGGGCGATTCCACTCTTCTTCCCCGGCCACGGGCCGCTTCGCCATGCCCGCGGGCCGGGACCTCACCCACAGGAGCCGTAGCGTTGAAGGCACTGGTCAAGGAGAAGGCGGAGCCCGGGCTCTGGCTGACGGACGTCCCCGAGCCCGCTGTCGGACCCGGTGACGTGCTCATCAAGGTGCTGCGCACCGGCATCTGCGGAACCGACCTGCACATCCGGTCCTGGGACGGCTGGGCGCGGCAGGCCATCCGCACCCCGCTCGTGGTCGGGCACGAGTTCGTCGGCGAGGTCGTGGAAACCGGCCGGGACGTCACCGACATCACGGCCGGGGACCTGGTCAGCGGCGAGGGCCACCTGGTGTGCGGCAAGTGCCGCAACTGCCTGGCCGGGCGCCGCCACCTGTGCCGGGCCACGGTCGGGCTCGGCGTGGGCCGCGACGGCGCGTTCGCCGAGTACGTCGCGCTGCCCGCCGCCAACGTCTGGGTGCACCGCGTGCCCGTCGACCTCGACGTCGCCGCGATCTTCGACCCGTTCGGCAACGCCGTGCACACCGCCCTGTCCTTCCCGCTGGTCGGCGAGGACGTGCTGATCACCGGCGCCGGCCCGATCGGCCTGATGGCCGCCGCCGTGGCCCGGCACGCGGGCGCGCGCAACGTCGTCGTCACCGACGTCAGCGAGGACCGGCTGGAACTGGCCCGCAAAATAGGAGTCAGCCTCGCGCTCAACGTGGCCCGGGCGTCCATCGCCGACGGCCAGCGCGAACTGGGCCTGCGGGAGGGCTTCGACATCGGCCTGGAGATGTCCGGCCGCCCCGAGGCGCTGCGCGACATGATCGCCAACATGACGCACGGCGGCCGGATCGCCATGCTCGGCCTGCCCGCCGAGGAGTTCCCCGTCGACTGGTCCCGGATCGTCACCTCCATGATCACGATCAAGGGCATCTACGGCCGGGAGATGTTCGAGACGTGGTACGCGATGACCGTCCTGCTGGAGGGCGGCCTCGACCTCGCCCCCGTGATCACCGGCCGGTACGGCTACCGCGACTTCGAGGCGGCGTTCGCCGACGCGGCGAGCGGCCGCGGCGGCAAGGTCATCCTCGACTGGACCGCGTGAGCCACCTCCCGACCGCCACGCCCTCTGCCTTCTAGGAGCCAGCCATGTTCGACTCCGTGCGCGACGACCTGCGCGCCACCCTCGACGAGATCCGCGCCGCCGGACTGCACAAGCCGGAGCGGGTCATCGGCACCCCGCAGTCCGCGACCGTCAACGTCACCGCGGGCGGCCGGCCCGGCGAGGTCCTCAACTTCTGCGCCAACAACTACCTCGGCCTCGCCGACCACCCCGAGGTGATCGCCGCCGCCCACGAGGCCCTGGACCGCTGGGGCTACGGCATGGCCTCCGTCCGCTTCATCTGCGGCACGCAGGAGGTCCACAAGGAGCTGGAGGCGCGCCTTTCGGCGTTCCTCGGCCAGGAGGACACGATCCTGTACTCCTCCTGCTTCGACGCCAACGGCGGCGTCTTCGAGACCCTCCTCGGACCCGAGGACGCGGTGATCTCCGACGCCCTCAACCACGCCTCGATCATCGACGGCATCCGCCTGTCCAAGGCCCGCCGCTTCCGCTACGCCAACCGCGATCTCGCCGACCTGGAACGGCAGTTGAAGGACGCCTCCGACGCGCGCCGCCGGCTGATCGTCACCGACGGCGTCTTCTCCATGGACGGCTACGTGGCGCCCCTCGCCGAGATCTGCGACCTCGCCGACCGCTACGACGCGATGGTCATGGTCGACGACTCGCACGCCGTCGGCTTCGTCGGCCCCGGCGGACGCGGCACCCCCGAGCTGCACGGCGTCATGGACCGCGTCGACATCATCACCGGCACCCTCGGCAAGGCCCTCGGCGGCGCGTCCGGCGGCTACGTCGCGGCCCGCGCCGAGATCGTCGCCCTGCTGCGCCAGCGCTCCCGGCCGTACCTGTTCTCCAACACGCTCGCCCCGGTGATCGCCGCCGCCTCGCTGAAGGTCCTCGACCTGCTGGAGTCGGCCGACGACCTGCGCGTCCGGCTCGCCGAGAACACCGCCCTGTTCCGCGGCCGGATGACCGAGGCGGGCTTCGACGTCCTGCCCGGCGACCACGCCATCGCGCCCGTCATGATCGGCGACGCGGCGAAGGCCGGCCGCATGGCGGAGCTGCTGCTGGAGCGCGGCGTGTACGTGATCGGCTTCTCCTACCCGGTCGTCCCGCAGGGCCAGGCCCGCATCCGCGTCCAGTTGTCCGCGGCGCACTCCACGGACGACGTGAACCGCGCGGTGGACGCGTTCGTCGCGGCCCGCGCCGAGCTGGAGGGCTGAGCGGCCCGGACACTTGCGATAATCGCCGGCATGATCGAGGCGCGGCGGCTCCACATCCTCCGTGCGGTGGCCGACCACCGCACGGTGACGGCGGCTGCCGCCGCGCTGTACCTGACCCCGTCGGCCGTCTCCCAGCAGCTGACCGCACTGGAGCAGGAGACCGGCCACCGCCTGGTCGAACGCGGCGCCAAGGGCGTACGGCTCACCCCGGCCGGCGAGATCCTGCTCAGTCACACCAACGCCGTCCTCGCGCAGCTGGAGCGCGCGGAGGCCGAACTCGCCGCGTACAGCTCCGGCGCGGCCGGCACGGTCACGGTCGCCGCCTTCGCCACCGGCATCGCGCAGGTCGTCGCGCCCGCCGTGGCCCGCCTCGCCGCCACCGCGCCCGGCATAGCGCTGCGCGTCCAGGACGCCGAGGGCGACGCCAGCCTGCCGATGGTGCTGGACCGGCAGGTCGACATCGCCGTGGCCGTCGAGTACCGGGGCGCGCCCCCGGCCGACGACCCGCGGCTGACCCACGTTCCGCTGTACGCCGAGCCGTTCGACGCGGTCGTGCCCGTGGCGCACCGGCTCGCCGACGCCGCCGAGGTACCGCTGGCCGAGCTGGCCAAGGACGCCTGGATCGGCCCGTACCCGGGCAACCCCTGTCACGACGTGGTGGTCCTGGCCTGCGAGAACGCCGGGTTCCAGCCGCGCCTGGAGCACTCCTCGGACGACTTCCGCGCGGTCGTGGCGCTCGCCGCGGCCGACGCCGGGGTGGCCCTGGTGCCCCGCTCGGCGCTGCGCGGCATGGACCTCACGGGCGTCGTCGTCCGGCCGGTCGACGGGGTCGCGCCCACCCGGCGCGTCTTCGCGGCCGTACGGCGGGGCGCCGAGGGGCATCCGCTGATCCGGCCGGTGCTCGACGCGCTGGAGGCGGCGGCACGGGCGTGAGCCTTCCGTAACCCGGGTGTTTCATATCTGGGATAACTTCCCGAATATGAGAAACGAGACGGAGGATGCGGTCCCCGCCACGGCCCGCGACGCCACCCCCGACCCGGTCGACGCCCGGCTCGCCGCCCGCCTCGCGGAGCTGCGCGCCGAGCGCGGCTGGTCCCTGGGCGAGGTCGCCGAGCGCAGCGGCGTGAGCCGGTCCACCCTGTCCCGCGCCGAACGCGCCGAGATCAGCCCCACCGCCGCCCTCCTCAACCGCCTGTGCGCCGCCTACGGCCGCACCATGTCCCAGCTCCTCAGCGAGGTCGAGGACGGGCCCGCACAGCTGGTGCGGGCGGCCGAGCAGCAGGTGTGGGAGGACCCCGCCTGCGGCTTCGTACGGCGCTCGGTGTCCCCGCCGCACGCCGGGCTGCGCGGCGAACTCGTCGAGGGCCGGCTCACCGCCGGAGCCGACATCGCCTACGACCGGCCGCCCGTGCCCGGGCTCGAACAGCACATCTGGGTCCTCGACGGCACGCTGGAGGTGACCGCGCAGGACGTCGAGCACCACCTCGCCCCCGGGGACTGCCTGCGCCTGAGGGTGTGGGGCGCGACCCGCTTCCGCTGCCCGGGCCCCGAGGACGTGCGGTACGCGCTGGCGGTGGTGCTGCCGTGAACATCAGCCGCCTCGACGCGGCCGGACTGCGGGAGCTGCTGCCGCACCTGGCCGACCTGCTCACCGACGTTGTGGACGGCGGCGCCTCCGTCGGCTTCCTCGCCCCGCTCGGCCACGCGGAGGCCGCCGCCTGGTGGCGGGAGCGCGCCGGCGCCGTCGCCGCCGGGCAGCTCGCCGTGTGGGCGGCGCGCGACGGGGACCGCGTGACCGGCACCGTCAGCCTCGCCCTGCCCGACAAGCCCAACAGCAGACACCGCGCCGAACTCGTCAAGCTGATGGTGCACCGGCACGCACGCGGCAAGGGCCTCGGCCGCGCCCTGCTGACCACCGCCGAGCGGGCCGCCGCCGAGGCCGGCATCACCCTGCTCCACCTCGACACCGAGACGGACAGCCCCGCCGAACGCCTCTACACCGGCGCCGGCTGGACGCGGCTCGGCGCGATCCCCGACTACGCGGCGAACCCCGGCGGCGAACTGCGGCCCACGACGGTCTACTACAAGCGCCTGGGAGCCCTCACCGGCTGACCGGGCCCGCTCCCACCAGGCGATTGTCAGTGCCCGCCGCTACGGTGCCTGCCATGCAGGATGCCGAAGACGTACGCCGAATCGCCCTGTCCCTGCCGGACACGACGGAGAAGATCGCCTGGGGCATGCCCACCTTCCGGGTCGCGCAGAAGATGTTCGCCACGCTCCCCGAGGACGAGACCTCCATGGCCGTGCGCTGCCCCAAGGAGGAGCGCGACGAACTGGTGCTGGCCGAACCGGACAAGTTCTGGACAGCGGACCACGAGACACAGTTCGCTTGGGTCCGGGTCCGCCTCGCGGCCGTCGAGGACGAGGACGAGCTGCGCGACATCCTCGCCGACTCCTGGCGGCAGGCCGCGCCCACCCGGCTGCTCGACGCCCACCCGCGGCTGGGGCTCCCGGCGGGGGACTGACCACGACCGGGTGCGTTGTCAGTGGCGCGTGGCATGATCCGTGAGCACGAGTGGCAGCCGGAGTGGAGGGGGCTCCGGCTGCCATCGGCACGCCGTGCGGTGTACGCGGCGGATCAGGCCGGGGAGCGGGGGAGGGCGGGAAGGCGGGCGGTTCCCACGACCGTGACCGTCCTTGCCTCCTGCCCGGGGAAATGCTGACCCTGGCGCCGCCGGTCAGACCCGGCCCGCCACCGCCCGGTCACCGGTGCGCCCGAGGAAGCCGCCGATGCGCTCCCGCAGGGACCGCGCGTCCAGGCCGTGCGCGGCGACGTGCTCCTCGACACGGCCGTAGCGGCGCAGTTCGCGGCGGCCCACGCCAAGGCCCAGCACGCGGTGCGGCAGGTCGGACAGCGCGTCGTTCGCGGCGGCCGTGGACGTGCCCGCCAGGTACGGCTCGACCAGGACGACGTCCGTGCCCGCCGTCTGCGCGGCCCGGCGCAGCGCCGCCGCGTCGAAGGGGCGGACGGTCGTCGCGTACAGCACGGTGACGTCGAGCCCTTCCGTGGCGTCGAGTACGGCGTCGAGCACCGGCCCGACGGCGACCACCACGCCGGAGCCGCCCTCCCGGACGGTCAGGAAGCGCGCGCCGTCCACCGGGCGCCCGCCGGCGTTCGACTGCACCGACAGCCGGACGTACACCTTGTCGTCACCGGCGGCGACCGCGTGCCGCAGCAGCGCCTCGGCCTCGTCCGGATGCCCCGGCACGTGCACGGTCCAGCCGTCCAGGGTGTCGAGCAGGGCCACGTCGCCGGGCGCCATGTGCGTGTAGCCGCCGGCCGGCCAGTCGAAGGACGCCGCCGCGCTGACCAGCACGGCGCCCGCGTCCTGGTGCCCGAGGTCCAGCTTGACCTGCTCGAAGGGACGCTCGACGAGGAAACTGGCGAAGGTGTGCACGACGGGCCGCAGTCCGGTCAGCGCCAGGCCTGCGCCGGCCCCGACGAGGAGCTGCTCGCGGATGCCGACGTTGATCACGCGGTCGGGATGGCGGCGCTCGGCCTCGGCGAAGCCGTCCCTGCCGATCTCGGCGAGCACCACGGCGACTCGCGGATCCTCGTCCAGGAGCCGCGTCACGACGGGGGCGAAACGGTCACGCATGGTGTCCATGGGGTGAGTTCCTCTCAGGAAGGCGGGACGGGCGGGGGCGTCGGCAGCGGCGTGCGGGCGGGTCACGCGTTCTTCGGCTCGACTCGGGCCACGACCACGTGCGGGCGGCCCGGGTGCGGCGCGGTGAGCGCGGCGTACAGCGCCTCGTGGTCGCGTCCGTCGACGGTGAGCGCCGACCAGCCGGCGGTCTCGAAGCGGGCGGCGATCCCACCGGGCCGGGCGTGGCTGGCGGAGGAGTTGTCGACCACGACGGTGTGCAGGCGGTCCAGTCCGGTGGGCCCGGCGAAGGCGATCGCCTCGTGGTTGCTGCCCTCGTCCAGCTCGGCGTCCCCGATGAGCGCCCACACGGCGGGCTCGTCGAGCCCCCGGGCGCGCAGCCCCAGTGCCGTGCCGACGGCGATGGGCAGACCGTGGCCGAGCGATCCGCTGCCGATCTCGGCGCCGGGCACGAGGGTGCGGTCCGGGTGGTGGCCCAGCGGGGAGTCGTAGGAGCCGAAGCTCCGCAGCCAGTCGGCGGGGAAGAAGCCCTTGGCGGCCAGCACCGCGTAGTACGCCATGGGGCCGTGGCCCTTCGACAGCAGGAACCGGTCCCGTGCCGGGTCGGCCATGCGGTCGGGGCCGACGCGCAGCACCCGGTCGTAGAGCACCCACAGCACGTCCAGCGTGGACGTGGCGGCGGGGCCGTGCTTCTCGTCGCCCGTCATCAGGCCCATGAGGGCGGACAGGTCCTGGTAGGTGTACGTGCGCTCGTGTCCCTCGGTGATCGTCATGCCGACGATCGTGCAACCTCAAGCAAAGTTGAGGTCAAGTGCCGCCGGGGTGGTGGGCCGCACCGGGCGGAGATGACCGGAATGTGTCGGCTCGCACAAAGGAGTGCGCGACCACCGACCCGAGTGCGGTATGGTTTTCCTGCCTGTTCGGCCGGGGGAAACCCCAGGTCAGACGGCAACGGGACGTGGCGCAGCTTGGTAGCGCACTTGACTGGGGGTCAAGGGGTCGCAGGTTCAAATCCTGTCGTCCCGACACGGCGAAGGGTCTTCGCGGAAGAGATTCCGCGAAGACCCTTTTCGCATGGCGCGGCCCGGCCGAACCGTCAGACCTCGCAGCCGACGTGCGCCAGCGCCTGCTTCAGCAGGACGCCGTGTCCGCCCGGCATCTCGCTCTGGACGGCCGCGGACACCGCCTCCCGCGGGCTGAACCACACCAGGTCCAGCGCGTCCTGCCGGGGCCGGCAGTCACCCGTCACCGGCACCACGTAGGCGAGCGACACGGCGTGCTGGCGCGGGTCGTGGTACGGCGTGACGCCCTGGGTCGGGAAGTACTCGGCGACGGTGAAGGGCTGGAGCGAGGCCGGGACGCGGGGCAGCGCCACCGGGCCGAGGTCCTTCTCCAGGTGCCGCAGCAGCGCGTCGCGGACCCGTTCGTGGTGCAGCACCCGGCCGGAGACCAGCGTTCGGCTGACCGTGCCGTCGGGCCCGATGCGCAGCAGCAGGCCGACGCTGGTGACTTCGCCGCTGTCGTCGACCCGCACCGGGACGGCCTCGACGTAGAGGATCGGCATGCGGGCGCGCGTCAGCTCCAGCTCGTCGGAGGACAGCCAGCCGGGCGTGGTATCGGTCATGTCAGACATTGCTTGATCATACTTTCAGCGCGTGCGGCTCCAGGAGAGCCGCTCCGGAACAGGTGGCCGGCCAGGCCCCGCTCACCCCCGCCCGGCGGGCTGTCGAAGGGGCGGCGCACACGGCGGGCCGCGGCGCGTCGCGGGGCCAGGGCTTCACGGCGACCGCGCCGAACTGCGGTACGGCGGCGGGGGAGTCGGTGTCGGGACGCCACAGCGAGCACGCCACCGGGCCACGGGACGGCGCGATCCGGACGGACGGCGCAGTCCGGCCTGGTCATTCCGCGTGGCGGAGGCAGTCCTCGGCGACCTCCTTGTCCAGCGCCGCCCGCACCAACGCGGCGGCGAGCACGGCCGGTTCGGTCCTCCCGGCCAGTTCGACCAGTTGTTCCGGGTCCTTGGGCAGGCCGAGCCGGCCCGCGCCCTGGAGGGCCTTGCCGTCCAGGTAGGGCCCGATGTCCGGCCAGACACGCTGCGCCTCGCGCAGGAAGATGTCGGCGCCGGCCGGGCCCACGCCGGGGAACTCCCGCAGCAGCCGCCGCAGTTCGCAGACCTCACCGTCGGCCTCCTTCCGCAGCCGCCGCAGGTCGCCGCCCCAGCGTTCGCCCAGCAGCTCGGCACCGGCGCCGAGCTGGGCGGCGGTGCGCTCGTCGTAGCGCCGGTAGCCGCCCCGGCCCAGCGCGTCCACGCGGTCCTGCCAGGAGGCGGACGCCATCCGGTGAGGATCGCGCAGCCCCGCCTCGTACAGGGACCGTGCCGTGGCGACCGCGATCGAGCCGCGGATGCGCGCGCTGAGCAGGTGGGCCAGCACCAGCAGCCGGTACAGCGGCTGCGGTGTGTCCCTCAGCCGGATGCCGGCCTCCTCGGCGTAGGTCTGCCCGTGCGCGCCGACGAGTGCGCGCACCACCCGCTCGTCACGGCGCACGGCTCACCGCTCAGGGCTTGAGCGGATCGTGGCCGAGGGTCATCAGCCGGTGCCTGAGGTGGGTGTCGGCGGCCTCCGGCTCGTTCTCCAGGTCCGCCTCGGCGGTGACCGTGTCGACGACCTTCCGCATCACGCGGATGTCGTCCTCGGTGAGGTCCATGCGCCGCTTCTGCAGGATCGCCAGCACGTGCTGCCCCGTGGGCGAGCCCGGCTCCTCCGGCAGCGGCTCGGTCTCCTCGCCCGCGTAGCGGACGCGCAGCCAGGCCGCGAGTTCCTGCGAGGTCATGTTCACCACGCGGTGGAAGTCCTCCCACAGCGCGTCGCGTTCGAGGGCGTCGGTCATGGCGTGCCCCTTCCGTGCTGCGTGCGTTGCGGGCCGGGCCGGTCAGGCGTCGCGGGGGAAGTTCTCGGCGTCGAACATCCAGCGCTGCTTCTCCAGCTCGGCGGTGATGCCGATCAGCAGGTCCTGGCTGACCGGGTCGGACTTCTCGGTCACGTCGATCCGCTCGCGCAGCCGTCCGATCGTCTTCTCCAGCGACTCCGCCATCAGCTGGACCACGTCCGAGTCGCGCACCCACCCCTCCTTGGGGGAGGGCAGCGCGAAGCCGGAGGCGACGGTCTCCGGGCGGCCGTCCGGCGGGACGCCGAGCGCGGCGGAGCGTTCCGCCACGGTGTCGGCGAAGCCCCGGGCGGCGCTGACCAGCTCGTCCAGCTGGAGGTGGATGGAGCGGAACCGCGGTCCGACGACGTTCCAGTGGGCCTGCTTGCCGGTCAGCGACAGCCCGAGCAGGTCGATCAGGGTCTCCTGGAGTGCCTCGCAGGTGACCCGGCGGGCCTCCTCGGGCAGGGTGCTCTTCACGGCCGTCGTCATAGGGTGCTTCTCCTCCTGGTGTCGTGCTTGGCTGTCTCTCTGGAGGCGCGGACGAGGTCGGCACGTTCCTCCTCGCAGGTGCCGCCCCACACGCCCGTGGTCTGACCGCTGCTGAGCGCGAACGTCAGACACTCGGTGCTCACCTCGCAGCGGGCGCACACGCGCTTGGCGGCGGCGACGTCCCGCAGTGCCGGTCCTGATGTGCCCACGGGGAAGAACAGTTCCGGGTCCTCCCCCACGCAGGCTGCTCTCCGCAACCACTCCATGCGGGCGCGGGTGCCCATGGCGTTCGGGGGCAAACGCGGTGCCTCGCGGCCCCTTGCGCTCGGTCCGGGTCTGCCGGAGGGCCATGTTCAGGGGTGCCGGGCAACACCGCGCGGGCGCGGCGCCGTTCAGCCGCGCCCGAGAACGTCGTTCAGGAAGTCCGCCAGATCGGCGAAGACCTCCGCCCTGTTCGTCTCGTTGAACACCTCGTGCCGCGCGCCGGGATAGATGCGTACGGCCGTCCCGGCGCCGCCCAGTTCCTCGATCCCGGTCCGGCTGCCGGCGAGCGGGACGAGCCGGTCGTCGTCGCCGTGCAGCCACAGCAGCGGCAGCCGCCCCACGTCGCCGCTCCTGCGCACGGTCTCCAGGGCCCGCGCGAACGCCTCCACCGTCGGTCGCTTCATCGGCCCGTGCCACACCAGCGGGTCGGCCGCGTACGCCTCGCCCACCGCGGGGTCGCGGGACAGTGAGGCCGGGCTGACCGGGGTGTCCGGGATCTCGTCCGGCGCGAGCAGCCGCCCGGGCAGTTCCCACGCGCCGATGACCGGCCCGGACAGCACGAGCGCGGCGAGACCGGCGCCGTACCGCTGGGCGTAGCGGGCGCTGATCAGGCCGCCCATGGAGTGCCCGACCAGCACCACGGGGGCCTCCGGGTGCCTGGCGCGGGCCAGTTCCGCCGCGCGGCGCAGGTCGGTGACGACGTCCTCGAAGTCCTCGATCAGCACCCGCTCGCCCGCCGACCTGCCGTGCCCCATGTGGTCGGGCCCGAACACGGCCGCGCCGAGCCCGACGAGGACGCCGGCCACTTCCTCGTACCGGCCGACGTGCTCACCGTACCCGTGCGCGAGGAGGGCGACGAAGCGGGGCCGGGGGTGCGGCCACTCGCGGACGGTGAGCGCGCCCCGGGTGCCGGTCAGGGTGTGCTCGCGGGCGTCGGCCATTGTCTCCTCCGGCTGCTTCGGTAAAGGTCCGGGGGGATCTTCCCAGGGAGCCACCGGGCGGTCTATAGTCGAAAACTAGCACTGCTAATTAAGTCTGCTGATTTGGCTGTGCCGATGAGGTGTGCCGATTGAGTTGTGCTTTTACGTTGTGCTCGTCACGAGTGCTCGGACGGCAGCGCCGCCGGCCGGGTACAGCGCCGTAGGTCAGGAGTCATCCCGTGCGTCCCGTCCACTTCGCGGCCGCCCGCCGCACCCCCATCGGCAAGCTCCGTGGAGCCCTCTCCTCCGTGCGGCCCGACGACCTCGCGGCGGCGGTGATCCGCGGCCTGGTCGCCGACGTCCCCGCCCTCGACCCCGTCCGCGTCGACGACGTCTACTGGGGCGCCGCCAACCAGGCGGGCGAGGACAACCGCAACGTGGCCCGCATGGCCGCGCTGCTCGCCGGCCTGCCCGAGTCGGTGCCCGGCGCCACGGTCAACCGGCTGTGCGCCTCCGGCCTGGAGGCCGTCACCACCGCCGCCCGCACCATCGCCGCCGGCGAGGCCGAGATCGTCGTGGCCGGCGGCTCCGAGTCCATGAGCCGCGCGCCCTTCGTGCTGCCCCGGCCCGACGAGGCCCTGCCGCACCGCATCGAGACCGCCGACACCCGCCTCGGCTGGCGGCTGGTCAACCCGGCGATGAAGGACCTGCACGGCCTGCTGTCCATGGGCGAGACCGCCGAGGAGGTCGCCGAGCGGTACGGCGTCACGCGCGAGCGGCAGGACGAGTTCGCGCTGCGCAGCCACCGCCTCGCCGCCGAGGCCCGCAAGAACGGCCACTTCGACGACGAGATCCTGCCGGTCACCCGCCCGGACGGGGTGGTCGTCGACGCCGACGAGTGCGTCCGCGAGGACACCTCGCTGGAGAAGCTGGCCCGCCTCAAGCCCGTCTTCCGCGCGGGCGGCACGGTCACCGCGGGCAACGCCTCGCCGATGAACGACGGCGCCGCGGCCCTCCTCCTGGTCAGCGAGGAGGCGCTGCACGAGCTGGGCCTGGAGTCCCTCGGCCGGTACGTCGCCGGTGCCTCGGCCGGTGTCCACCCCGACGTGATGGGCATCGGCCCGGTACCCGCCACCCGCAAGGTGCTGGCCCGCGCCGACTGGAGCGTGGGGGACGTCGAGGAGGCCGAGTTCAACGAGGCGTTCGCCGCCCAGGCCCTCGCGTGCGTCGACCAGCTCGGCATCGACCCCGACCTGGTCAACCCGACCGGCGGCGCCATCGCCCTCGGCCACCCCCTCGGCTGCTCGGGCGCCCGCATCCTCACCACCCTCCTGCACCGCATGCGCCGCACGGGCGCGGCGCGGGGCCTGGCGACGATGTGCGTCGGCGTGGGGCAGGGCAGCGCGGTGCTGGTGGAACGGCACTGACGGCCGGGACCCAGAGGCACCGACGTACCACCAGCAACCACGAAACGGAGCCGCACCCACATGGCCACCCTCTCCGTCGCCGCCATCCTCGCCGAGAACGCCCGGCGCCGCCCCGACAAGACCGCGCTCGTCGAGGGCGACCTGCGCCTCACCTTCGCCGAGGTGTGGCAGCGGGCCCGCGCCCAGGCCGGTGCCCTCACCGGCCTGGACGTCCGGCCCGGGGACCGGGTCGCGCTGATGGCGCCGAACACGGCCGAGTTCCCGGCGGCGTACTACGCGATCGCCGCGGCGGGCGGGGTCGTCGTCCCCGTCCATCTGCTGCTGTCCGCGCCGGAGGTCGAGCACGTCCTCAAGGACAGCGGCGCCACGCTGCTGCTGTGCCACCCGGCGCAGGCCGCGACCGGCACGGCCGCCGCGCGGGCCACCGGGGTACGGGTGGTCATGCTGGGCGACGAGTTCGACAAGCTCGCGGCGGACGCCGAGCCGCTGCCGTCGTACGTCACCCGCGGCGCCGACGACCCGGCGGTCGTCTTCTACACCAGCGGCACCACCGGAGTGCCCAAGGGCGCCGTGCTCAGCCACTTCAACCTGGTGATGAACGCGACCGTCAACGCCTTCGACTCCAACGACATCCGCCCCGACGACATCGCGCTCGGCGCCCTGCCGCTGTTCCACGCCTTCGGGCAGACCGTGTCGATGAACTCGACCTGGCGGGCGGGCGCCACGCTCGTGCTGCTGCCCCGCTTCGACGCGGCCCGCGCGATCGACGTGATGGTGCGGGAACGGGTCAACACCTTCCACGGCGTGCCGACGATGTACGTCGCGCTGGCCGCCGCGGCGGCGGACGCGCAGGCGCTGCCCGAGCTGCGCGTGTGCATCTCCGGCGGAGCCTCGCTGCCGGTCGCGGTGCTGGAACGCTTCGAGGCGGCGTTCGGCGCGACGATCTACGAGGGGTACGGCCTGTCGGAGACGTCCCCGACGGCGAGCGTGAACCAGCCGTGGTTCGGCACCCGGCCCGGCACCATCGGCCACCCCCTGTGGGGCGTGGACGTGGAGATCGCCCGCGCCGAGGTCGAGGACCGTGTCGAGCTGCTGCCGCCGGGCGAACTGGGCGAGGTCGTGATCCGGGGCCACAACGTCTTCTCCGGATACCTGGGCCGCCCCGAGGCCACGGCCGAGGCCCTCGTGGACGGCTGGTTCCGCAGCGGCGACCTCGGCACCAAGGACGACGAGGGGTTCCTCAGGATCGTCGACCGCAAGAAGGACGTCATCATCCGCGGCGGCTTCAACGTCTACCCGCGGGAGGTCGAGGAGGTCCTGGCCCGCCACCCGGACGTCGCCCAGGTCGCCGTCATCGGCCTGCCCGACGAGCTGCACGGCGAGGAGGTGTGCGCCGTGATCGTCCCGGCCCCCGGCACCGCCCCGGACGCCGCCGCCCTCACCGAGTGGTCCAAGGAGCGCCTCGGCCGGCACAAGTACCCGCGGCGCGTACAGCTTGCCGACGAGCTGCCGCTCGGTCCGAGCATGAAGGTCCTCAAGCGGGAGCTGCGGGTGCGGTACGGCGGATGAGCGGGCGGTGACGCGCAGGCGCAGGCCGGGCTCCGGCCGACGGTGTCACCCGGCGGACCGTCCGTTACCGGAATCCGTTAGGTGGGCATAGCATCGGTCTCCGCATGGACACGATGACACTCTGGCACGTCACCGGCTGGGAGTTCGCGGCGCTCGCCGTCGCGGCCCTGCTCGTCGGCTTCTCCAAGACCGCCGTGAGCGGGGCCAACACGGTCAGCCTCGCCGTCTTCGCCGCGGTGCTGCCCGCCCGCGCCTCCACCGGCGTCCTCCTGCCGGTACTGATCGCCGGGGACCTCCTCGCCGTCCTCGCCTACCGCAGGCACGCCCACTGGCCGACGCTGTGGCGGCTGTTCCCGGCGGTCGCCGCAGGCGTCGTCGTCGGCACGGTGTTCCTGATGTGGGCGGACGACGGGATCGTCCGCACGTCCATCGGGGCGATCCTGCTGGTGATGGCCGCGGTCACGCTGTGGCGGCGGCGCACGGCGGACGCCGGGGCGGAACCGGAGCCGGTCACCAGCCGCGCCGGGCGCCTCAAGGCCCGCTCGTACGGCGTGCTGGGCGGCTTCACCACGATGGTCGCCAACGCGGGCGGCCCGGTCATGTCGATGTATCTGCTCTCCGCCGGCTTCCGCAAGCTGGGCTTCCTCGGCACGTCGGCGTTCTTCTTCCTGATCGTCAACGTCTCCAAGGTGCCCTTCAGCGCCGGGCTCGGGCTGATCGACGGCCGCTCGCTGCTGCTCGACGCCGCTCTCGTGGGGTTCGTCGTGCCCGGCGCGCTGCTCGGCACGTGGGCCGTGAAGCGCATCAACCAGCGGCTGTTCGAGCAGCTGGTGATCGCGGCGACCGTGCTGGGCGCCCTGCACCTGCTGCTGCGCTGAGCCGGGCGGCGCCGCCGCCCGCGCCCCTCGTAGGCTCGCACCCATGTCGTCCCCGCACGTGCTGATCCTCGGCGGCACCACCGAGGCCCGCGAACTGGCCGCCGCCCTCACCGCCCGCGGAGTCCGCGTGACGACGTCCCTCGCGGGGCGCGTCGCGCGGCCGGGAGCGCTCGACGGGGACGTACGGGTGGGCGGGTTCGGTGGTGCGGAAGGGCTGGCGGAGTGGCTGCGCGGGCAGCGGGTGGACGCGCTCGTCGACGCCACGCACCCCTTCGCCGGGGCCATCACCGCGCACGCCGCCCGCGCCGCCGCCGTGACCGGCGTGCCCGCGGTGATCCTGCGCCGCCCCGGCTGGCGGCCCGGCCCCGGCGACCGCTGGCACCCCGTCGCGTCCCTGGCGGAGGCGGCGGACCTGCTGCCGCGCCTCGGCCGCCGGGTCTTCCTCACCACGGGCCGCCTGGGCCTGTCCGCCTTCGCGCACCTGACGGACCTCCGCTTCGTCGTACGCTCCGTGGAACCCCCCGGCCCACCGATGCCCCCGCACACGCACACCGTGCTGGCCCGCGGCCCGTTCACGCTCGCCGACGAACACGCCCTGCTCCGCGCCCACGCCGTCGACGTACTGGTCACCAAGGACAGCGGGGGAGCGGCGACGGCACCCAAACTCACCGCCGCCCGCGCACTGCGCCTGCCGGTCGTCGTCGTACGCCGCCCGCCCCTCCCGGAGGGCGCGCGAGCGGTGCCGGACGTGCCGGGGGTCCTGGACTTCCTCGGCCTCGGACCAGGCCAGGACCGGGCTACGCGTCCTTCGGGTTCCGGCGCAGCAGATACGTGTCCATGATCCAGCCCTTGCGCTCGCGGGCCTCGGCGCGCACCCGCTCGATGCGGGGCGCGGCCTCGGCGATCGGCCCGGAGACGAGGATCTCGTCCGGGGTGCCGATGTAGGCGCCCCAGTAGATGTGCATGTCCTGGTCGGCGTACCGCCGGAACGCCTGGTGCGCGTCGAGCATCACCACGACGTCGTCGACGCCCTCCGGGAAGCCCTCCGCGAGCCGCCGGCCCGTGGTGATCTGCACCGGGCGCGCCACCCGGTTGAGCCCCGTCCGGTGCCGGGCGACCAGCGCCGACACGCTGCTGATGCCCGGCACGACGTCGTACGAGAAGGACACCGCGCCGCGCGCGAGCACCTCCTCCAGGATGCCGATCGTGCTGTCGTACAGCGACGGGTCGCCCCATACCAGGAACGCGCCGCTGTCGTCCTCGCCGAGCTCCTCGGCGATCATCCGCTCGTAGATGCCGGCGCGGGCGCTGCGCCAGTCGCCGACGGCGGGGGAGTAGGCGGCGCCGCCCGCACGGCGGTCGCGCTCCGGGTCGCGCGCCTCGACCACGCGGTACGTCCCCTCCGGCACGTGCGCCTCCAGCATGTCCCGGCGCAGCCGTGTGAGGTCCGCCTTCACCTCGCCCTTGTCGAGGACGAAGAACACGTCCGTGCCGCGCAGCGCCCGGACCGCCTGGAGGGTGAGCTGGTCGGGGTCGCCCGCGCCGATACCGATGACATGAATCTTTCGCACGCCCCGAGTGTGCCGCACGGGTGCCGGACCACCGACACCGCCCGGGCCTCCCCTGTCCCGCGGGCCCCGTCGTCGGCGCCGGTCACCGCAGCCGGGGCGCGCTCCGGGCCGCGTCGACCGTCCCGCCGTCCCGCTCCACGGCCTCCGCCAGCGCCCGCGCCCAGACCACGACCCCGGCGAGATCCATCCCGTACGGCCGCGGCTGCCCCTGCGCCGACGCCCACTCCTCGGCGGCGCCCGCCCCGCGGCGCAGCAGCCGGGCGCCGCCGGTGACGTTGCCCCGGGCGCAGTGCGTGAGCCCCACGGCGAGCTGGGCGAGACCCCGCCACAGCGGGCGCTCCTGCTCGGGGCCCGACTTCCAGGCGTCCTCGAAGACCTCGTGCGCGTGGAACGGCTTGCCCTCGTCCAGCAGCCGCTGGGCCTCCTCGACGGTCTCCGGAGGGGTCCGCGCGATGCCCTCGGGCTGCCGCGGCACACCGGCGGCGCCGTACGGCAAGGGCCGCCCCAGCCCGTCCCGGGGCCGCGCGTTGCGCGCCCGGCCCTCGCCGTCGCGGTCACGCGCGTCGTTCGTCCGGCCCGGCCCCGTGCTGCCCCTGCGACTGCTGCCCATACGCCGATTGTGCCGCGCACCGGCCCCTTTCGGCGCGGCCCGCCCGGTGGGGTAAAGTGCTGTCCGCGCGATCACGCGGCTTGCCGCGGGACGGCGCGCACCGGGACGTGGCGCAGCTTGGTAGCGCACTTGACTGGGGGTCAAGGGGTCGCAGGTTCAAATCCTGTCGTCCCGACGGTGCAGAGGGCTTGAAGCCCAGGTCAGGGCCTTGTTTCGCTTCGGCGGGGCAGGGCCCTCGGTCGTTTCCCGAGGGGGTGCGGTTCTCGCGCATGCCCGCCGCGACGGCGGGTACGACGCCTCCTGTACGAGGGCGCCGCGGAAGCGGCCGAGGAGCGAAGGGTGTCGGAGTGATTCGAAAGCTGCAGGCGGTCGCGCTGGACTGCGCTGATCCGGTGGCGCTCGCGGAGTTCTACGCGCAGCTGCTCGGTGGCCGGGTGGTCGCCGACCCGGACGAGCCCGGCTGGGTCGAGGTGCACGGGTTCGAGGGGACGCCGCTGGCCTTCCAGCGGGTGGACGGCTACCGGCCGCCCGAGTGGCCCGGCCAGGAGCGCCCGCAACAACTCCACCTCGACTTCGACGTGGACGACCTCGACGGAGAGGAGAAGCGGGCGCTCGCCCTCGGCGCGACCGTGCTGGAGCGGACGGACCAGCTCCACCCGGGCACCAACTGGCGGATCTACGCGGACCCCGCCGGTCACCCCTTCTGCCTCTGCTTCCACTGAGCCGGCGTTCCCTTCGCGCGCGGCAGGGCAGTCCGGTCGGACAAGGAGCCCGCGTGCGGACTGCAAGCCGGGTCTGAAGGGGTGAGGCCTGTCCGGCGGGGCGGGGCCGCTCGTCGTGAGAGCCGCGGCGACCGTCGTTGCGAGGCGTCCGGACCGAGGGCCGTGGGCCGTGACCCCTTGACTTGAAGCGCACTTCAAGCTGAAGACTCCCGTTCGCGCACCACGACCGTGGGCGCCACAGGGAGGGACAACCGCATGAAGTACCGCACGATCGGCACCGACCCGAAGACCCGCCGGCAGGTCAGCGTCCTCGCGCTGGGCGCGATGCTGTTCGGCTCACGCACGGACGAGAAGACCTCCTTCGCCGTCCTCGACCGCTACGTCGAGGCGGGCGGGAACTTCATCGACACCTCCGACAACTACGCCTTCTGGACCGACGGCGGGCAGGGCGGCCAGAGCGAGGAACTGCTCGGCCGGTGGCGGCGCAGCCGCGGCATCGGCGACGAGATCGTGATCGCGACGAAGCTCGGCGCCCGCCCGCTGGCCCCGGGCACGAGCTACGTCGACAACCCGGAGGGACTGTCGGCGAACGTGATCCGCGAGTCGGCCGAGCGCAGCCGCGAACGGCTCGGCGTGCCGAAACTGGACCTGCTCTACGCCCACATCGAGGACCGCACCGTCCCGCTCGCCGAGACCGTCGAGGGCTTCGCCGCGCTCGTCGCCGAGGGCACCGTCGGCCTGCTCGGTGCCAGCAATCACGCCGTCTGGCGGGTGGAACGCGCCCGCGCCCTCGCGGCCGCCGCGGGCCTGCCGGGCTACGAGGTGCTCCAGTACCAGCACAGTCACCTGCGCCCGCGCACCGACATGCCCAGCGACCTGTTCCCCGACGGCAGCCTCGGCCACGCGGGCCCGGAACTGCTCGGCTACCTGCGGGCGGAGCCCGGCCTGACGCTGGTCGCCTACTCGCCCCTGCTGGCCGGCGCGTACGTACGCGACGACAAGCCGCTGCCGCCCGACTACGACCACCCCGGCACCCCGGCCCGGCTGTCGGTGCTGCGCGACGTGGCCCGGGAGACCGGCGCGACGGTCAACCAGGTGGTGCTGGCCTGGCAGATCGGAGGGCAGCTCCCGGTGATCCCGCTGGCCGGCGCGTCATCGGTGGCGCAGGTGGAGGAGAACCTGGCCGCCGTCGACCTGGACCTGACTCCCGAGCAGCGGGCACGCCTGGACGCGGCCCACTGACCGCAGGGCCGCCGGCGCCCCACCGAGGGCCCTCGCCCCGCGAACCGACGGCCCGGGGTCAGGGGCGCACCAGGAGCTGGAAGTCGAACGCGTACCGCGACGCGCGGTAGAGGTGCGTGCCGAACTCGACCGCGCGGCCGGTGTCGTCGTACGCCGTGCGCCGCATCGTGAGCAGCGCCGCGCCCGCCTGCTCGTCCAGGCGGGCGGCCTCCTCCGCCGTGGCCGTGCGGGCGCCGACGCTCTGCCGGGCGCTGTGCAGGACGATGCCGTCGGAGCGCATCATCCGGTACAGGCCGGTCGACTCCAGGCGGTCGGTGGCGAGGTCCAGCAGCCCCGCCGGGAGGTGGTTGCACAGGATCGCCACCGGCTGGCCGTGGGTGCCGCGCAGCCGCTCCAGGGCCGTGACCTCCGCGCCCTCCGCGATGCCGAGCGCGGCGGCCACCTCGGCGGAGGCGGGCACGGTCTCGTTGCGCACCACCCGCGTGTACGGCCCCTGCCCGGCCGCCTGAAGGTCGTCGTACAGGCTGCTGAGTTCCAGCGGGCGCCTGACCCGGCTGTGCACGACCTGGGTGCCCACCCCGCGGCGCCTGACCAGCAGGCCCTTGTCCACCAGGGACTGGATGGCCTGGCGGACCGTGGGCCGGGACAGGCCGAGGCGCACCGAGAGGTCGATCTCGTTGCCCAGGAGGTTCCCCGGGGTGAGCACCCCGTGTTCGATGGCCGCCTCCAGCTGCCGCGCGAGCTGGTGGTACAGCGGCACCGGACTGGAGCGGTCCAGGGCGAAGTCCAGGCGGTCGAGCGCGGGGGCGGTCACGGCGCGTGCGGGGTCACCGGTCCTCGCCATGGAGGTACCTCCCTGAGTGAGCTCTGCGGGGGGCGGGAGTCGCGTCATTCGCGGTGGTTCACAGGTGGCGGCGGCGCCCGGCGGCCTGCCGGTCGTAGTCCTCGCGGGCCGTGCGCGCGGCCTCCCGGGTGGCGGTCTCGGCGACCGGTACGTCCCACCAGGCCTCGGCCGGGGGAGCGGTCGGCGCCGGGTCGGTCTCCACGTACACGCACGTCGGCCGGTCCGAGGCGCGGGCCGCGGACAGCGCCTCGCGCAGCTCCCGGAGGGTCTTGGCGCGCAGCACGTCCATGCCGAGGCTCGCCGCGTTGGCCGCGAGGTCGACCGGCAGCGGGGCGCCGGTGAAGGTGCCGTCGGCGGCCCGGTGCCGGTAGGCGGTGCCGAACCGCTCGGCGCCCACCGACTCCGACAGACCGCCGATGGAGGCGTAGCCGTGGTTCTGCAGGAGAACGATGTTGACCGGCAGATCCTCCTGGACCGCCGTGACGATCTCCGTCGGCATCATCAGATACGTGCCGTCGCCCACCAGTGACCAGACCACCGTGTCCGGCGCGGCCTGCTGCACGCCGATCGCTGCGGGGATCTCGTAGCCCATGCAGGAGTAGCCGTACTCCAGGTGGTACTGGCGCGGGGACCGTGACCGCCACAGCTTGTGCAGGTCGCCGGGGAGCGAACCGGCCGCGTTGATCACCACGTCCTCGTCGCCGACCACCGCGTCGAGGGCGCCCAGCACCTGGGTCTGGGTGGGAACGGCGTCGTCGTCGCCGCGGTAGGCGGCCTCCACGACCCGCTCCCAGCGCTCCTTGCCGGCGCGGTACTCGGCGGCGTAGGCGTCGGCGACACGGTGCCCGCGCAGCGCCCCGGTGAGGGCGGTGAGGCCGGTGCGCGCGTCGCAGACCAGGGTGCGGGCGGCCAGCTTGTGGGCGTCGAATCCGGTGATGTTGACGTTGAGGAAGCGGACGTCCGGGTCGCGGAACAGGGTGCTGGAGGCGGTGGTGAAGTCGCTGTAGCGGGTGCCGACGCCGATCACCAGGTCGGCGGTGCGGGCGAGCGCGTCGGCGACGGCCGTGCCGGTGTGGCCGATGCCGCCCACGTCGGCGGGGTGGTCGTGGCGCAGTGAGCCCTTGCCGGCCTGGGTGGAGGCGACGGGGATGCCGGTGGCGTCCACCAGCGCCCCCAGCGCCTCCTCGGCCTCGCTGTGGTGGACGCCGCCGCCCGCGACGATCAGCGGGCGCCGGGCGGTCCGGATCGCGTGGACCGCCTCCGCCAGCTCCGTTTCGTCGGGCGCGGGGCGGCGTACCCGCCAGACGCGGTCGGCGAAGAACTCCTCCGGCCAGTCGAAGGCCTCCGCCTGCACGTCCTGCGGCAGAGCCAGCGTGACGGCGCCGGTCTCCGCCGGGTCGGTGAGGACGCGCATCGCGTTCAGCGCGGAGGCGATCAGGGCCTCGGGGCGGGTGACGCGGTCGAAGTAGCGGGAGACCGGGCGGAGGGTGTCGTTCACGGACACGTCCGCCGAGACCGGGTGTTCCAGCTGCTGGAGGAGCGGGTCGGCGGCGTGCGAGGCGAAGTAGTCGCCGGGCAGCAGCAGCACCGGCAGCCGGTTGACGGTGGCGAGCGCGGCACCCGTGACGAGGTTGGTGGCGCCCGGCCCGATGGACGTCGTCACCGCCTGCGTGGACAGCCGGTTCAGCTGGCGGGCGTAACCGACGGCCGCGTGCACCATCGCCTGTTCGTTGCGGCCCTGGTGGTACGGCATGACGTCGCCGTACTCGACGAGCGCCTGGCCCAGCCCGGCGACGTTGCCGTGCCCGAAGATGCCCCAGGTTCCGGCGACCAGCCGGCGGCGCACGCCGTCCCGTTCGGTGTACTGGGCGGCCAGGAAGCGGACGAGGGCCTGTGCGGTGGTCAGGCGGCGGGTGGTGGCGCTCATCGGGACCTCTCGGGCGCGCGGTAGAGGGGCAGACGGGGGTCGACGGGCTGCTGGGGCCAGGTGTCGCGGATCCAGGCGTGGTCGGGGTGGTCGCGGATCAGCCAGGCACGCTCGGCCTCGGGGCCCGCCATCACGTTCAGGTAGTACATGTGGTGGCCGGGCACGGCGATGGACGGCCCGTGCCAGCCGTCCGGGATGAGCACGACGTCACCGCCGCGGACCTCGGCGAGCACGTCCGTCCCGCGGCCCGGCCCGGACGGCGAGACCCGCTGGTAGCCGAGGCCGGGGACGCCGTCATGGACGGCGAACTCGAAGTAGTAGATCTCCTCCAGCACCGACTCCTCGCCGGGGTGGTGCTCGTCGTGCTTGTGCGGCGGGAACGACGACCAGTTGCCGCCCGGGGTGAGCACCTCGACCGCGATCAGCCGGTCGCAGTCGAAGACCCCGGCAGCGCCGAAGTTGTTGACCTGGCGGGAGCAGCTGCCGGTGCCGCGCAGCTCCACCGGCACCGAGGGGGCCGGTCCGTAGCGGGCGGGCAGCCGCCGTTCGCAGCGCGCGCCGGTGAGCGCGAACCGTCCGCCGCCGGTCGCCGTCACCGTGGTCCGCGCGTCCCGCGGGACGTAGGCGAAGTCGGTGACCGCGCTGAACACGTCCGGACGGCCGTGCAGGTCGAAGGTCTCGTGCCCGAAGTCGTCGGCCGTCGCCACCGTGCAGGCGCCGCTGAGCGGCAGCACGATCCACTCGCTGTCTCCGGTGTCGAAGGTGTGCGCACCGCCGGGCGGCAGCTCCAGGACCCGCAGGGCGGAGTAACCCCAGCCCGCGGTGTCCGGGGTGACGTCCACGGCGTAGGGGCCGCCGGACGCCGTGCCGGCGGGCAGGTGGTACGGGCTCGTCATCGGTGTCTCCTCGTGTGCCTCGGGCTCGTCTCGGCGCGGTCGGTCACAGCAGGCCCACGGCCGTGTCGACCGCCGTCTCGACACTGCCCTCGGCCGGGTACAGCAGGGAACGGCCCACCATCAGGCCCTGCACGGTGGGCAGCCGCAGCGCCTTGCGCCACCTCTCGTAGGCCCGGTCCTGGTCGTCGCCGACCTCGCCGCCGAGCAGGACCGCGGGCAGGGTGGACGTCTCCAGCACCTGGGCCATGTCGTCCGGGTCGTCGGTCACCGGCAGCTT
The DNA here is from genome assembly GCF_040682395.1 of Streptomyces sp. NPDC051207. Taxonomy (NCBI): domain Bacteria; kingdom Bacillati; phylum Actinomycetota; class Actinomycetes; order Kitasatosporales; family Streptomycetaceae; genus Streptomyces; species Streptomyces sp. NPDC051207. The sequence continues at coordinate 136,938 of NZ_JBFBAX010000001.1, read as the reverse complement.
CAGCCACGTGTAGGCGGAGGTGCCGCCGAGGCCGGAGGCGATGGCGATGGACCGGGTGACGGCCTCGGCGGACAGGTCGTTGCGGACCTGTCCGTCAACCCGGCGGGAGATGAACGGCTCGACGAACACCGGCAGCCGCAGCGCGGCCATCGCGTCGACGGCCCGGGCGCTGGACTCCAGGGTGGTGAGGGAGCCGGGGTCGTCGTAGTCGATGCGCAGCAGCAGCTTGCCCGCGTCGAAGCGGAGCCGGGCGATGTCCTCGGCGCGGTGCCCGGTGAACCGGTCGTCCATCTCGAACGCGGCGCCCGCGAGGCCGCCGCGGTTCATGGAGCCCATGACGACCTTGTTCTCCAACACCCCGAGCAGCAGCAGGTCCTCCAGGACGTCGGCGGTGGCGAGGACCCCGTCGACGCCGGGCCGGGACAGCGCGACGCACAGCCGTTCCAGCAGGTCCGCCCGGTTGGCCATGGCCAGCCTGCGGTCGCCGACGCCGAGCACGCCGCGCGCCGGATGGTCCGCTGCGACGATCATCAGCCGGCCGCTGTCGCCGGTCAGCGGACGGCGCGCCCGGCGGGCGGCGGCCTCGGCGACGGCCTCCGGGCGGCGCGCTCTGACCGCGGTGAGGTCGGGGATGCTGAGGGTCAAGACGGGCTCCGTTCGGGGAGTGGCGCGGTCGGCCGCGGGCGAGGAGGTCTTCGGCCTCGGCCCCGGTCAGCCGCGGGCGAGGAGGTCGGCGACCTCGGACCCGGTCGGCATCGCGGAGGAGCAGGCGAGGCGGGAGGCGACGAGCGCGCCCGCGGCGTTGGCGTACCGCATGGTCCGCTCCAGGTCCCAGCCCGACAGCAGCCCGTGGCACAGCGAGCCGCCGAACGCGTCGCCCGCGCCGAGGCCGTTGACGACCTCGACGGGCACCGGCGGGACCTGCGCCTCGGAGCCGTCGCGGTGCACGGCCAGCACGCCCTTCGGGCCCTGCTTGACGACCGCGAGTTCCACCCCGGCCGCGAGCAGCGCCTCGGCGCAGGCGCGCGGTTCGCGGACGCCGGTGGCGATCTCGCACTCGTCCACGTTGCCGACCGCGACCGTGGCGTGCCGCAGCGCCTCGGCGTAGTGCGGGCGGGCCGTGCCGGGGTCGGGCCAGAACATCGGCCGCCAGTCCAGGTCGAACACGGTGACGCCCGCCTTGGCGCGGGCCCGCAGCGCGGTGAGCGTGGCGGTGCGGCTGGGCTCCTCGCTCAGGCCCGTGCCGGTCATCCAGAAGACGCGGGTCGCGCGGATCGCGTCCAGGTCGAGTTCGTCCGGGTGGATCTCCAGGTCGGGGGCCTTGGGGCGGCGGTAGAAGTACAGCGGGAAGTCGTCCGGCGGGAAGATTTCGCAGAACGTGACCGGCGTCGGGTACGCGGCGACCGGGGTGACCCAGCGGTCGTCCACACCGAACTCCTTGAGCGCCTCGTGCAGATAGACACCGAACGGGTCGTCGCCGGTGCGGGTGATCACGGCCGAGGCGCGGCCCAGGCGCGCGGCGGCGACCGCGACGTTGGCGGCGGAACCGCCGAGGAACTTGCCGAATGTCTCCACCCGGGACAGGGGTACACCCGTCTGCAGCGGGTAGAGATCGACCCCGATGCGGCCCATGGTGATCAGGTCGAAGGGCTGGCGTGACTCGGCCATGCGCGACGCTCCTCTGACTGGGCGGGGGCCTGCCGCCTCTCAGGTGTAGGTCCCGGCGGCCCCACTGTCAATAGTTTGTACTTACATTCGGACCTGCTTGTGAAATGATGTCATAACAAAGTATTGACAGCGGGCGTGTCAGAGACTTGGATCGCGTCCCAGCGCAACAGCCGTGCCCGACGGCACACGACCCGGGCCATCCGGGCCCACGGGCCCCGGATCCTGGTGATCCGTCCGTTTCGCCGTCTCCCTCGTTCGTCGCACAGTGAGGTGCAGGAAAGATGGACCGCTCTTCTCCCGCCCGCTCCCGCAGATTCGCCCCCGCCCTGGCCCTGACCGCGGCGGCGGCACTGGCCCTCGCCGGCTGCTCCAGCGGCTCCGGCGGAAAGAAGGCCGAGGAGAGAGCGGCCGACGCCTCCGCGGGCAAGGCCACCACACCCCGCATGACGGTCGCGCTCATCACGCACCAGTCGCCCGGCGACACCTTCTGGGACATCGTCCGCAAGGGCGCCGAGGCCGCCGCGGCCAAGGACAACATCAAGCTCGTCTACTCGGCCGACCCGAACGCGGGCAACCAGGCCAACCTCGTGCAGAACGCCGTCGACCAGAAGGTCGACGGCATCGCCGTCACCCTCGCCAAGCCCGACGCCATGAAGGGCGCCGTCGCCAAGGCCGAGCAGGCCGGCATCCCCGTCGTCGGCCTGAACTCCGGGGTGAGCGACTGGAAGAAGCTCGGCCTGCTGGAGTTCTTCGGGCAGGACGAGACCGTCGCCGGCGAGGCCTTCGGCAAGAAGCTGAACGAGGTCGGCGCCAAGAAGGCCGTCTGCGTCATCCAGGAACAGGGCAACATCGGCCTCACCCAGCGCTGCGACGGAGTGAAGAAGACCTTCGAGGGCTCGGTCGAGAACCTCTACGTCAACGGCACCGACATGCCGTCCGTGAAGTCGACCATCACCGCCAAGCTCAAGCAGGACACCTCCGTCGACCACGTCGTCACGCTCGGCGCCCCCTTCGCCCTGACCGCCGTGCAGTCGATCGGCGACGCCGGCAGCAAGGCCAAGGTCGCCACCTTCGACCTCAACAAGGAACTCACCAAGGCCATCCAGGACGACACCATCGAGTTCGCCGTCGACCAGCAGCCCTACCTCCAGGGCTACCTGGCCGTCGACTCCCTGTGGCTCTACAAGAACAACGGCAACTACAGCGGCGGCGGCGAGCAGCCGGTGCTGACCGGCCCCGCCTTCGTCGACACGTCCAACGTCGACACGATCGCCGAGTTCGCCGCGAAGGGCACCCGGTGATGAGCACGACCCAGCAGCCGGCGGTGACCACACCGCCGGCCTCCGGCCCCCGGCGGACCGACGGGCGCACCGCGCGGCGCCCGCTGGTCCTGCGGCTGCTGGCGCGGCCGGAGGTGGGCGTCCTCCTCGGCGCGCTCGCCGTGCTGGTCTTCTTCCTGATCGCCGCCCCGACCGTCCGTCAGGGCAGCTCCATGGCGACCGTGCTCTACCAGGCGTCCACCATCGGCATCATGGCGCTGCCCGTCGCCCTGCTGATGATCGGCGGCGAGTTCGACCTGTCGTCCGGGGTCTCGGTCATCACCTCGGCGCTCACCGCGAGCATGCTCAGCTACCAGCTCACCGTGAACGTCTGGACGGGCATCGTCGTCGCGCTGATCCTGTCCCTCGCCATCGGCGCGTTCAACGGCTGGATGGTGGTGCGCACGGGCCTGCCCAGCTTCCTGGTCACACTGGGCACCTTCCTGATCCTCCAGGGTGCCAACCTCGCCATCACCAAACACGTCACCGGCAACGTCGCCACCGACGACATCAGCGACATGGACGGCTTCGAGCAGGCCCGGGCGGTCTTCGCGTCCTCTTTCGACGTCGGCGGCGTCCAGGTGAAGATCACCGTCGTGTGGTGGCTGGTCTTCGCCGCCATCGCCACCTGGGTGCTGCTGCGCACCAAGTACGGCAACTGGATCTTCGCCGTCGGCGGCAACAAGGACAGCGCCCGCGCGGTCGGCGTCCCCGTGACCTTCACCAAGATCACGCTGTTCATGACGGTCGGCTTCGGCGCCTGGTTCGTCGGCATGCACAACCTGTTCTCCTTCAACACCGTGCAGTCCGGCGAGGGCGTCGGCCAGGAGTTGATCTACATCGCCGCCGCGGTGATCGGCGGCTGCCTGCTCACCGGCGGCTACGGCTCGGCGATCGGCACGGTCTTCGGCGCCTTCATGTTCGGCATGGTGAACCAGGGCATCGTCTACGCCGGCTGGAACGCCGACTGGTTCAAGGCCTTCCTCGGCGTGATGCTGCTCGGCGCCACCCTCGTCAATCTGTGGGTCCGCCGCACGGCGACCCGGAGGTGAACCCATGACCCCCAAGGCAACCGGCACCCACGGCGCCGCGCTCCAGGACACCGCCCCCGAGGAGGACCACCCCGTCGTCGAACTCCGCGGCGCCGGCAAGTCCTACGGCAACGTCCGCGCCCTGCACGGCGTCGACCTCGCCGTCCGTCCCGGCAGGGTGACCTGCGTCCTCGGCGACAACGGCGCCGGCAAGTCCACCCTCATCAAGATCGTCTCGGGGCTGCACCAGCACACCGAGGGCGAGTTCCTGGTCGACGGCCGGCCGGTCCGCTTCTCCACCCCGCGCGAGGCGCTCGACCGCGGCATCGCCGCCGTCTACCAGGACCTCGCGACCGTGCCGCTCATGCCGGTGTGGCGCAACTTCTTCCTCGGCTCCGAGCTGACCAAGGGCCCCTGGCCCGTGCGCCGCCTCGACATCGACCGCATGAAGAAGACGGCCGACGAGGAACTGCGCAACATGGGCATCGTCCTGGACGACCTGGAACAGCCCATCGGCACCCTCTCCGGCGGCCAGCGCCAGTGCGTCGCCATCGCCCGCGCCGTCCACTTCGGCGCCCGCGTCCTCATCCTGGACGAGCCCACCGCCGCCCTCGGCGTCAAGCAGTCCGGCGTGGTCCTCAAGTACATCGCCGCCGCCCGCGACCGCGGCCTCGGCGTCATCTTCATCACCCACAACCCGCACCACGCCTACATGGTCGGCGACCACTTCAGCGTGCTGCGCCTGGGCACCCTCGAACTCAGCGCCCCCCGCAGCGAGATCGGCCTCGACGAACTCACCAACCACATGGCCGGCGGCGCGGAACTCGCCGCCCTCAAGCACGAACTGGCCCAGGTCCGCGGCGTCGACACCGAACGGCTCCCCGGGGAACAGGACCTCCAGGCACCCGCACCGTCCGAAGGGAACTGACAGCCATGGCCCCCGTGCTCGACCGGATCCGCGTCGGCTCCGCCCCCGACTCCTGGGGAGTGTGGTTCCCGGACGACCCCCGGCAGGTGCCCTGGCAGCGCTTCCTGGACGAGGTCGCCGAGGCCGGCTACTCCTGGATCGAGCTCGGCCCCTACGGCTACCTGCCCACCGACCCGGCCCGCCTCACCGACGAGGTGCAGCGCCGCGGTCTGAAGGTCTCCGCGGGCACCGTCTTCACCGGCCTGCACCGCGGCCCGGCCGTCTGGGACGCCACCTGGGAGCACGTCGGCCAGGTCGCCGCCCTCACCCGGGCCATGGGCGCCCGGCACCTCGTCGTCATCCCGTCCTTCTGGCGCGACGACAAGACCGCCGAGATCCTGGAGCCGCCGGAGCTGACCGGCGAGCAGTGGGCCCACCTGACCGAGGGCATGGAACGCCTCGGCCGCGAGGTCAGGGAGCGCTACGGCCTCGACATCGTCGTCCACCCGCACGCCGACACCCACATCGACACCGAGGCACACGTCGAACGCTTCCTCGACTCCACCGACCCCGACCTGGTCGGCCTGTGCCTCGACACCGGGCACTACGCCTACTGCGGCGGCGACAGCGTCAAACTCATCGAGACCTACGGCGAACGCATCGGCTACCTCCACCTCAAGCAGGTCGACCCGGAGATCCTGGCGGACGTCCGCGCGGGCGGGGTGCCGTTCGGCCCGGCCGTGCAGCGCGGCGTGATGTGCGAACCGCCCGGCGGCGTGCCCGAGCTGGGCCCGGTCCTGCAGGCCGCCCAGAACCTCGGCGTGGACCTCTTCGCCATCGTGGAGCAGGACATGTACCCCTGCGAGCCGGACAGGCCGCTGCCCATCGCGGTGCGCACCCGCAGGTTCCTGCGGTCCTGCGGGGCCTGACGGCGACGGCGGCGGGGGGCGGGGCCACGGCGATCACCGTGACCCCGCCCCCCGCCGTCCCGGCCGGGTCAGCCCTGCCGCACCTGAGCGACCGTCACCGGCCGGTGCTCGCGCAGCGACAGCGTGCACGCCTCGGCGATCCAGCCCGCCTCCAGGGCGTCCGCCACCGTGCACGGGGAGGGCCGGCTGCCCGCGACGACCTCGGTGAACGCGGCCAGTTCGGCGCGGTAGGCGGCGGCGAAGCGGTCCATGAAGAAGTCGTGCGGGGTGCCCGCCGGGAACGTCGCGCCCGGCTCGACCGAACGCAGCGGCAGCCTGTCCTCCAGGCCGACGGCCACGGAGTCCGCGAAGCCGAGCAGTTCCATGCGGACGTCGTGACCGCGGCCGTTGTGGCGGCTGTTGGAGACCACGGCGATCGTGCCGTCGTCCAGGGTGAGCACCGCGCCCGTGGTGTCGGCGTCGCCCGCCTCCCGGATGTGGTCCGCGCCCCGGTTGCCGCCGACGGCGTACACCTCGGTCACCTCGCGGCCCGTCACCCAGCGGATCATGTCGAAGTCGTGCACCGAGCAGTCCCGGAAGATGCCCCCCGACGCGGCGACGTACGCGGCCGGCGGCGGCGCCGGGTCCAGCGTCGTCGACCGTACGGTGTGCAGCTTGCCCAGCGCGCCGCCGCGCACGGCCTCCCGCGCGGCCATGAATCCGGCGTCGAAGCGCCGGTTGAAGCCGATCTGGACCGGCACGCCACTGCCCTCGACCGCCTTCAGCACCTCGACGCCCTCGGCCATGGTGCGGGCGACGGGCTTCTCGCAGAAGACCGGCACGCCGGCCGCCACACCGGCACGGATCAGCGCGGGGTGGGCGTCGGTCGCGGCGGCGACGACGAGGCCGTCCACCCCGGCCGCCAGCACGGCCTCGGGGGAGTCCGCGACCTCGGCGCCGAACCGCTCGGCGGCGGACTTGGCGGCGTCCGCGACCGGGTCGGCGACGACGAGCGAGGTGACGGCGCCGAGCCCGGAGAGGGTCTCGGCGTGAAAGACGCCGATGCGGCCGAGGCCGAGGATTCCGATGCGCATGGGGTGCCTGCTCCTTGAGTACGGGGTCGGGCCTGGGGCAAGGGCCGGTCGAGGGCGCCGAGGACGTCGTCCCTTCGGTGACAGGGCCGCCGCAGCGCTGACATTCTTGTCCTGACAAACCCGTCGAACAACCAGCAGGAAGCCATCAAAAACCCCTCAGGCGCCGTGGGCGCGCTGCCAGGTGGTCACGCCGTACAACATGCCACCCCGTCCGCCCGCCGCGCCCATACGCTGACCACGTGCCGCGCCTCCCGGGCCGGTACGCGTGACCCACGCGCCCGCTGGTCCGCCCACCGCACCGGCACGCCGGCCCACACACCCGGCCCGCCCACCGCGCCGATACGCCGGCCCACGCGCCGCCCGCCCCGCCTACCGCTCCGGCACGCCGACCCACGCGCCGCTCTCCGCCGAGCGTGCCATCGCGTCCAGCGCCTCGGCGCTGCGCACCGCGTCCGCGAGCGTCGCGCCGTACGGCCTGCCCTCGGCGACCGACCGCAGGAAGCGGTACGCCTCGATCACCTTCAGGTCGTCGTAGCCCATGGCGTTCGCCGCGCCCGGCTGGAACGCGCCGAACTCGCCGTGACCCGAACTGCGCCGCGGCCTCCTCGGCTCGGCCCGGCACCTCCTCCGCGACCGTCACGAGCTCCGGGCGCAGCGGCAGGTCCGGATAGTGGTGCCGCACGCGCGCGTACGCCTGGGTGTGCACCCGGCCCATCCAGCCGAACCCGACGACGGCGACACCGAGCGCGTCCACCATGAGACCCCAGCCCCTCTTTGGACCGTTCCACACCGGATGTCGGCCACCCTGAGCGCGCCCACCAGCCGCTGTCAAGGCTTTGACAGGCGACTGCGCCCATGGAACGGTCCACACCATGAGACCACCGACGATCCGCGACGTGGCCGACCGGGCCGGCGTGTCCAAGTCGCTGGTCTCGCTGGTGCTGCGCGGCTCCGGGCAGGTGCGGCCCGAGAAGCGGGACGCCGTGCTGCGGGCCGCGCGGGAGCTGGGCTACCGGCCGAACGCCGCCGCGCGCAGCCTCAGCGAACAGCGCACCCGGACCGTCGGCGTCCTGCTGAACGACCTGCGCAACCCGTGGTTCGCCGACCTGCTCGACGGCCTCAACTCCCTGCTGCACGCGGCCGGCCTGCACATGCTGCTGGCCGACGCCCGCCTCAACCGCCGCACCGGCCAGGACCCCGCGGGCCCGCTGCTTGACCTGCGGGTCGACGGCCTGGTCGTGGTCGGCACGCTGCCGGACCCGGCCGCACTGGGCCCCGTCGCCGAGCGGATACCGGTCGTCGTCGCGGGCGCCCGCGAACCGGTGCCGCCCGGCGTGGACGTCGTGGCCGGCGACGACGAGAAGGGCGCCCGGCTCGCCACCGAGCACCTCCTCGGCCTCGGGCACCGGCGCATCGCGCACATCGCGGGCTACGGCGCCGTGGGCGAGCTGCGCCGCCGCAGCTTCGAGGCGGCCGTACGGGACCACGGCCTGGCCGGCGGAGCGGCCGTCGAGCCCAGCGACATGACCGAGGAGGGCGGCTACCGGGCCACCGTCCGGCTGCTCAGCCGCCCCGACCGGCCCACCGCCGTCTTCGCCGTCAACGACATCGCCGGCGTCGGCGCGCTGTCGGCGGCCGGGGAACTCGGCCTGCGCGTGCCGCACGACCTGTCCGTCGTCGGCTACGACAACACGAGCATCGCCCAGCTGCGTCACCTGTGGCTCACCACCGTCGACCAGGCCGGCCACGCGATCGGCCGCCTCGCCGCGCGCCGCCTCCTGGACCGCTTCGACAGGCCCGGGGGAGAAGGGCGTACGCATCTGGCGACGCCGACGCTGGAGGCGCGGGGGACGACGGGGGCGCCGCCGCCCGGCGTTGCCGGACCCATGGGGTAGGGTTGACGTGCGTGTTCCCCCGGCCGGGGGAGACGCGCCGGGACGTGGCGCAGCTTGGTAGCGCACTTGACTGGGGGTCAAGGGGTCGCAGGTTCAAATCCTGTCGTCCCGACACTGCGAAGAGGCCTTCGCGGGCGGACAGCCCGCGGGGGCCTTTCGCACGTACAGACACGTACCGACACCTACAGACCGACGCGCTCCCGTCAGGAACCAGAACCCGATGCCCTTCTCCCCGAACTCCGCCCACACCTCGGACTCCGCGGCGCCGCATACCGCCCGGGGCGGCGGCCGGGACGTGCCCGTGCCCGTCGGCGGACCCCCCGACATCCGGCTGATCGTCACCGACATGGACGGCACGCTCCTGGACGGGGCCGGGCGCCTGCCCGCCGGGCTCGGCCGCGTGCTGGAGCGGCTGCGCGAGCGCGGCATCCTCTTCAGCCCGGCGAGCGGGCGGCAGTACGCCACCCTGGCCCGGCAGTTCACCGGGGCCGACGAGGGCATGGTGTTCATCGCCGAGAACGGCACCTACGTGGTGCGCGACGGCGTCGAACTCAGCTCGGACCCGATGGACCCCGGTGTCGTCGCCCGCGTGATCGAGGCCGTACGGCGGCTCACGGCAGGCGGGGCGGACGTGGGCGCCGTCGTGTGCGGCAAGCGGTCGGCCTACGTCGAGCGGGCCGACGAGGCCTTCCTCGCGGAGGTCCGCAAGTACTACGTGGCCCACCGCGTCGTCGGGGACGCGACCGCCGTGGACGACGACATCATCAAGGTCGCCCTCTTCGACTTCGGCCCGGCGGCGCGGACCACGGCACCGGCCCTGGCCCCGTTCGCGGACACCCACAAGGTCGTCGTCTCCAGCGAGCACTGGGTCGACGTGATGAACCGCACCGCCGACAAGGGAACCGCCGTCCGCCGTCTCCAGCGCGACCTGGGCATCACGCCCGCGCAGACCATGGCGTTCGGGGACTACCTCAACGACCTGGAGATGCTGGACGCCGCCGAGTGGTCCTTCGCCATGGCGGGCGCCCACCCCGACGTCGTCGCGCGGGCCCGGCACCTGGCCCCCGCCCACACCGACAACGGGGTGCTGCGCACGATCACCCGGCTGCTGGACCTGCCCGCGGAGTGAGGCGGGGTGGCCGGTCCTTGCCGTGCCATCCGGTCGAACTGCTCGCGGGGAGTGGCTGCGGGCCCGAGGGGCGCGCTCACCAGGCGCAGGGCAGGCTGCGCGGACCCCGGATCATCGTCCGGTGCCGCCAGGGCACCTGCTCGGGCGGCACGGCGAGCCGCAGCCCCGGCAGCCGGTCCAGCAGCGTCGTGACGAGCAGCTCGGTCTGCAGACGGGCGAGGACGGCGCCGGTGCAGAAGTGCGGCCCGTTGCCGAACGCCAGATGCGGGTTGGGGGAGCGGTCGGGGTCGATGCGGTCCGGCTCCGGGAACACGTCCGGGTCGCGGTTGGCGGCCAGGTAGGACACGTACACGGGCTCGCCCGCGGCGATGCGCACGCCGTGCAGGCGGACGTCCTCCAGCGCGATGCGGGCGAGGCCGACCGAGCTGCGGTGCGGGATGTAGCGCAGCAGCTCGTCCAGGAGGGCGCCGCGCTCCCCGGGGCGCTCCCGCATCCGGGCCATCAGCTCGGGCCGGGTCAGCAGCAGGTACAGCATCTGGCCGCAGTTGTGCGTGACGGCCTCACCGCCGATCTGCAGCGGCCCGGCGAGGCCGACCGTCTCGGCCTCGGTGAGTTCGCCGCGGGCGACAGCGGCGCCGAGCAGCGCGTACACGTCGTCGCCGGTGCTTCCGGCCCGCGCCCGGACCGTGTCCGTGATATACGCGTACAGGCCCTGTTTGGCCTGCTCGGCGGCCTCAGTGCCACCGGACGTGGAGATGATCTGCCGCGTCCAGGCGTGCACCCGCTCCCGGTCCGCCGCCCGCACGCCCATCACCTCGCTGACCACGGCGATCGGGAACGGCTCCAGCACCCGCTCGACCAGATCGGCCGGCGGACCGTCCCGTACGACCCCGGCCACGAGGCCGTCCAGGACGGCCTGCGCGCGGGGCCGCAGGCGCTTGGCCGCGCTCACCGTGAAGGCGGCGGCGACGGCCTTGCGCAGCCGGTTGTGGTCCGGCTGGTCGGCGAAGGCGAGCGACCCGGGCCGCGGCCTGAAGTGCGGTGCCAGCCGAGTCACCTGACGCCTCGTCACCTCGGCGCGGCCGAACCGCGGGTCGTTGGTGATCAGCCTGACGTCGTCGTAGCGCGTGGCGAGCCACGCCCAGCCCTCGCCGTGCGGCAGCCGGATCCGGGTCAGCGGGCCCTCGCGCATCAGCCCGGCGAGGACCGGGTCGAACTCCGTCCCGTCCAGGTCGAGCGCGGGCCAGTCCCGTACCGGGGGACGGTCCTGGCCGGTCGGCGTGGAGGTCTCCTCGATCATCCCTCCACCCTGATGGCGGCCCCGGCGTCTGTCGCGCCGGAGTGCTCCAGCCGGTGGCGCGCCGGACCCGGCTCAGCGGGACGCGGCGTCCACGAGTTCGGCGAGGGCGCCGGCCAGCCGGTGCAGGCCCGGCCCGGCGGGGCCACCCGGCTCCGCCATGTACGTGTCCCGGCGGATCTCCACCATCAGCGCCGCCACCTCGGGCCGCTTCCCGTGGAACTCCAGCGGCACGTACGCACCGGAGAACGGGCTGTCCAGGCCGACCTCACCGCAGCGCGCGAACGCCGTCCGGGCCGCCCCCAGCAGGGCGGGCGGCGTGTGGAAGGCGTCGGTGCCGAGGCAGACCGGCGGGCGCGGCCCCTCGCCGTGCAGCTCGTACGGCAGCGGGGCGCTCGGGTAGGAGTGCACGTCGATGATCACGGCGCGCCCGGTCGCGGCCAGCCGGCCGGCGACCGCCTCCGTCATCGCCCGCGCGTACGGCTCGAAGTACCGCGCGACCAGCGGCTGCGGGTCGGTGTCCGCGGGCCGCAGCTCGGCGCGGTGCGTGGTCCGCGTGTAGACGGCGCCCATGCCGACGGCGAGCATCTCCTCCCGCTCGTCAGGGAACCGCTCCGGGTCGACGACCAGCCGCGACAGCCGGTTGACGAACCGCCAGGGCGTGACCGCCGCCAGGTCGGAGGCCGCCCCGGCGAGTTCGGCGGTGTGCGCGTCGGTGATGTGGTCCAGCTCCCGCCCGAGCGCCGCGTCGTCCAGCACGATGCCCGCCCGCACCGCGGCCGGGATCTCCCGCGCCGAGTGCGGCACGTGCAGGATCACGGGGGAGCGCGCGGCCCCGGCGAGCAGCTCGAAGGCGGGCGGGGCGTCGGTCATGCGGCGGCTCCGGGGGCGTTGTCAGGGGCGTACGGCACGATCAAGGTGCTCCGTCGAACGGTGAGCGCGCGGACGGGGCGGGACACCATGAGGATCGTCGGCCGGCAGGTCAGCGGACACCACCTCCTCAAGGCCACCTGGAGGCCGAGTTCGAGGCGCCGGGCAGCGAGATCGAGACCGTGGCCCGGGAGGAGATGGCGGAGGCCTTGTGGTGCGTGGCGCGGGCCCACGGCTTCCCCGACGCGGACGGGGAGGAGCTGATCGCACCCCGCGAGTGGTGACGGCCTGCCCGTGTGGGGAACGGCCGCGCCCCGCCCGGCGGGTGCCGGACGGGGCGGGGTGGGTCCTGCCGGGGCCCGGGGGCCGTCCGGTCAGCTCAGGGACGCGAGCGCCGCGTTCCAGGTGGCCGACGGGCGCATGATCTCGGCCGCCTTGGCCGGGTCGGGCCGGTAGTAGCCGCCGATGTCGGCCGGCCGGCCGTGGACGGCGTTCAGCTCCTCGACGATCTTCTGCTCGTTCGCCGCGAGGGTCTCGGCGAACGGGGCGAAGACCTTCGCCAGGTCCGCGTCGTCGGTCTGCCGCGCCAGCTCCTGCGCCCAGTACAGGGACAGGTAGAAGTGGCTGCCGCGGTTGTCGATGCCGCCGACGCGGCGGGTCGGGGACTTGTCCTCGTTGAGGAAGGTCGCCGTGGCGCGGTCGAGGGCGTCGGCCAGCACCTGGGCGCGGGCGTTGCCGGTGACCTTCGCGTACTGCTCCAGGGACGGCACCAGGGCGAAGAACTCGCCGAGCGAGTCCCAGCGCAGGTAGTTCTCCTTGACGAGCTGCTGGACGTGCTTCGGCGCGGAACCGCCGGCGCCCGTCTCGAACAGGCCGCCGCCCGCCATCAGCGGGACGACCGACAGCATCTTGGCGCTGGTGCCCAGCTCCAGGATCGGGAACAGGTCGGTGAGGTAGTCACGCAGCACGTTGCCGGTGACGGAGATGGTGTCCTCGCCGCGGCGGATGCGCTCGACGGAGAACCTGGTCGCCTCCACCGGGCTGAGGATCTTGATCTCCAGGCCCTCGGTGTCGTGCTCCGGCAGGTACTGCTGGACCTTGGCGATCAGGTTGGCGTCGTGCGCGCGGGTCTCGTCCAGCCAGAACACCGCCGGGGCGCCGGTCGCGCGGGCGCGGGTGACGGCGAGCTTCACCCAGTCGCGGATCGGGGCGTCCTTGGTCTGGCAGGCGCGGAAGATGTCACCGGCGGACACGGCCTGCTCGATCAGGACGTTGCCGCCCCCGTCGACCAGGCGGACGGTGCCGGTGGCCGGGATCTCGAACGTCTTGTCGTGGCTGCCGTACTCCTCGGCCTTCTGCGCCATGAGGCCGACGTTCGGGACGGAACCCATGGTCGACGGGTCGTAGGCGCCGTTGGCGCGGCAGTCGTCGATGACGGCCTGGTAGACGCCGGCGTAGCTGGAGTCCGGCAGCACGGCGAGCGCGTCGTGCTCCTGGCCGTCGGGGCCCCACATGTGGCCGGAGGTGCGGATCATGGCGGGCATGGAGGCGTCGACGATCACGTCGGACGGCACGTGCAGGTTGGTGATGCCCTTGTCGGAGTCGACCATCGCCAGGTCCGGGCCCTCGGCGAGTTCGGCGTCGAAGGACGCCTTGATCTCGGCGCCCTCGGGCAGGCCCTCCAGGCCCTTGTAGATGCCGCCGAGGCCGTCGTTCGGGGTGAGGCCGGCCGCGGCGAGGGTCTCGCCGTACTTGGCGAACGTCTTCGGGAAGAAGGCGCGCACCACGTGACCGAAGATGATCGGGTCGGAGACCTTCATCATCGTGGCCTTCAGGTGCACGGAGAACAGCACGCCCTCCTGCTTGGCGCGGGCGACCTGCGCGGTGAGGAACTCGCGCAGCGCGGCGACCCGCATCACGGAGGCGTCGACGACCTCGCCCGCGAGGACGGGTACGGACTCGCGCAGCACGGTGGTGGTGCCGTCGTCGCCGACCAGCTCGATGCGCAGCGCGCCGTCCTCGGCGATCACCACGGACTTCTCGGTGGAGCGGAAGTCGTTCTCGCCCATGGTCGCCACGTTCGTCTTGGACTCGGGGGTCCAGGCGCCCATGCGGTGCGGGTGCGTCTTGGCGTAGTTCTTCACCGACGCGGGGGCGCGGCGGTCGGAGTTGCCCTCGCGCAGGACCGGGTTCACGGCGGAACCCTTGACCTTGTCGTAGCGGGCGCGGATCTCGCGCTCCTCGTCGGTCTTCGGGTCGTCCGGGTAGTCCGGCAGCGCGTAGCCCTGGCTCTGCAGTTCGGCGACGGCGGCCTTCAGCTGCGGGATCGACGCCGAGATGTTCGGCAGCTTGATGATGTTGGCCTCGGGCGTCTTGGCCAGCTCGCCGAGCTCGGCGAGCGCGTCCGGGATGCGCTGGTCCTCGGTCAGGTACTCCGGGAAGACGGCGATGATGCGCCCGGCCAGCGAGATGTCGCGCGTCTCCACGGCGACACCCGCCTGCGAGGCGTATGCCTGGACCACCGGCAGGAAGGAATACGTCGCCAGGGCCGGGGCCTCGTCAGTGTGCGTATAGATGATGGTCGAGTCAGTCACCGGGTGCTCCGCTCCACGTCTGCAACATTGCTCGACATCAAGATATCTCGTGATCGTCCCCGGCTCGACAGGGGTCGGCGGCCACCTGCGGGGCGATGTGCCGACGCGCACGGCCCCGGGGTGTGAGAAGGCCCACACCCCGGGTCCGTGCGCGGGGAACGGCGGCGGTCAGTCGTGCAGCCGGGCCGTCTCGTCCGGCACGGTCTCCCCGCCGGTGCGCTGCTGCGGGATGGCCGGGGCGCCCTGCTGGAGCGACACGTTCCGGGTGGGCGCCGGGATGCGGATGCCCTCCGCGCGGTAGCGCCGGTGCAGGCGCTTGATGAACTCGTGCTTGACCCGGTACTGGTCGCTGAACTCGCCCACGCCGAGGATCACGGTGAACCCGATCCGCGAGTCGCCGAAGGTGTGGAACCGCACGGCGGGCTCGTGGTCGGGCACGGCCCCACTGATCTCCGTCATCACCTCCGTGACGACCTCGGTGGTGACCCGCTCGACGTGCTCCAGGTCGCTGTCGTAGCCGACCCCGACCTGCACCATGATCGTCAACTGCTGCTCGGGACGCATGAAGTTGGTCATGTTCGTCTTCGCCAGCTCCCCGTTGGGGACCACGACCAGGTTGTTCGACAGGTTGCGGACCGTCGTCTGGCGCCAGTTGATGTCCTCGACGTAGCCCTCCTCGCCGCTGCTCAGCCGGATGTAGTCCCCGGGCTGGACGGTCTTGGAGGCGAGGATGTGGAGGCCCGCGAAGAGGTTGGCGAGGGTGTCCTGAAGGGCCAGGGCGACCGCGAGGCCGCCGACGCCCAGGGCGGTGAGCAGCGGCGCGATGGAGATGCCCAGCGTCTGGAGCACCACCAGGAAGCCGATCGCCATCACCAGCACCCGGGTGATGTTCACGAAGATCGTGGCCGAGGCGGCGACCCCGGAGCGGGACTGGGCGACCGAGCGGACCAGTCCGGCGACCACCCGGGCCACCGACACCGTCGCCACGAAGATCAGCAGCACCGTCAGCGCCTGGTTGACGTTGTGCTGGACCGTCCGCGTCAGCGGGAGCGCCGCGCCCGCACCGGCCGCGCCGGCCGAGATCGCCGCCCAGGGCACCAGGGCGCGCAGGGCGTCCACGATGACGTCGTCGCCGCCCCAGCGGGTGCGGTCGGCGTGCCGGCCCAGCCAGCGCAGCAGCATCCGCAGCAGAAAGGCCGCCAGCAGGCCCGCGCCGAGGGCGATCCCGGCGAGGACCAGGTCGTCCACCGTGAGCTCCCGCGTCACCGGTCACCCCCGTGGCGGAGGGCGGCGGCGAAGGTCCCCGCCGACGGCCGGATGTGAAGTGTCGTCACGTCGTCACCTGCTCGATTCCAAGATGTGCCGGCGCGTCGGCCGCCCGAAGCACGAGCGGCCGGCGCGATGGCTCATCCTGCCGCATCCGGCACGGGTGTTCGTACCGGATGCGGTGTCGCGAGCAGGTGAATCAGACGATGCCCTCGGCCAGTTCGGCCTGTTCCTTGTCGGTGCCGTACGCGGCCGTCGTCGGGACGCCGTACGAGCGGCGGGCCACGAACCACCACACGGTGGCGAGGACCAGGACGACGACGAGGGCGACCGACGCGTAGTTCATCGTGTCGGCCGTCACCGGCGAGGACTGCGGCAGGCAGAACAGCACGGTGACGAACGCCACCCACACCACCGCGACGATGCCGATCGGCCGGCTCCACTTGCCCAGGTGCCACGGCCCCGGCGTGAAGCGGTCACCCGCCCGCAGCCGCAGGAACACGGGGATGGCGTACGCGGGCGTGATGCCGATGACGTTGATGGCCGTGACCGCGCCGTACGCCGTCGCCGAGTACAGCGACGGCAGGGCGAGGACGCAGGCGACGCCGACCGACAGCCACACCGCCGCGACCGGCGTCTGGGTGCGCGGGGACACCTTGCGCCACAGCGCGGAGCCGGGCAGCGCACCGTCCCGGCTGAACGCGAACACCATGCGGCTGGCCGCGGCGACCTCCGCGTTGCCGCAGAAGAGCTGGGCGACGATCACCATCAGCAGCAGGGCGCTCGCCGCGTCGGTGCCGAGCCCGTCGAGCAGGATCTGCGCGGGCGGCACGCCCGTCGCGCTGTTCTGCGTGGCCGTGTAGTCCTGGATCGCGAACGTCAGTCCCGCCAGCAGGACGAAACCGGCCACCCAGGACACCCAGATCGCGCGCACTATGCCGCGTGCCGCCGTCACCGAGGCGTTGGCGGTCTCCTCGGACAGGTGCGCCGAGGCGTCGTAGCCGGAGAACGTGTACTGGGCGAGCAGCAGGCCGATCGCGGCCACGTACAGCGGGTTCTCCCAGCCCGTGTCGTTGACGAACTCGGTGAACACGAACGACGCCGACTGGTGGTGGTCGGGCACGATCACCAGCGCGCCCACGATGATCGCCACACCCGCCAGGTGCCACCACACGCTGATCGAGTTGAGCACGCTGACCAGCCGCACCCCGAACAGGTTGAGCACCGCGTGCAGCAGCAGGATCACGCAGAAGATGAGGAAGGTCTTCTCCGGCGTCGGCTCGAAGCCCCACTGGAGGTTCATGAACGCGCCCGTGAACAGGGCGGCGCCGTAGTCGATACCGGCGATCGCGCCGAGCAGGCCGAGCAGGTTCAGCCAGCCGGTGTACCAGCCCCAGCGGCGCCCGCCGAGCCGGTCGGCCATGTAGTACAGCGCCCCCGACGTCGGGTAGGCGCTGGTGACCTCCGCCAGCGCGAGCCCCACGCACAGCACGAACAGGCCGACGCCCGCCCAGCCCCACAGCATCACGGCGGGGCCGCCCGCGCCCATGCCGAAGCCGTACAGGGTCATGCAGCCGGACAGGATCGAGATCACCGAGAAGCTGATCGCGAAGTTGCCGAACGCGCCCATGCGGCGCGCGAGCACCGGGCGGTAGCCGAGCTCCCGCAGGCGCTGCTCCTCGTCGGGGTGCGGGGACCCCTGCGCGTGCGCGGGACGGTGGGTGGGGGACATGCCGGAACCTCCGGGACGGGTGGGACGGGAGAGGGACGAGTGGGGGACTGGAGGGCCCTGCATCGGGACCACGGGGCGTGCGGAATCAGGTGCGCCGGCCGGCCGACCGGCAGCGGGCCCGGGCCTGCACGAAGACCTCCACGGCCTGCGCGGCGTCGCGCGGATCGCTGGTGCGGTAGGCCCAGGGCAGGGGCGTGTAGTACGGGCCGAGCGCATCGAAGACCTGGGCGGCCTCCGGGAACTGCAGGGCGCCCCACAGCGCGTGCGCGAGGTGGTTCAGGTCGAGCAGCGAACGCTCCTCGGACCGGGTCAGCTCGAACCAGCTGTGAAACGCCCGGCGCGCCTCACGCGTCGCGTCCTCGGCCACCCAGTGCAGGTCCAGGGCGGCGTCCCGGCCGCCCGAGCGGCGGTACCGCTCCACCCGCACGTACAGCGGCAGCACATGCAGCGCGGAACCGGGCGGCGCCGAACCGGCCGCCCAGTGCGCGAACCCGGACGCCTCCGCCAGCCGCCCCGAATCCCTGTGCGGATACAGGAACTGCAGCATCCGGTGGTGCGCCTCACGGTTGTACGGGTCGCGCTTGTCGGCCTGCGCGAGCAGACCCCACGGCCCCGCGGGCAGCATCGGCTCGGGCGGCGGCATCCGGTGCTCCGCCCAGCGCTGCTCCTCGTCCAGCCGGGCCAGCGCCAGCAGGCACACCCACGGCACCGGATCGTGCGGCGCGGCGTGCGCGGCCGAGTCGCAGGCGTGCCAGGCCTCCTGCCACAGCTCGTGCGTACGGCGATGACCCTCGCGGCCCGCCCGCAGAGCCCGCTCCACGCAGACCCGGGCGTGCATCACCGAGGCGTGCACGTTCTTCGGCTCCTCCGCACGCCAGGCACGCACCACGTCGGTGCCCGCGGCGGCGGCGGCCAGCACCTGGGTCCGCTGCGTCCACTGCGACCACGTCGTGGTCTGCTCGAGCAGTTCGCGCATCGACATCCAGCGCCCGGTGCGCACCTCTTGCAGAGCGGCACGCAGGGCGCTGTCGTGGCCGGCCGGGTCGTAGGCGGGCCGTTCCCCCGCTTTGGCCATCACCCGGCCGCTCCCGGGAACGAGCCGGGCAGGGCGGCAGGCTGGAGTAGCAACAGCCCTCCTATGGGCACGGGTTGAGGAGTCACGTTCGGTCGCCGGTCACTATATAGAGCGTCACGTTCCGGAACTGTTCCGTTGTCCTCATCTTGCCGAACTCCCTCCCCTTGCGCCCCACCGGCCCCCGCGGTGTGCGGCGCGGTGCGTGCTTGACGCGGCGCGCGCGACGGCGGCAGGCTGACGTGCGGCGATCTTCCACGGTGCGACAGGAGAAGCACGATGACAGGTGCGGTGCTCGCCGTCGACCAGGGCACGTCCGGCACCAAGGCCCTCGTGATCTGTCCCGAACGCGGCGTCGTCGGCACCGGATTCGCCGCCGTACGACCCCGCCATCTGCCCGGCGGCCTGGTCGAGGCCGACCCCGGGGAACTGTACGCCTCCGTGGTGGACGCCGGCCGGCGAGCCCTCGCCGAGGCGGGCGAACCCGTCACCGCGGTCGGCCTGGCCAACCAGGGCGAGACCGTGCTCGCCTGGGACCCGGACACCGGCCGCCCGCTCACCGACGCCCTCGTCTGGCAGGACCGCCGGGCCCAGGGCGTCTGCGACGAACTCGCGTCGCACGCCGAGGAGTTGCGGCAGCTGACCGGGCTGCCCCTCGACCCGTACTTCGCCGCCCCGAAAATGGCCTGGATACGACGTCACCTCACCCGTGAGGGAGTCGTCACCACCACCGACGCCTGGCTCGTCCACCGCCTCACCGGCGCCTTCGTCACCGACGCCGCGACCGCCGGACGCACCCAGCTCCTCGACCTCGACCGGACGCGGTGGTCCCCGCGCGCCCTGGACCTGTACGGCCTGTCCGGCGAACGCCTCCCCGAGGTCGTCGACGCCGCCCAACCCGTCGGCACCACCACCGCGTTCGGCCCCGCCGTGCCGCTCACCGGCCTCCTCGTGGACCAGCAGGCCGCCCTGCTCGCCCAGCGCGTCACCGCGGCCGGCGCCGCCAAGTGCACCTACGGCACGGGCGCGTTCCTCCTCGCCCACACCGGCGACACCCCCCGGCGCGGCGCCTCAGGGCTGGTCAGCTGCGTCGCCTGGCGGCTCGCCGGACGCACCAGCTACTGCCTCGACGGCCAGGTCTACACGGCCGCGTCCGCGGTGCGCTGGCTCACCGACCTCGGGGTCCTCTCCGGCGCGTCCGACCTCGACGCCGTGGGCGGCACGGTCCCCGACAGCGGCGGCGTCGTCTTCGTGCCGTCCCTCGCCGGACTCGCCGCCCCCTGGTGGCGCGGCGACGTGCGCGGCTCCCTCACCGGCCTCGGCCTCGACACCACCGCCGGGCACCTGGTGCGCGCCCTGTGCGAAGGGCTGGCCGCCCAGGTCGCCGAACTCGCCGACGCCGCCGCGGCCGACCTCGGCACCCCGCTGGGCACCCTGCGCGTCGACGGCGGCCTGACCCGCTCCGCGCTGCTCATGCAGACGCAGGCGGATCTGCTGCAACGCCCCGTGGAGGTGTCCGCGCTGCCCGACGCGACGGCGCTCGGCGTCGGCGCGCTGGCCCGCCTCGGCTCGGGAGCCGTCCCCGCCCTCGAACAGGCCCTGCCCGACGGGAAACCGTCCGCCGTGTACGAACCCCGCATCACCGCCGACGAGGCCGCCGAACGCCGCGGCCGGTTCCACGCGGAGGTCGCCGCCCTGCTGGAACGGACCCCCGCATGACGGTCACCGCCGAGGGAGAGCTGCCCCGCGAGCCGTACGACGTGGCGGTGGTCGGCGCCGGTGTCGTCGGCTGCGCGATCGCCCGCCGGCTCGCCCGGCACCCCGGGCTGCGCGTGGCGCTCGTGGAGGCGCGCGAGGACGTCGGCGAGGGCAGCTCGAAGGCCAACACGGCGATCCTGCACACCGGTTTCGACGCCGCCCCCGGCTCCCTGGAGGCCCGGCTCGTGCGCGAGGGCGCCCGGCTGCTCGCCGCGTACGCCGCCGAGTCCGGCATCCCCGTCGAACCGGTCGGCGCGCTCCTCGTCGCCTGGGACGAGGAGCAGCTCGCGGCGCTGCCCCGCCTCGCCGAGAAGGCCGAGGCCAACGAGTACCGGGCGAGCCGCATCATCGGCCCCGACGAGCTGTACACCCGCGAACCCCACCTCGGCCCCGGCGCGCTCGCCGCCCTGCACGTGCCCGGCGAGAGCATCGTCTGCCCCTGGACGACGACCCTCGCGTACGCCACGCAGGCGGTCCGGCACGGCGTCGACCTGCACCTCAACTCGCCGGTGACGACGGTCGGTCGGCGCGACGGCCTGCACGTTATCGGCACCGGGCGGGGCGCGCTGCGGGCCCGCCTGCTGGTCAACGCGGCCGGGCTGCACGCCGACACGCTCGACCGGCTGCTCGGCCACGACGACTTCACGGTCACCCCGCGCCGCGGCCAGCTCATCGTCTTCGACAAGTTCGCCCGCTCCCTCGTCGGGCACATCCTGCTGCCCGTGCCCACCGCCCTCGGCAAGGGCGTTCTGGTGGCCCCGACCGTGTACGGCAACGTCCTGCTCGGGCCCACCGCCGAGGACCTGGACGACAAGTCCGCCACCGCCTCGACCGCCGAGGGCCTGGCCGCGCTGCGCGACAAGGGCCGCCGCATCCTGCCCCGGCTCCTCGACGAGGAGGTCACGGCCGTGTACGCCGGGCTGCGCGCCGCCACCGAGCACGACGACTACCGCATCCGCGCCCACCCCGGGCAGGCGTACGTCACCGTCGGCGGCATCCGCTCCACCGGCCTGACGGCCTCCCTCGCCATCGCCGAGCACGTCATGGACCTGCTCGGCGACGCGGGCCTGGAACCCGGCGCCGACCGGGACCTGGAGCCGGTGCGCATGCCGAACCTCGGCGAGGCCTTCCCGCGCCCCTACCAGCGGCCCGAACTCGTCGCCGCCGACCCGGAGTACGGCCGCCTCGTCTGCCACTGCGAGCGCGTCTCCCGGGGCGAGATCCGCGACGCCCTCGCCGGCACGATCCCGCCCCGCACCCCGGACGGCCTGCGCCGCCGCACCCGCGCCCGGGCGGGCCGCTGCCAGGGGTTCTACTGCGGTGCGGAGGTACGGGCGCTGCTGGGGGAGGCGGGGGTGTGAGGGGGGCGAGGCGGGCCGGCGGACTCGGCCGTGGCCGGGGTGCGGCGGGCCGGTGCGCAGGGCTGCGGGGAGTTCCTGCGCGGGCCGGCCGGGAAGGCCGGTCGTGGTCGGGGTGGTGCGGGATCCGTGGTGTGGTCTGCGGGGCGGGCTCCGCTGGGGGAGCCGTGAGCGGCATGCGGCGGGCCGACGCGGCCCGGTCGGGGCGTGCCCGCGTGGGGCAGCCGGGAGGCCGGGCCGTGACCGGGACGCGGCCGGGCCGGCGTGCGGTGCCCCGGGGCGCGGACCTGTCGGCCGGGCGCTGTGTGGAGGGGCGGGGTCATGAGCAGCGGTGAACGCCGGGTCGATGTGCTGGTCGTCGGGACGGGGCCCGCCGGGCTCGCGGCTGCCGCCGCCCTGGCCCGTACCGGCGAGGGACGGCGGATCGAGGTGCTCGACCGGGAGCAGCGGGCCGGGGGAGTGCCGCGGCACTGCGTCCACGGCGGCTTCGGACCCTGGCCGCACCCGCTGACCGGCCCCGAGTACGCGCGTCGGCTCACCGAGGCGGCGCTGCGGTCCGGCGCGGTCGTACGGACCGGGGTGACCGCCCTCGACTGGGCGGGCCCGCTGACGCTCACCGCCGTGGGACCCGAGGGCGCGGAGACCGTCACGGCCCGCGCCGTCGTGCTGGCCACCGGCGCCCGCGAACGCCCCCGCGCCGCCCGCCTGGTCCCCGGCACCCGGCCCGCGGGCGTCCTCACCACCGGGGAACTCCAGCAGGCCGTCCACCTCCACGGGCAGCGCGTCGGCACGCGCGCGGTGATCGTCGGCGCCGAGGACGTGTCGTACGCCGCCGCCGGCACCGTACGGGCCGCCGGGGCCGAGGTCGTCGCCATGGTCACGGAGCTGCCGCGCGCCCAGACGGCACCGGCCCGTGCCCTGGACGCCAGGCTGCGCCGGGGCGTTCCCCTGCTCACCGGCACGACGGTCACCGAACTGCTCGGCCGCGGACGCCTGTCGGGCGTGCGGATCCGCCACCGGAACGGCCGCAGCGCCACCCTGCGCTGCGACACCGTCGTGTTCACGGGCGACTTCGTGCCCGACCACGAACTGGCCCGGCGCGGCGGACTCGCCCTCGACCCCGGCACCCGGGGCCCCGCCGTCGACGGCGCCCTGCGCACCGAACGGCCGGGCGTGTTCGCCGCGGGCAACGTGCTGCACGCCGTGGAGCGGGCGGGCGCGGCCGCCCGCGAGGGAGCGCACGTGGCCCGGGCCGTGCGGGCCTGGCTGGCACGGGCCGACTGGCCGGCCGCAGTCCCGCTCCTCGTGGACCCGCCGCTGCGCTGGATCGCCCCGAACCGCGTGACGCCGGGCGACCACCACCCGTATGTGCTGCGGACGTCGGCTCCCCTTCCCCGCGTCGTCCTGACCGTCACTCAGGACGGCCGCCCCCTGCACCAGGCCCGCCTCGGCCCGGCGCTGCCGAACCGGACCCTGACCCTGACGGCACGGTGGACGCGGCGCGTGGACCCGGGCGGCGGGCCGGTGCGGGTGAGCGTCCGCTGATCCCGCGTCGAGTGACGGCCGTCAGCGAGCGCGCCGGAGACGGTGTCGCCGAATCCTTGACCTCAAGGAAGCTTGAGGTCCTAGGTTCGTCTCCATGAGCATGGAGACCACAGCGTGGACACAGCTGCACAGCGTCCTGACCGCCCAGCAGGACCGCCGTCCCCTGGCGCGCGCGACGCTGCGCCGCATCGGCGCGTTCGCCCGCCCGCACCGCCGCCGCATCGCCCTGTTCGTCCTCCTGGGGGTGGTGACGGCCCTGTTCGCCGTGGCGACGCCCGTTCTGGCCGGCAAGGTCGTCGACGCGATCGTGTCGGACGGCGCCGAGAGCACCGTCGTACGCCTGGCGCTGCTGATCGCCCTCATCGCCGTCGCCGAAGCGGCGCTCGGGATCCTCTCCCGGCGGCTGTCGGCGACGCTCGGGGAGGGACTCATCCTCGATCTTCGGACGGCCGTGTTCGATCACGTGCAGCGCATGCCGGTCGCGTTCTTCACACGTACCCGTACGGGCGCGCTCGTCTCCCGACTCAACAACGACGTGATCGGCGCACAGCGCGCGTTCAGCAACACGCTGTCCGGAGTCGTCAGCAACCTCGTCACGCTGCTGCTGACGCTCGCCGTGATGCTCACGCTGTCCTGGCAGATCACCCTGCTCGCGCTGGTGCTGCTGCCGGTGTTCGTCGTCCCCGCCCGGCGCATGGGCCGCCGCATGGCCGTCATGCAGCGTGAGGCGGCCACGCTGAACGCGGCGATGGGCACCCGCATGACCGAGCGGTTCTCCGCGCCGGGCGCCACGCTCGTGAAGCTGTTCGGCCGGCCGGAGGAGGAGTCCGCGGAGTTCGCGGAGCGGGCCCGGCGGGTGCGGGACATCGGCGTGCGCACGGCGACCGCCCAGTCCGCCTTCATCACCGCCCTCACCCTGGTATCGGCCCTGGCCCTCGCCCTCGTCTACGGCCTCGGCGGGTTCTTCGCCCTGCGCGGCACCCTGGAACCGGGTGCGGTCGTGGCGCTGGCGCTGCTGCTGACCCGCCTGTACGCGCCGCTGACCGCGCTCGCCGGGGCGCGCGTGGAGGTGATGAGCGCCCTGGTCAGCTTCGAGCGGGTCTTCGAGGTGCTCGACCTGAAGCCGCTCATCGCGCAGCGGCCGGACGCCCGCGAGGTCCCCGAGGGCCCGGTCGCCGTCGAGTTCGAGGACGTCCGCTTCGGCTACCCGTCCGCCGACAAGGTCTCCCTGGCCTCCCTGGAGGAGGTCGCCTCCCTCGACACCCGGGGCGGCGACGAGGTGCTGCGCGGCATCTCCTTCCGCGCCGAACCCGGCCGGACGGTCGCCCTCGTCGGCTCCTCCGGCGCGGGCAAGTCCACCATCGCCCAGCTGCTGCCGCGCCTGTACGACGTCGACGCGGGCGCCGTGCGCGTCGGCGGCGTCGACGTCCGTGACCTGACCGCGGCGTCCCTGCGGGACACGGTGGGCATGGTCACGCAGGACGGCCACCTCTTCCACGACACGGTCCGCGCGAACCTCCTGCTGGCCCGGCCCGCCGCCACCGAGGACGAGCTGTGGGACGCGCTGCGCCGCGCCCGCCTCGACGACCTCGTACGGTCCCTGCCGGACGGCCT
This sequence comes from Streptomyces sp. NPDC051207, assembly GCF_040682395.1. Classification (NCBI taxonomy): domain Bacteria; kingdom Bacillati; phylum Actinomycetota; class Actinomycetes; order Kitasatosporales; family Streptomycetaceae; genus Streptomyces; species Streptomyces sp. NPDC051207. Next base: position 111,881 of record NZ_JBFBAX010000001.1, on the reverse strand, counting down.
GGACACGGTGGTCGGCGAACGCGGCTACCGGCTGTCCGGCGGCGAACGCCAGCGGATGACCATCGCCCGGCTGCTGCTGGCCCGCCAGCGCGTCGTCATCCTGGACGAGGCCACCGCCCACCTCGACAACACCTCGGAGGCGGCTGTGCAGGAGGCGCTCGCCGAGGCCCTGGAGGGCAGGACGGCGGTCGTGATCGCGCACCGGCTGTCCACCGTCCGCGCGGCCGACGAGATCCTGGTGGTCGAGGCGGGCCGGATCGTCGAACGCGGCACGCACGACGAGCTGCTGGCGGCCGGCGGCCGCTACGCGGAACTGCACCGCACGCAGTTCGCGGAGGGCACGGCCGACGGGCCGGAACTGGCGGCCTAGGGCCACCGTCCGCCCCACCGCCGACGCGGATGCCGGGCGCCGCGGCACCGGGATGGTTTCCGGCAGGGGGGTGGTGCCGCGGTCACCGGTGCGTGGGGGCGCCGCGGCACCGGGACGGTCCCCGGTCGGGGGGGGTGCCGCGGAGCCGGTGCGTCGGGGCGCCGCGGCACCGGGGCGGTCCCCGGCCGGAGGGGGGCGGTGGTGTCGCGGTCACCAGTGCGCGGGTCGGTCCAGTCCCGTCGGCAGCCTGGTGGTCGCGTCGCCGCGGGCCGCGTTCAGCCGGGCCCGGGTGAGGAAGATGCTGCCGGTGAGGTCGGCCCCGCGCAGGTCGGCGTCCCGGAGGTCGGCGCCGATCAGGTCCGCCGTGCGCAGGTCGGCCTTCCTGAGGTCGGCGGCGACGAGGAGGGCACCGCGCAGGCTCGCGCCCCGCAGGTCGGCGCCGGCGAGGCGGGCGCCCATCAGATCGGCGCCGCGGTGGTCCCTGCGCCGGCCGGGCACCTGGGCGCGCACCAGCTCACTGGCCCGCAGCAGCAGTCGGTTCACCTCGCCCCGCAGGGCGTTGACGTCGAGGGCGACGATCGACTCGGCGCTGCCCCGGGTCAGGCCGTCGAGGCGCCGCCGGGCCCGGCGCAGTTCCGCGTGCACCGGGCGGGCCGGGCCGAGCCCGAGGGCCTCGGTGACGTAGTGGAGCAGCTCGTGGAGCTGCCGCATGACGGGAAACACCGCGAACATGGCGCCCGCGCTCTCGGGTGCGCGCCGCCAGTCCGTGCCGCCGAAGGTGACCTGGGAGACCTTCTGGCCCGCGCCGAAGCAGTCGAAGACGGTGCAGCCGGAAAAGCCCCTCTCGCGCAGCCCCGCATGGATGCCGCACCGGAAATCGGCCTGGAGACTGGCGCACGGCGTGCCCGCCGCCTTGTCGACGGCGAAGTCGGCGGACCGGGCGAAGGGCAGCGCGACACAGCACAGCCCGAAGCAGTTCCCGCAGTCGGCCCGGAGGCCGTCGGGGTGCTCGCGCCCGCCGCTCTCCCGGCTCTCGGGTGACGGGGCGGCCGGGGGTCGTGACACGGTGTGCTCTCCTCTGCCGGGCCGGGCACGTCGGACGGTGCTCGGCCCACCATTCTCCCAGACCGCACACGCCCCTCCAGGGGCCGCCCCGGCACCGTCGCCAGGCCCGGTCGGTGGGCCGGAAACCGCGGATCGTCGCACGTCAGCAGCGCGAACCGGAGTCCGGAATCCCGCCCGGCCCCGGCAGGTGTGCCGTGGTGCGAAATGCCATGGTGACGTGCCAGTGAGGCCCGGCACCCGGTGCCCGTTTCGCTCCGTCACGTCCCTTTGACCGGCCCGATATGGGGCCCGAGTGGGCGCCGGAACGCGGGGAGGGGTGGTGCGGACACACCCCGCCGGGCACGCCACGAACGGGACAGCGGGGACGTACGGGGCGCGATGCTGGTCCGGCCACCGTCCCCCGGCGCACGTCCTGTGCTCCGTGGACCTGGGAACCGTGCCCCGACTGCCGCACATTGGTGGGGCAGGGCAGCCCCTCGGATCGACTCCCGTCTTACCCACGATGGAAGGTCCGTTCATGAAAGTGGTCGCGCTGGGCCTCGATCAAGCGCATGGTCCGACCACGTGCGAGCCGTCGTACGTGTCTTCGAGCAACGTGTCGTTGCCGGAGTTGTGCTCGCTCCTTTTCGCCTCCCTGCCCCGCAGCGACCAACGTCGCAAGGGCATGGAGTACATAAGAGGTCTGTTGGAGGTACGGGGACGCAAATCGATACGGAACATCGCCACGCTGGTCGGAGGGCGGGCGACGGAGCAGAGTCTGCACCACTTCATCAGCGACTCCAGCTGGGAATGGGCGCCGGTGCGCCGGGCTCTCGCCCGGTTCGCGGTCGGTGCCGCCCCGCCCCAGGCCTGGGTGGTGCGCCCCATGGTCATCCCGAAGGCCGGACGGCACTCCGTGGGCGTGGAGCGGCGCTTCTTCCCCGAGCACGGGCAGATGCTCAACGCCCAGCAGGCCGTGGGCGTGTGGGCGGTCTCCGACGAGACGAGCGTGCCGGTCAACTGGCGGCTGCAGCTCTCCCCGGGCTGGCTCGACGAGGACCGGCGGCGGCGCGCGTCGATACCGGACGACGCGTGCGCGGAGTCCCTCGGCGAGTGCGCCGCGCAGGCCTACCTGGAGACGGCGGGATGGGGACTGCCCTCCCGTCCCGTCGTGATGGACGCCCGCGAGGTCGACGTCGCCTCCGCCGTGGCGGCGATCCGCGCCGCGCGGATGCCGCTGATGCTCAGGGTGGGCGACTCGCTGCGGCTGTCCGTGGCGGACCCGGCGCTGCCCGGCTTCGGCGCCGCCACCAGATCGGTGCGTCAGATCATGGGCGCCGGCCGGGCCCTGCGGCGGCCGGTCCTGTGGCCCGCCGGCAGCGGCACACCCGCCGCGCAGGCAGGGCTGGTGGCCGCCGTGCGCGTCACCCTGCCCGCCGCCCCCGGCCGGCGCGCCGCGCTCAGGCGGCGCCAGCGGCTCGGTGACCTCCTGCTGCTCGGCGTCGGGGAGAACGACCGGCGCTGGCCGGCGGAGGTGTGGCTGACCGACCTGGCCCATGTGCCGCCCGCGTCCCTCATGCGGCTGCGCGGCACGGTCGACCGGGTCGAGCGGGACTTCACCCGGGTCGCCGACCAGGTGGGCATCCGCGACTTCGCCGGACGCTCCTACCGGGGCTGGCACCGGCACGTCACGCTCGCGTCCGCCGCGCACGTCCTGGCGGCCCTCGGCGACCCGGACGACGGCGAACTCGGTTACGCGTCCTGACGCCCGGCAGGGTGGCCGGCCGACTCCCCGCGCTCCCTGAGGACCCGCCGTATCCGCGACAGCCGGAGCGCGAGCTGGACCTCCAGCGCCCGCTCCGGCTTCTGCCAGTCGGAGCCGATCAGATCACTGATCCGCTCCAGCCTGCGGGCCACGGTGTTGGGATGGACATGGAGCTGCTCGGCGGCGTACGTGGGACTCCCCCCGGTGTCGAAGTAGGCGTCCAGGGTGCGGGTCAGCTCCGTCAGCCGCTGCTCGTCGTAGTCGAGCACGGCGCCGATGGTGCTCTCGATGAACTTCTCGGCGTCCAGATGGTCCGACAGCAGCAGCCCCACGAACCCCATGTCGTGCGTCGACGCCGACGTCCCGACCGCGCCCAGCGCGATCATCGCGTCGAGGCAGCGCGCCGCCTCCCGGTACCCGTGCAGGACCGCACCGGGGTCCGACACGGGACCGGAGCCGCTCACCGTCACCGGACGGCCCAGCAGGGACGACAGCTCGTGGCGCACCGCGCGGGCCGCGGCGCCCGCTTCGGTGCCCGGCAGCAGCAGCACGATGTCGCCCTCGTGCGTGGTCTTCAGGCCGTTCCTGCGACGCGCGTAGGCGGACGCCCAGGTGACCGCCCGCACCTGCGCGCCGCCGTCGGGGCGGGCGATGACCACGACGTACGGCTGGTCCAGGCCGATGCCCAGCCGGCGGGCGCGCCGCTCCAGTTGCTCACGGGGCCGGCAGGCGCTCATCAGCAGGTCGTCGAGCAGCTCGTCGCGGAACTGCCCCTCCGCGACCGCGGCGCTGCCCTGGTGCAGGAACAGCAGCACCGCCGCCGCCCCGGCCGCGTGCCGCAGCAGCTCCGCCGCGTCGTCGGTGAGGGCGGGGCCGGCGTGGACGCACAGGGCGCCCAGGTAGTGACTGCCGGTGAAGAGCGGCACGGACCACACGCCGCCTTCCAGGAGCCACGGCTCCGGTGCGCCGAGCGGCCCGGCGTCCATCGCGGCCCGCGTGACGGCCTCCCGCGTGCCCTCCGGCATGTCCCCGGCCCCGGCGACCACCGTGCCGTGCGCGCCGCACAGCAGCACCGAGGCGCCCAGCCGGGCCCGGAACTCCTCCACCAGGGTGTGCGGGTCGCAGCCGCCGAGCACCAGGTCGAGCAGCTCCCGCTGCGTCGCGGCGACCCTGCGCGCGGCCGCCAGTTCGGCCTCGGCGCGCAGCGCCCGGTCCCGCAGGACCGCCATGTCCTCGCGGGTCTCCTCCAGGTGCACGGCCCGCTCCAGGGCCACCCCGCCGATCTCCGCGAGCATGCTCGTCAGCGCTATCTCGTCCGCGGAGAAGTGCCGCACACTGCGGTCGGCGACGTGCAGGGAGCCCAGCGGGCGCGTGCCCCGGCTGAGCGGCACGCCCAGCACGGCGTGCAGGCCCTCGGCCATGATCCACTCGTCGGGCCCGTCGGCGTGCCGGAAGGTGTCGTCGGTCAGGTAGTCGGACGTCCACAGGGGTGCGCGGTGGGCCAGTACGGCCGCGGCGAGCCCGGCGTCCCACGGTAATCGGATCCGGGTGTTCAGCATCGAGACATGACCGTCGAGGGCGTGCAGCCTGAACAGCCGCTCGTCCGCGGCGGGCCGGGTCACCCAGGAGACGTCGGCGCCCAGCAGCAGCCGCGCCCGGCGCGTGATGATCTTGAGGGTGTCCTCGACGCTGTGCGGGGCGGCCAGGTCGCAGGCGGTGTCGACGAGCGAGGTGAGACCGGCGCTCCACTGCTGACGCCGGTCCAGCCGGGCGTGGATGCTCAGGGCGAGCCGCTTGACCTGCTCCACCATCCGCAGGTCGGCCCCCCGCACACCCCGCCTGCGGGCCTGTTCGACGGGTGCCTCGAAGCGGCTCGCCGGGCCCTCACCGGCCAGCAGGTCCAGCAGTGCCAGAACGGCGCCCGCCGCTTCGTCCTTCTTGTGCGACACGAGGCCCCTCCGGTGTCTCGTTCCCCAACCGCCGGCGGTGACGGCCCCCGAAGGCCGAAACCGTCGATCACGGCTCCCGCCGGCACAACGGGAAGACACCTGCGAGTGTTCCACCAGCCGCGCCCGGGGCCGTGACCGGGAAGACCACGGACCCCGCATGCGTCACCCGGTGGTCCACGGGCCGGGTGGACCGCCCGTCCGCGGACCGTGCGGGCTGACTACCCGCGGTGGTGTGAAAAATACCGTGACCCGGGGCCGCGGAAGCCCTTCTCGATCAGGACTGTGGGCGTTCTCGAGACGGCTGCGGAGTAATGAACGAGGAGATCCGGGCGAGGGCTCCCGACGGGAACCGGCCCGGCCGAACTGACGTGACATCAGGAGCGGATCTGACAGATGTGCTTGCGATGTGACAGATCCGCGGCGGTGTCCGGGCCGTGGACGGACGCGAGCGGGGCAACTGCGCCAGAATCCCCAACCATGAGGTGCGCGCCCCACGTTGAACACATCGGGTCCCCGGACGTCATCCGGTGCGGCGGTCACCCCGCGCAGCAGCCGGAGCCGTCCGACGTGCTCGTGGACGCCCCGGCCGTCGCGTCGGAACGCCGCCCCCCGGCCGAGGAGTTGCCCCGATGACGGCACTGAGCGTCTCCCGACCCCGCATCGAGCACTGGGACCCGGAGGACGAGGAGTTCTGGGAGCACACCGGCAGGCACGTCGCACGACGCAACCTCGTCCTGTCCATCTTCTCCGAGCACATCGGGTTCTCGATCTGGAGCATGTGGTCGGTCCTGGTGCTGTTCATGTCCCCCGCCATCGGCCTGGGCTTCGCCCCGAGCGAGAAGTTCCTGCTGGTGGTCACCCCCACCCTGGTCGGCGCCCTGCTGCGGCTGCCGTACAGCCACGCGGTGACCCGGTTCGGCGGGCGCAACTGGACCGTGTTCAGCTCGGCCGTCCTGCTGGTGCCCGCGCTGCTGGCGCTGTACTTCGTCCAGCGGCCGGGCACACCCCTGTGGGTGTTCCTGCTCATCGCCGCGACGGCGGGCGTCGGCGGCGGCAACTTCGCCTCCTCCACCACGAACATCGCCCACTTCTTCCCCCGGCGCCACCAGGGCTGGGCGCTCGGCCTGAACGCCGGCGGCGGCAACCTGGGCGTCGCGGTGATCCAGCTGATCGGACTGCTGGTGATCGCCACCGCCGGCGACACCCACCCCGCCTACGTGATCGCCGCCTACCTGCCGCTGATCGCCCTCGCCGCGCTCCTCGCGGCACTCGGCATGGACAACATCGACACCGGCCCCGCCCGGCCGGGCGTGCTGCGCGAGGCGGTGCGCGACCGGCACACCTGGTGGATCTCCCTGCTGTACGTCGGCACGTTCGGCTCGTTCATCGGCTACGGCTTCGCCTTCGGCCTCGTCCTGCAGAACCAGTTCGGCTCCACACCGCTGGAGGCGGCCGGCTTCACCTTCCTGGGTCCGCTGCTCGGCTCGCTGTCCCGGCCCCTGGGCGGCCGGCTCGCCGACCGGTGGGGCGGAGCACGCGTCACCTACTGGAACTTCCTCGCCATGGGCGCGGGCACCGGCCTGCTGCTGGTGGCCTCGGCCTACGAGTCCCTCGCGATGTTCGTCGCCGTGTTCACGGTGCTGTTCGTGCTCAGCGGCCTCGGCAACGGCTCCACGTACAAACTGATCCCGGTGGTCTTCGCCGGGCAGGCCGAGGCCGCCGTAACCGCCGGCCACGACGCCGACGAGGCCTTCGCCCGCGCCCGGCGGCTGACCGGCGCGGTCATCGGCATCGCCGGTGCCGTCGGCGCCCTCGGCGGCGTCGCCGTCAACCTGGCCTTCCGGGCGTCCTACGGCAGCCGGGGCACCGGCGAGCCCGCCTTCTGGTCCTTCCTGGCCTGCTACGCGGTGTGCCTGGCCATCACCCGCCTCGTCTACCTGCGCACCCCGCACGGCACCACGCCCGACGGCCGGCCCGGCCCGCGGCGCGCCACCGAGTCGTCGGAGGCCACCCGTGCCTGACACCCCGCCCAGCACGAGCGTGACCACCCACTGCCCGTACTGCGCCCTGCAGTGCGGCACCCGGCTCGGCCACGACGCCCGGGGCACCGTGGTGGAGCCCTCCGACTTCCCCGTCAACAGCGGCGGCCTGTGCCAGAAGGGCTGGACCGCGCCCGCCCTGCTCGACGTCCCCGACCGACTGCGCCGGCCACTGGTGCGCGGCGCGGACGGCCGTCTCGCCCCGGCCGACTGGGACACCGCCCTGGACACGGTCGCCGACCGGCTGCTGCGCATCCGCGACGAGCACGGCCCGGACGCGCTCGCCGTGTTCGGCGGAGGCGGCCTCACCAACGAAAAGGCCTACCTGCTGGGCAAGTTCGCCCGGCTCGCCCTGCGAACCAGCCAGATCGACTACAACGGCCGGTTCTGCATGTCCTCGGCCGCCGCCGCCGGGACGGCCGCCTTCGGCCTGGACCGCGGACTGCCGTTCCCCGTCACCGACCTCGGCGCGGCCGACGCGATCCTGCTGGCCGGCGCCAACCCCGCCGAGACGATGCCCCCGCTGATGCGGCACCTGGAGGGCGCCGACCTGATCGTCGTCGACCCGCGCCGCACCAGGACCGCCGAACGCGCCGCGCTGCACCTGCAACCGGTGCCGGGCACCGACCTCGCGCTGGCGCTCGGCCTGCTGCACCTCGCCGTGAGCGACGGCTGGTGCGACAAGGAGTACGTCCAGCAGCGCACCACCGGCTTCGACGCAGCCTGGCGACGCGCCGTGACCTGGTGGCCCGAACGCGTCGAACGCGTCACCGGCGTCCCCGTCGCCGAACAGCGCGCCGCCGTACGGCTGCTGGGCGAGGCGCGACGGGCGTACGTGCTGACCGGCCGCGGCGCCGAACAGCACAGCAAGGGCGCCGACACGGCCGCCGCGTTCATCAACCTCGCGCTCGCCCTCGGACTGCCCGGCGTCGCCGGAAGCGGCTACGGCTGCCTGACCGGGCAGGGCAACGGGCAGGGCGGACGCGAGCACGGCCAGAAGACCGACCAGCTCCCCGGCTACCGCATGATCACCGACCCGGCCGCGCGGGCCCACGTGGCACGGGTGTGGGGCACCGACCCGGACACCCTGCCGGGCCCCGGCCGCAGCGCCTACGAACTGCTCGACGCGCTCGGCACCGACAACGGCCCGCGCGCCCTGCTGGTGTTCGGCTCCAACCCCGCCGTGTCGGCCCCCCACGCCGCCCACGTGTGCGAGCGGCTGGCCTCCCTCGACCTGCTGGTGGTGGCCGACTTCGTGCCGTCGGAGACCGCGCGGATGGCCGACGTGGTCCTCCCGGTCGCCCAGTGGGCCGAGGAGGACGGCACCATGACCAGCCTGGAGGGCAGGGTGCTGCGCCGCAGACGACTGCACCCGCCGCCGGACGGCGTGCGCACCGACCTGGAGGTCCTGCACGGCCTCGCGGTCCGGCTCGGCGAACCGGCGGAGCGCTACCCCACCTCGCCGCGCCAGGTGTTCGAGGAACTGCGGCGCGCCTCCCGCGGCGGCAAGGCCGACTACTCCGGCATCAGCTACGACCGGCTGGAGGCGGGGGAGGCCCTGCACTGGCCCTGCCCGGACACCCCGGACGGCGCACCGCACCCCGGCACGCCCCGCCTCTTCCTCGACGGCTTCGCACACCCCGACGGGCGCGCCCGGTTCGCCGAGGTCGACCACCGCGACCCCGCCGAGACACCCGACGCCGACCACCCCCTGTACGCCACGACCGGCCGGGTGCTCGCCCACTACCAGTCCGGCGCGCAGACCCGCCGCGTGGCCGAACTCCACGACGCCTCGCCCGAACCGTTCGTGGAGATCCACCCCGACACCGCCGAACGCGCCGGGCTGCGCGAGGGCGAACCCGCCCGCGTCACCTCCGCCCGCGGAACCACGGTGGCACGCGTGCGGCTGGTCGGCAGCATGCGCACGGACACGGTGTTCCTGCCCTTCCACCATCCCGGTCCCGGCCGGGCCAACCTCATCACCAGCACCGCCCTCGACCCCCGCACCGGGATGCCCGAGTTCAAGGTCTGCGCCGTGCGGATCGAACCCGGCACCGGCGCGTCATGAGGCCCGCCATGCCCGCCCCCCGCCACGTCCTCGTCGTCGGCCACGGCCCCGCGGCGCACCGCCTCGTGGAACGCCTGCGCCACCACGGCCACCGCGGCCCGGTCACCGTGCTCGGCGCGGAGCCGCGCCCGGCCTACAACCGCGTCCTCCTGACGTCCCTCCTCGGCGGCGCCCTCACCGCGGGGGACCTGAGCCTGCGTCACCCCCCGGACGACGTCGGCGTCAGGACGGGCGTCACCGTCACCGCCGTCGACCGCGCCCGCCGCCTGGTGCACACCGACACCGGGGAGACCCACCCCTACGACCACCTGGTGCTGGCCACCGGCGCCCGGCCCCGCATCCCCCGCCTGCCCGGCCTGCTCACCGCAGGCGGCCGGCTCGCCGAGGGCGCCACCACCCTGCGCACCCTCGCCGACTGCGAACGGATCGCCGACGGACCCCTGGTGGTGCTCGGCGGCGGCATCCTCGGTACGGAGACCACGCTCGCGCTGCTGCGACGCGGCCGGGACGTCACCCTCGTCCACCCCGGGCCGCACCCCATGGACGACCGGCTCGACGACGCGGCCGGCGCCCTGCTCGCCGGTCACCTGCGAGACGGCGGCGCCCGGCTGCGGCTGGGGCGCGCCGCCGCGGCGTACCGGCCCGGCAAACTGGTCCTGGACGACGGGGAGATACTCCCGGCCGGAACACTCGTACTGTGCACGGGCGTCGAACCGGAGACCGCGCTCGCCCGGCGGGCCGGACTCGCCGTGCGCACGGGCGTGGTCGTCGACCGGCACCTGCGCACCGGCGACCCGCGCATCCACGCCATCGGCGACTGCGCGGAGTCCGACGGCGACGTGCCCGGTCTCGTCACCACCGCCTGGGAACAGGCGGAGACCCTCGCCCGCACCCTCACCGGCCGCGACCCGCAGCACCGCGCCGCCCGGTCCGTCGTACGGCTGCGGGCGCCCGGCTTCGACCTGGCCTGCCTCGGCCCGCCCGACCCGCCGGACGCCACCCGGCACGTGACACTGTCCGACCCCGCCCGGGGCCGCTACGCCCGGCTCGCCCTGTCCGGCGAGCGGATCCTCGGCGCGGTCCTCGTCGGCCTGCCGCGCGCCATCGCCGCGGTCGGCCGGCTGTACGAACGGGACCTGCCGGTGCCGTCCGACCGGCTCGGGCTCCTGCTGGGCACCCCGGCCACCGAACGGCCCGGCCCCGTCGGCCTGCCCGACGAGGCCGTGCTCTGCCACTGCAACCACGTCACCAAGGCCGACCTGCTGCGCGCCTGGTGCGCCGGCGCCCGGGACCTGGCCCGGGTCACCGCCGCGACCCGGGCCACCACCGGCTGCGGCGGCTGCTCGGACGACGTACGGCTGGTCCTGGCGTCGGCGACCGCAGGAGGCGACGGCCCATGACCCGCACACCGCGCACCCTGGTGGTCGCCGGACACGGCATGGCCGGCCACCGCCTCGTGGCACACCTGCGGGCCCACGACCGGCACGGCACCTGGCGTGCCGTCGTCCTGGCCGAGGAGCCCCGCCCCGCCTACGACCGGGTCGCCCTGTCGTCCTACCTGGAGGGCAGGAGCGCCGCCGACCTGACCCTCGCCGACCACGCCTTCCTCACCGACCCCCTGGTGGACGTGCGGACGGCCACCCCGGTCACCGGCATCGACCGGCGGGCCCGCACCGTCACGACCGCCGACGGTACGACCATCGCCTACGACGCCCTGGTGCTCGCCACCGGGTCACGGCCGTACGTGCCGCCCGTGCCGGGACACGACCTGCCCGGCTGCTTCGTCTACCGCACCTTCGCGGACCTCGACGCCATCCGCGCGGCGGCACGCGAGAAACGCCCCGGCGTGGTCGTCGGCGGCGGGCTGCTCGGCCTGGAGGCCGCCAACGCGCTGCGGCTGCTCGGGGTGCGGACCCACGTCGTGGAACTCGCCCCGCGCCTGATGCCGGTGCAGCTCGACGACGGGGCGGCGCGGGTGCTCGCCCGGCTCGTCGGCGGCCTCGGGCTGCGCGTGCACTGCGGCACCGCCGTGCGGGCCGTGCACGCGGGCTCCGACGGGCGGGTCGCGGGCGTCACCCTCGCCGACGGCAGCGCCGTCGACGCCGGCCTGGTGGTGTTCTCCGCCGGGGTGCGCCCCCGCGACGAACTGGCCCGGCCCGCCGGACTCGCCACGGGCGAACGCGGCGGCTTCCTGGTGGACGACCGGTGCCGCACCGGGGACCCGCACATCTGGGCCGTCGGCGAGTGCGCCGCCGTCCGCGGCCGCACCTACGGGATGGTCGCACCCGGCCACCGCATGGCCGAACTGGTCGCCGACCAGCTGCTCGGCCGCCCCACCGCCCCCTTCACCGACCCCGACACCTCCGCCAGGCTCAAGCTCCTCGGCGTCGACGTGGCCAGCTTCGGCGACGCCCACGCCGAGACCGAGGGCGCCATGGAGTACGTCCTGCGCGACGACACGGCCGGTACGTACGCGAAGCTCGTCCTCGGCCCGGACGGGCGGGTCCTGCTCGGCGGCGTCCTCGCCGGAGACGCCTCCGCCTACGGCACACTGCGCGCCCTGGTCGGCCGCGAACTGACCGCCCCGCCGGACCGGTTGCTGGCCGGTCCGGTCCCCGGCGGCCCGCCGTCGCGGTCGCGGGGACGGGCCGCGGCATGACGTGAGGCGGTCACGGCCTCATCGGCGGGAAGGCTCTCCGGCGCGGCGACCGGCGCGGAACCGCGGCATCGACCCGTGGCCGGCCCGCGCCACCTGCCCGACGGTGGCGTGCTCCTCGCCCGGCGCGCCGGCCAGGACCTCCTTGATCAGGTCGCCGACGATCCGCACGCCGTCCTGGGTGAGCACCGACTCGGCGTGGAACTGCATCGACGCGAAGTGCGGTCCGCGCAGCGCGTGCACCTCGCCGGTGCCGGGGTCACGGCTGATCTCGACCACGCCCACCCCCTGACAGTCGAGCTTGTCCTCCGGGCTGCGGGCGGCGAACGTGTTGTAGAAGCCGACCCGTTCCCGGACGCCGAACAGGTCGATCTCCTTCTGCGCCCCCTGGTTGGGGACCGCCCGGCGCACCAGGGGAAAGCCGAGCAGCGTGCAGAGCATCTGGTGGCTCAGGCAGACGGCGAGGAACGGGCGCCGCCCGTCGAGCAGGGCCCGCACGGTCGCCCGCAGGTGGGCGATCTTGGGATGGCCGGTGTCACGGGGATCGCCCGGACCGGGCCCCATCACGACGAGGTCGTGGCCGTCCAGGGAGTACGGCTCGTCGAACCGGCTGACCGTCACCCGCAGCCCCATCGACCGCAGCTGGTGGTCGAGCATCGACGTGAACGTGTCCTCGGCGTCCACGACCAGCACCCGGCGCCCGATCAGCGCCGGATCGGGGCTCGAGCCCTGGCCGTTGCCCAGCCAGAAACCGGCGAGGGTGGCGTTGCGCCGCTCCAGGGCTTCCCGGACCCGGGGGTGGTTCGCGAAGCGGGAGGGCCCGCCGGACTCGATGGCCGCCAGCAGCCCCGCCGCCTTCGCCGCGGTCTCGGCGACCTCGCTCGCCGGGTCGGAGTGGCGCACGAGCGTGGCGCCGACCCCGATCCGCAGCCGGCCGTCGCCGGCGATGTCGGCGGTGCGGATCAGGATGGAGGAGTCCAGGGCGCGCTCACCGCGCTCGTCGCGGCCGATGAGGGCGACGACGCCGCTGTAGTAGCCGCGGCCCCGGGGCTCGTGGCGGCCGATGACCCGGCAGGCGTTCTCCAGCGGGCTGCCGGTGACGGTCGGCGCGAACAGCGTCTCGCGCAGGATGTCGCGCGGGTCGCGCGCGGTGCGTCCCTCGATGAAGTACTCGGTGTGCGCGAGGCGGGCCATCTCCTTGAGGTACGGCCCGACCACCCGGCCGCCCGACTCGCAGATCCGGGCCATCATCTTCAGTTCCTCGTCCACCACCATGTACAGCTCGTCGGCCTCCTTGCGGTCGGCGAGGAAGTCCAGCACCTGCGGCAGGGCCGGGCCCGAGGCCGGGTAGCGGTAGGTGCCGCTGATGGGGTTCATCACCGCCGTGCCGTCGCGCAGGCTGATGTGCCGCTCGGGGGTGGCGCCGACCAGGGTGCGGGAGCCGGTGTGCACCAGGAACGTCCAGTAGGCGCCCGTCTCGCGCTGGAGCAGGCGCCGGAAGACCGCCAGGCCGTGCCGCGGGGTGTAGCCGGTGATGTCGGCGGTGTAGGTGCGCTTGATGACGAAGTTGGAGCCCTCCCCGGTGCCGATCTCCTCCGTGACGACCCGGCGGACGGTGTCGGCGTACTCCTCGTCCGGCACGTCGAAACGGCCGCCGGACAGCTTGACGGGCAGGTCCGGGACGCGGGCCAGTACCTCGGCGACGGGCACGGTGGCCTGGCCGGTGACGGTCATCGCGAGCAGCGGCGTGCCGTCGTCGGGGCAGGCGAAGCCGCGCTCGGCGATCTGCCGGTACGGCACCAGGGCCAGCACCTCGTGGCGGGGGCCTCCGCCGGTCTCCGGGGCGTCGCCGAGGGGCAGTTCGGCGAGGGTGCGCAGCTGTGCCGTCTCGCCGGCCACGACGTCCAGGACTCCCGGGCCCGTCGACTCGGGGCGGTGCAGCAGGGCGTACGAGGCCGGGGGCCGGTCGCTGAGGATCCGGCCGAGCAGGTCGTTGTTCGGGGCGCCCGTCATGCCAGGATCTCCTTGGTGGTGACGACGACGGCGCAGCGCTGCGCCGCGTACTCCAGGGCCAGCCGGTGGTGGCGCTGCGAGAAGTCGGCCACCGCGTCGGCCACCAGGAACGTCCGGATGTCGTGGGTGAACGCCTCCACGGCGGTCATCAGCACTCCCACATGCGCGTACACCCCGCACAGCACGAGCTGGTCGCGGCCCGCGGCGCGCATCCGGTCCAGCAGGTCGGAGCGGAAGAACGCGCTGTAGCGCCACTTGGTGAGCCGCCAGTCGCCGGGGGCCGGGGCCAGTTCGTCGACCACCTGCCGGTCGGCGGGGGTGGTGCGCATGCCCGGCCCCCAGAAGTCCTTCAGCAGGCCACGCTGCTGGTCGGTCATGCCGCCGGGCTGCGCCGTGTACGCCACCGGCATGCCGAGCCCGGCGCAGTGCTCGCGGACCTGCTGGGCGTTGCGCACGAGTTCCCCGCGCAGCCCGGTGGGCAGGGGCCGCAGGAAGTAGCGCTGCATGTCGTGCACGAGCAGCACCGCGCGGCGCGGGTCGATGGCCCAGCGGGCGGTGTTGTCGGGCAGATCGCCCGCCGTCGGCATCGGGTACGGGGAGATCTCGGGTATGCCTGCCATGGACTTCTTCTCCTGGTCGCCTGACGTCTGTGAGGGCTACGCGCCGAGGGCGGCGCCGCCGTCGACGGTGAGTTCGTGCAGGGTGATGTGGGAGGCCTCGTCCGACAGCAGGAAGACGACGGCGTGGGCGACGTCCGTGGGGCTGGCCAGCCTGCCCAGCGGGATGCCCACCCGGAACGCGTCCGGCTGCCCTTCGACCGTGTGCTTCGGGCCGGACTCGTCGTGCCACATGGACGTGAGCATCGGGGTGCTGGTGGAGCCCGGCGCCACGACGTTGCAGCGGATGCCGTCCCGGGCGACCTCCAGGCCCAGGCTCTTGGTGAACATCGTCGCCGCCGCCTTGGACGCGGCGTAGGCGGCCATCTGCACCCGCGGAGTGGCGGCGGCGTTGGACGCGACGGTGACGATCGCGCCGCGCCGGCGCGGCAGCATCCGGTTGACGACGGCCCGCGACATCAGGAAGACGCCGGTGGCGTTGACGGCGAACGTCGTCGCCCAGTCGTCGTCGGTGAGGTGGCGGGCGTGGCCGAGCCGCAGCACACCGGCGCCGTTGACCAGGTACTCCAGCGGGCCGAGGCGCTCCTCGGCCTCCTGCACCACGGCCTCGACGTCCGTGCCGCTGGAGACGTCGGCGGGCAGGGCGTGCGCCTCCAGGCCGTCCGCGCACAGCTTGCCCGCCACCTGCCGCAGCCGGTCGGCGTCCCGGTCCACGGCGGCCACCACCGCGCCGCGTTCGCCGAGGGCGCGGGCCACCGCCTCGCCGATGCCGCCCGCCGCTCCGGTCACGAGTGCGACCTTCCCGTCCATGTCAGGACCTCCTCATCTACGTGTCTGCCTGCCGGCCGTGCGCGTGCTGATCGGGGTGGACGGGGCGGGGCGTCAGCCGAGCCAGACCGAGGCGACGGCGACGGCCTGGCGCGGGTTGAGGCGCGGATCGCAGTAGGACGTGTACTTGTCCGCCACGTGATCGACGCAGGTGTCGTTGGGGGCGCACTCGGTGACGTCGTCCGGGGTGGTCTCCAGGTGCAGCCCGCCGTCGATGCCGCCCTCGGAGCGGACGGCCTCCTGGAACTCCTGGATCTCCCGCTCGATCGTCTCCACGAAGCGCGTCTTGAGGCCGCCGGGCAGGGTGACGGTGTTGCCGTGCATGGCGTCGGTCAGCCAGATCACCGGGTGTCCGGCCTCGCGTGCCGCGGCGACGAGTTTCGGCAGCCGGTCGCCGACGGCGGCGGCCCCCATGCGGGCGATGAGGGTCAGGCGGCCCTTCTCCCGCCGCGGGTCGAGCCGTTCGCACAGCCCGAGGAGTTCGTCGGCCGTCACCTTCGGCCCGACCTTGCAGGCGACCGGGTTGGCGACCCGGGACAGCAGGGCGACATGGGCGCCGTCGAGCTGGCGGGTGCGCTCGCCGATCCAGGGCCAGTGCGTGGAGGTGAGCACGAGCCGCCCCCGCTCGTCCCGGCGCACCAGGGGGAGTTCGTAGTCGAGGATCAGGGCCTCGTGGCTGGTCCACACGGGCGGCTCCGTCCAGTGCCGCCGCACGGTGCCGCCCCAGCCGAGGTGGGTCATGATCTCGCGGGCCGCCCGGTAGCAGGACAGGAGGCGCTGCGGGTCCGGCCGCCGGCTCTCGGGGTCGGGCTCGGGGCCGTTGACCAAGTGGCCGCGGTAGGCGGGCAGTTCCACGCCGCCCACCCGTTCGGTGGGGCTGGAGCGGGGCTTGCCGAACTGGCCCGCCATGCGCCCCACCCGGATCACCGGCTTGTGCGTGATCATCTTCAGCACCCCGACCAGCAGGTCCAGTACGGCCGTCTTGCGGGCGACGTATCCGGGCGTGCACTCGGCCGGGTCCTCGGCGCAGTCCCCGGACTGGACGACCAGGGCCTCCCCGTCGGCGACGCGGGCCAGTAGCGACCGCAGGGTGTCGACGTCCTCGGCGGCGACGAGCCCCTCCCGGCCGGCCAGCGTCTCCCTGATCTGCCGCACCCGGGCCGGATCACCCCACTCGGGCTGTTGCCGGGCGGCCTTTGCCTGGATGTCGAGCAGCGCGTCGTCCACTGGTGTCTCCTTTGGCGGATGCATGACTCCGGCGCGCCACCGCCGGGGCGGTCGAGGCCCGTGAGGTGCGCGGCCGTACGGGTGTCGGACGTGGGCCGGCGGGTCGGGCACCGCCGTGGACCGGAGGCCGTCGGCCACCGGGGAGCCGGAGAGCGGGTGCCGCTCGAAGGCCGCGGGACGCGTCGGCCGCCCCGCCGCCCCGCGCCCGCCCCCTCTTTCCGGCACACGAAATGGGTCCGGTCGCCGGAAACAGTCGCGGGAACGCCACAGGCGGGCAATTGTTCGGCTGGCCCGGACCGCTTCGGTGCCGCGGCGGCAACAGGCAATGCAGCCCGCAAAAGACGCGTTATTCGCTCCAGCGTGCCGCTTTCCCGTTCGCCCCGCGCCGGAAGGGCAGGGGAAAGCGGGAACCGCCGTCACGGACCCGTTCGCGGCCCCATTGCGCCGAGCAGCCGGGCGAGGCGCGGGGGAACCTCCCGAGCCGCGCCGCGGACGGAACCCCGGCCGGGCGAGGCCCGGAAAACAGGTCGTTCACCCAGGTGACGTGCGCCCCGAAGACGCTTGATGGACGAGTTACGGACAGTCCCGGTGGGGGAGTTGGCCAAGACGGCGACGTGGCTCATGCGCAGGGTGCTCCTCGGCAGACGGAGCGGCCGTGCCGACATTCCGTGTCGAACTCCCGGCCGACTGTTCGCCTCCCGATCCTGAGCCGAGAGCTAAGGTTTGGCCAATGATGATCGACGCACTTCGTCAAATAGCCCGTACTTCATCAGGTCGAAGCGAGAACAAGTTTGCGCCAAACTGCCACATCACCCGTAGTTCTTCTCCAACACACCTGGATAACCTCGATCCTGATGTTCGAACCCGCGACCGACATACCGAGGAGTGACGACCCGTCATGGCGGACCGGCTGAGCCCACCGGGCGCGCTGGAGCTGGACGAACTGGTCGCGGAAGGCGTCTCGCCGTGGTTGGACGGACTCAGCCGCGGCCACCTGGTCTCCGGGCGGCTGGCCCACCTCGTCGCGCACACCGGCGTCCGGGGCGCCACCTCGGACCCGGCCGCCCTCGCCGCGGCCGTCGGCACCGACGACGCCTACCGCGACCAGCTCGCCGCCCTGGCCCGCGACGACATCTGCAACGGCGACGCGGTACGGGCCGTGTGCGCGTACGACATCCGCCGCGCCTGCGACGAACTGCTGCCGGTCTACCGAGACACGCGCGGACTCGACGGCCTGGTCTCCACGGACCTGGATCCGCGCCTCGCCTCCGACCCGGAGTCGGCCGTCGCGGAGGCGGAACGCACACTGCGCGCGGTGAACCGGCCCAACGCGATGGTGAAACTGCCGGCCACCGCCGACGGCATCGCCGCGATCAGGGAGTGCGTCGGCGAGGGCATCCCCGTCCACGTCACCGCCGTCTACTCCCTGTCGCGCTACCGTCAGGCCCTCGACGCCTACGTGGAAGGCCTCCAGCGCGCCCGTGCCGAGGGACGCCGCCTCTCCGTGCTCTCCTCGGCGGTGTCCCTGCCCGTCGGCCCCCTGGACGCCGAAGTCGACGCCCGGCTGGAGGAGCTGGGCACGCCCGACGCCCTCGCCCTGCGCGGCGAGGCGGCCGTGGCCAGCGCCTGCCTCTTCTACCAGGTGTACGACGACTGGTTCGGCGGCGGCCACTGGCGCTCCCTGGCCTGCGCCGGGGCCCACCCGCAACGCCTGATGTGGACGGACACCGCCGTGACCGACCCGTCGTCCCCCACCCGGTACGTGGAACGGCTCGTCACCTGGGGCACGGTCAGCGCGATGACGCTCCCCACCCTGGAAGCCGCCACCCGCCGCCTCACCCTGTGCGGCGACACCCTCATGGGCCGGCACCGCGTGGCCCGGGAACTGTGGGACCGGCTCGAACGCCTGGGCATCGACGGCGAGGCGATCGCCCGCAAACTGGAGACGGAGAGCGCCCGCCGCCTGTCCGCCGCGTGGACCGACCTGCACGAGGCGGTCGAGAAGGGCCGGCGCGGGGCACGCCGGGCACGGGCGGCGGGGGAATGAGGGCACGCCGGGATGCGTCGAAGAAACGTTTATCGTCCGGTGTGGTGGGTGGGTCGCGCGGTGTGGTGACTTAGGGGCCTGAGTGGAGAGCGGGTGGCCGGCCGCGGTGGCGGTCACCGGCCGGCCTTCGGCCTCGTCCACCCGTCACCGGGCCCGTGATGCGCCCGCCCGTCACCCGGCCCGTGCCGGGGCCCGTTGTGGCGATGGGCGCCCGCCCGGCTCGTGCGCCCGTCAACCGGACGGTCCGGAACCTCACCGCGCTGCCGTCAGCTCGCCGTCCGCGCCCAGAGATCCGCCACATGTGCCGTTGTACAGTGAGAAAACGCCCTTGACCTGCAAGAGCAGGCAGGGAGCCGACCTCTGGGAGCACTCCATGCTGCGCACCATGTTCAAATCCAAGATCCACCGCGCCACGGTCACCCAGGCCGACCTGCACTACGTGGGATCGGTGACCATCGACGCGGATCTGCTCGACGCCGCCGACCTGCTGCCCGGTGAGCTCGTGCACATCGTGGACGTCACCAACGGTGCCCGCCTCGAGACCTACGTCATCGAGGGCGAGCGCGGGTCCGGGGTCGTCGGGATCAACGGGGCCGCCGCCCGTCTCGTGCACCCCGGCGACCTGGTGATCATCATCAGTTACGCTCAGGTGACCGACGCCGAGGCGCGGGCGCTGCGGCCGCGGGTCGTCCACGTGGACCGCGGCAACCGGATCGTGGCGCTGGGTGCCGACCCGTCCGAGCCGGTGCCGGGCTCGGACCAGGAACGCAGCCCGCAGGCCGTGACGGCCTGACCGGCGCAGCGCGAGGAGCGTGCCCATGAGCGACACCGAGATCCGCGACGACCGGGCGGCGGGCCGTCCGGCGGCGGTGGCCGGCGGCGAGGTCGCCGGCCGCGTCGAGTACGTCGCCCTCGAGCCGCCGGGGCGCGCCCCCGTCCCCGTGCGCACCGTTGTCGAGCCCGCCCACGAGAGGAAGGGCATCGCCGGCTCCCTCGCTCGCGAGCGCTACGCCACCGCCCGCCCCGGGGGCGTCCGCGTCGCCCCGCTGTGCCCCTACGTCGTCACGTGGGCCGAGCGCCACCCCGACCGGGCCCCGGCCGCCGACCCCGCGCTGCTGCGCGCGGCGGAGAGCCGGCTCACGGCCCACCCGGACCGGTTCTGAGACCGGCAGGCGGCCCGGCGGTGCTGGCCCTGCTGCACACCTCACCCGTCCACGTCCCCGTCTTCGACGCCCTGCGCCACCAGCACCATCCGGGGCTGGAGCTGCGCCACGTCGTGCTGCCCGAGTTGCTGGACCGGGCCCGCCGGGACGGGGCGGCGGCGGTCGCGGGCGACGTCCTGGCCGTCCTGCGGGGGGCCGCCGCCGACGGGGCGCGTGCCGTGCTGTGCACCTGCTCCACCCTCGGCGGCGTCGCCGAGGCTTGCGCCGGCGACGCCGGGGTGCCGGTCCTGCGCGTCGACCGCCCCATGGCCGCCGCCGCGGTCGCCCTCGGGCCGCGCGTCGTCGTCCTCGCCACCCTGAGGAGCACGCTCGGACCGACGGTGGCCCTGGTGGAAGAGGAGGCCGGCCGTGCCGGTCGTCCCGTCGCGGTGCGGACCCACGTACTGGACGAGGCCTGGCGGGCCTTCGAGGGAGGCGATGCCGGGCGCTGCGCGCGCCTGGTCGCCGGTGCCGCCGATGCGATCCCCGCCGCCGACGCCGACGTGATCGTCCTCGCCCAGGCCTCCATGGCCCCGGCCGGACCGCTGACCACCACCTCCGTGCCGGTGCTCTCCGGCCCGCGCCGAGGGCTCGCGGCCGGTGCGCGGGTGGCGCTGCGGCAGTAGCCCACTGGGCCGTCGCGCGTCATGCCGTCGTGTGACTGGCCGCGCCGGTGCCGGGTAGGCGGGGGAGTAGTCCAGGGCCGAAGTCGTCCGACTGGCTGGAGGACATGATGACGAACCCGTTCCCGGGCCCCGTCCCGCCGGGGCCCACGCCGGGCCCCGACCCGACGGACCCGCAGCCCCCGCCCACCCCGGTTCCGCCCCCGGAACCCCCACCCGGCCCGGAACCCACCCCGCCACCACCACCCGACCCGATGCCCGGCCCAGCACCTCACCCAGGTCCCGGTCCGGTACCCGTTCCGGATCCGTCACCCGTCCCGCCGGGCCCGGAGCCGGTACCCAGCCCGGAGCCGGGACCGCCGCTGAGCTGAACCGAGCGGACGGACGGACGGGCGGGCAACAAGGGGGGCGGGCCCTGGCGCCGGTCGGCCGCGCCGCGCCCCGCCCCTGCGCCCGCCCTCGGCGGGCCGATCACACCGCGGCCCGCCTCCGCTCGGCAGACCGCCGCCCTCCGCCCTCCATGACCCGGTGCCCCGCCCCACCTGCTCCTCCTACTCCGCCACCTCCGACCGGTCCCCGCCCCACAGCGTGTGGAACGACCCCTCGCGGTCGACGCGCCGGTACGTGTGCGCGCCGAAGAAGTCGCGCTGGCCCTGGGTGAGGGCCGCCGGGAGGCGTTCGGCGCGCAGGGCGTCGTAGTAGGCGAGGGCCGCCGCGAAGCCGGGGGTCGGCACGCCCTGGCGGGTCGCGGCGATCAGGACCTCGCGCCAGTCGTCCTGGGCGTCGGCGATCTCCTGCGCGAACGTCTCGTCCGCGAGCAGGCTCGGCAGGTCGGGCCGGGCGTCGTAGGCGGCCCGGATGCGGTCCAGGAACGCGGCGCGGATGATGCAGCCGCCGCGCCAGATCGAGGAGACCGCGCCGAGGTCGATGTCCCAGCCGTACTCCTCGCTGCCCGCGGCGACCTCGTGGAAGCCCTGCGTGTACGACACGATCTTCGAGGCGTACAGCGCCTGTTCGACGCGGTCGGCGAACGCGCCCGCCTCCGACCGGCCCAGCGGGGACGCCTTCGGTCCGGCCAGCCCGCGCGAGGCCTCCCGCAGCGCCGCGTGCCCGGACAGGGAGCGGGCGAAGACCGCCTCCGCGATACCGGACACCGGGACGCCCAGGTCGAGCGCGATCTGGACGGTCCAGCGGCCCGTGCCCTTCTGCTCGGCCCGGTCGGCCACCACGTCCACGAACGGCTTGCCCGTCGCCGCGTCCACGTGCGACAGCACCTCGGCCGTGATCTCGATCAGGTAGGAGTCGAGCCGGCCCGTGTTCCAGGTGCGGAAGATCTCCGCGATCTCGGCGGGGGAGTATCCGGCGACGTCGCGCAGCAGCTGGTACGCCTCGCCGATCAGCTGCATGTCGGCGTACTCGATGCCGTTGTGGACCATCTTCACGAAGTGACCGGCGCCGTCCGGGCCGACGTGCGTGACGCACGGGGCGCCGTCCGCCGCCTTCGCGGAGATCTTCTCCAGCATCGGGCCCAGCGACTCGTACGACTCCTTCGAGCCGCCCGGCATGATGCTCGGGCCGTGCAACGCGCCCTCCTCGCCGCCGGAGATGCCGGTGCCGACGAAGTGGATGCCCTGCTCGCGCAGTTCCCGTTCGCGGCGCCGGGTGTCCGCGAAGTGCGCGTTGCCACCGTCGATGATCATGTCGCCGGGCTCCAGCAGCGGCGCGAACTCCCGGATCACCGCGTCCGTGGGCTCACCGGCCTTCACCATGACGACCAGGCGCCGCGGGCGCTCCAGCGCCGCCACGAACTCCTTGGCGGTCTCGGCGGCGACGAACTCGCCCTCGCCCCCGAACTCCTCCACCAGCGCGCGCGTGCGCGAGGTCGTCCGGTTGTGCACGGCCACCGTGTAGCCGTTGCGGGCGAAGTTCCGGGCCAGGTTGCGGCCCATGACCGCGAGGCCCGTGACGCCGATCTGCGCTGCAGTGCTCATACCGCCTGCTCCTAGAAGTTCCTGCAGGTCCCGGGGACCTTGCGACATGTGGTGCCGGTCGTGCGCGTCAGTATGGCCGCTCGCGCCGTCGTGACGTGCCGACGGCCCGCCGCCCGGCCACCGACCGGTCCGCACGGCGTCCCGTGTGCACACCGTGCACGCCGTCCGGGCCCGTACGCACGCCACGGCCCCGAGTCCCGCCACACACCCGCACCCATCCGGCCAACCAAGGCGCATTCCCGGCCACTTGGCGCGAACGGTAGGCCGATTGCCGCCTTGTCACGGCATGTTCGCGCCGCTTACTTTTGCCGCTCCTGACGCATTGTCGATGGGGGGCATCATGGCCGTGCGCGGCCGGCACCGCCGGTATCAGCCGAACAGGATCAACCGCGCCTCACTCACCGTCACGGCGGGCGGCGCCGGAATGGCCCTTCCGTTCATCGGCACCGGCACCGTCCAGGCCGCCGACATGGACACCTGGGAGAAGGTCGCCGCCTGCGAGTCGACCGGTGACTGGGACATCAACACCGGCAACGGCTTCTACGGCGGGCTCCAGTTCACCCAGTCCACCTGGGCGGCCTACGGCGGCACGGCGTACGCGCCGCGCGCGGACCTGGCCACCAGGCAGCAGCAGATCGCCGTCGCCGAGAAGGTGCTGGACGGCCAGGGGCCGGGCGCCTGGCCGACGTGCTCCGAGCGGGCCGGGCTCACCCGGGGTGGCGACACGCCCGGCGCCCGCCCGGTCGAGGCCCGGGAGAAACAGGACAAGCCGTCCCGGTCCCAGGCGGACGTACGCCCGCAGACCACGCCGCAGTCACGCGTGGGAAGCACCGAGATGTACACGGTGGTCCGCGGCGACACGCTCTCCGGCATCGCGCAGGAGCGGCACGTCGAGGGCGGCTGGCAGGGCCTGTACGCCGCCAACCGCAAGACCCTCGGGCCCGACCCGGACCTGATCCTGCCGGGCCAGCGGCTGTCGCTGCGTGCCGGGGCCGCCGAGGCCCCGCCGAAGCGCACCGCCAAGCCGGTCAAGCCGTCGGAGTCCCGCGAGTCGGACACCCCGCACACCCGCGCCAAGCCCAAGCCGTCCGCCGAGGACCGCGCGAAGGACACGCGCAGAGACACCCGAAGAGAGACCCGGAAGGACACCCGGGAGGCAGCCCCGAAGGACAGCCGGAGGAAGGCGTCGCCGGAGCGGGCCGACCGCAAGGCCGGAAGCGGCCAGTCCGTCGTCGCCCCCGTCAGCGCCGCCCTCGGCACGCCGTACCACCAGGCGGGCTCCTCCTGGTCGAAGGGCTACCACACCGGCATCGACTTCCCCGTCCCGACCGGGACGTCCGTGAAGTCGATCGCCGCCGGCCGGGTCGTCACCGCGGGCTGGGGCGGCTCCTTCGGCTACCAGGTCGTCATCCGGCACGACGACGGGCGCTACAGCCAGTACGCCCACCTGTCGGCGATCTCCGTGCGCGCCGGGCAGACGGTGGGCGCCGGCCAGCGGATCGCCCGCTCGGGGAACACGGGCAACAGCTCGGGCCCGCATCTGCACTTCGAGGTGCGGACCGGGCCCGGTTTCGGCAGCGACATCGACCCGGTGGCGTATCTCCGGGCCGGCGGCGTCACCATCTGACACGTACGCGATGCCGGTCCAGCACCGGCATCACCGGCACCCACGGGCCGCCGTGGAGCGGTGCGCAGTAGCGCGGGCCGGCGCCGGGGGAACCCTCGGCGCCGGCACCGTCCGCCACGGACGGCGCGGGCGCCGGAACCAACGCCTCCGCACGCAGCGCGCCGGCCGCCGCCGGCTGAGGGCCGGTAAGCGAGGGCGCCGGGACCGGCTCCTTCTCGCCCGCGCCGCCCGGCACCGTCTCCACCGGCTCCGTCTCCGCGCCCTCCGTCCGCGCGATCCGCTCCGTCGTCAGCAGGATCAGACCGCCCGCCGCCACGACACCGCAGCTCAGCGCGAGCGCCGTGCCCGTGGTGCCGTACCGGAACGTCTCGCCGAACATCGTGATGCCGACCGCTGCCGCGACCACCGGGTTCACGACCGTCAGCGTGGCCAGCGGGGCCGCGAGGCCCGCGCCCCGGTAGGCCGCCTGCGACAGCAGCAGGCCCGCCGTCGCGAAGACGCCGATCGCGGCCAGGGACGGCAGGTCACCGGCCGACACCCCGCCGGTCCAGTCGACGGCGACCGTCTTCGTGAACACCGACGACATGCCGAACGCGATGCCGGAACCGACCGCGAGCAGCACACTGCGCACCGCCGGATGACGGTGCGCCGCGCGGGCCGCGACCATCAGCCCCACGACGACGCCGGCGGTGACGACGCCGGCGGCCACCCGCTGGGCGGTGTCCAGGGACTGCGCGTCGGCCGTGCCGACCAGGGACAGCAGTCCCGCGAGGCCGACGGTCGCCATGACGGCACCCCGCCACGCCGCCGCACCGGCCCTGCGCCGCACGAACAGCGCCGCCATGGGCAGCGCGAAGACGATGGTGAGCGCGCCCAGCGGCTGGACGAGGCTCAGCGGACCGTAGGCGAGGGCGACCACGTGCAGCAGACCGCCGAGGCCGTTGAGCCCGACCGCCGCCCACCAGCCCGGCCGGCGCAGCGGCGCGTACGTCTGCCCGGGGGAGGACACCGCGACCCGCTCCTGCATGATCGCGCCGCCCGCGTAGGCGACGGCGGACACGAGTGAGAGGAGAACGGACAACGCGAGGGCGCTCATCGGCCGCTCCTCTGCGTGAGGTGGGGGCGCGGGGCCCGGCGCGGCGAAGGGTCGTCTGCCATGAAGAACACGATGCCGTGCCCGGTTCTTCCCGTCGTCGTCCCTGAGGGGTCAATGGGTCCTACTACCGATGGAGTACGAATCGGGCGCCGTCCTCCCCAGGGTGGGCACCGAACACGCCAAGGCGCCGGGGATGTCCCCCAGGGGCCTTGGTATGACTGCTCCTCGTGGACCCCGACTTCGCCCCCGCGCCCGCCCCCGTCCTCGATCCCGAGCTGGCCGCCCTGCGCGCACCCGGCGGCTTCTTCGTCCTGCGGACGGCCGAGCCCCGGGCCTCGGCCCTGCCCGCGCTCGCCGAGGCATACGCGCCGGAGCCGCCGGACGTTCAGCGCGACCCGCTCGGCCGTCGCGTCCGCAAGGTCGGCGCCGCCCTGCGCGCCCCCGAGCCGCGCGTCGCGGCGTCCGTCGCCCAGCAGGGCCTCGCCGCGCGGCTGTGGTCGGTGGCCCTCGGCTGCGCCGCCCTCTACGGCACCGTCCCCGACCTCGACCCACGGCTGCTGCGCTGGGACCCCGACGGCAGCGCCCCCGACGACCTGTGGCTGCCCCGGGTACGCCCGCTGCCGGGCGGCGCGTCCACGCTCGCCGAAGCCGTCCTCGACGGTCACCTCACGCTGCTGAACACGGCCGTGCGCGCCCGCTACGGCCTCGCGGCGGGCCTGCTGTGGGGCAACGCGGCGTCCGCCCTCGCGGGTGCCGCCCGCGAACTGGACCGCTGGGCCCGTCGGCACGGCCGTACCGACACCGCCGCCCGGTCCCGGGCCCTCGCCGCCGGTCTCCTGCGCCACCCCCTGCTCGCCAGCACCGGCACCCTCACCGGCACGGCGTTCCGGCGCCGCAGCTGCTGCCTCTACTACCGCGTCCCGAACGGCGGCGTGTGCGGCGACTGCTGCTTCCCGCGTCCCCCGCGCACCACGCCCAGGTGAGGCCGACCCGTCCCCCGCCGAACGCCCCCCGGGCCCCACCGGTCACCCGTGCCCCCTTCCCCCCACGCCACATCTGGGTGACCATGAGGGTGACCAGGAGCGGGACCGTACGACGACAAGGGGTTGCGGGTGCGAGTGGGACTGCTGACCCGGGAGTACCCGCCGGACGTGTACGGCGGCGCCGGCGTCCACGTGGAGTTCCTCGCCCGCGAGTTGCGGCCGCTGGTCGACCTGGCCGTGCACTGCTGGGGCGAGGGCGGCTCCCTGGACGCCACGGGCGTGCAGCGGCACCGGCCGTGGGCCGCGCTGGACACCGCCAACGACGCGCTGCGCACCTTCTCCGTGGACCTCGCCATGACGGCCGCGCTCGAAGGCAGCGACCTCGTCCACTCCCACACCTGGTACGCCAACCTCGCCGGGCACCTCGGCAAGCTGCTGTACGGCATCCCGCACGTGATGACCGCCCACTCCCTGGAGCCGCTGCGCCCCTGGAAGGCCGAGCAGCTCGGCGGCGGCTACGCCCTGTCCGGCTGGGCCGAGCGCACCGCGATCGAGTCCGCCGACGCGGTGATCGCCGTGTCCGGAGCCATGCGCGAGGACATCCTCACCTGCTACCCGGCGCTGGACCCGGCCCGCGTCCACATCGTGCACAACGGCATCGACACGAGCCTGTACCGGCCCGACCACGGCACCGACGCGCTGGACCGCATCGGCATCGACCGGTCCCGCCCGTACGTCCTGTTCGTCGGCCGCATCACCCGCCAGAAGGGCGTGCCGCACCTGCTGCGCGCTGTGCGGGACATCGACCCGGCCGCGCAGGTCGTGCTGTGCGCGGGCGCGCCCGACACGCCCGAGATCGACCGCGAGTTCCGCGAGCTGTACGAGGAGCTGAGCCGGGCCCGCGACGGCGTGCACTGGATCCCGCGGATGCTGCCGCGCCCCGAGGTCATCCAGCTGCTGACGCACGCGGCCGTGTTCGTCTGCCCCTCGGTCTACGAACCGCTCGGCATCGTGAACCTGGAGGCGATGGCCTGCGGCACGTCCGTCGTGGCGTCCCGGGTCGGCGGCATCCCCGAGGTCGTGGAGGACGGCGTGACCGGGGTACTCGTCACGGCGGACGAGTCCGGCGACGCCTTCGAGGCGGGCCTCGCCCGGGCGCTGGACGCGGTGCTCGGCGACCCGGACAACGCCCGGCGGATGGGCGAGCGGGGACGGGAGCGCGCGGTGGAGGAGTTCGGCTGGGACGCGGTGGCCCGCCGCACGGTGCGGCTCTACCGGGAGATCCTCGGACAGGCTTAGCCGGCCGGGTTCGGGGCAGGATGGGGCAACCAGCGTGAGGGGAGCGGCCATGCGGCGTGGTGGGCCTTCGGTGCTCGGCATTGTACTGGCGGGCGGGGAGGGCAAACGGCTCATGCCCCTGACCGCGGACCGGGCGAAACCCGCGGTCACCTTCGGCGGCACGTACCGCCTCGTCGACTTCGTGCTGTCCAACCTCGTCAACGGCGACGTCCTGCGCATCTGCGTGCTCACGCAGTACAAGTCGCACTCGCTGGACCGGCACATCACCACCACGTGGCGCATGTCGAGCCTGCTCGGCAACTACGTCACCCCGGTCCCGGCCCAGCAGCGCCTCGGCCCGCGCTGGTACCTGGGCAGCGCCGACGCGATCCTGCAGTCGCTGAACCTGATCCACGACGAGCAGCCGGAGTACGTCGCGGTGTTCGGCGCCGACCACGTGTACCGCATGGACCCGCGCCAGATGGTCGCCCAGCACATCGAGAGCGGCGCGGGCGTGACGGTCGCCGGGATCCGGGTGCCGCGCACGGAGTCGTCGGCGTTCGGGGTGATCACGCCGGGCTCGGACGGCCAGACCGTCGAGCGGTTCCTGGAGAAGCCCACCGACCCGCCGGGCCTCGCGGACGACCCGGAGTGCGTGTTCGCGTCGATGGGCAACTACGTCTTCACGACCAAGGTCCTGATCGAGGCGCTGCGGCGGGACGCCGAGGACGAGAACTCGGTGCACGACATGGGCGGCTCGATCCTGCCGCAGCTCACCGACCGCGGCGAGGCCGGGCTGTACGACTTCAGCGCCAACCACGTGCCCGGCGAGACCACCCGCGACCAGGGCTACTGGCGTGACGTCGGCACCCTGGACGCGTACTACGACGCCCACATGGACCTGATCGCCGAACGGCCCGCGTTCAACCTCTACAACCGCAGCTGGCCGATCTACACGCACTCCTACCAGCTGTCGCCGGCCCGCTTCAACGCCGGGGGCATCGCCAGCGAGTCCATCGTCAGCGCGGGGTGCCTGATCCGCGGCCAGGTGACCCGGTCGGTGCTGTCGCCGGGCGTCGTGGTCGACCCGGGCGCGGTCGTGCAGGGCTCGGTGCTGCACGACAACGTGCACATCGGGCGCGGCGCGGTGGTGCGCGGCGCGGTCCTGGACAAGAACGTCGAGGTGCCGCCGGGCGCCACGATCGGCGTCAACCCCGAGCGGGACGCCGAGCTGTACACGGTGTCCAAGGGCGGCGTGATCGCCCTCGGCAAGGGCCAGCGGGTGCCGTAGGCCCGGCTCACGCGCACGCACCCCAGGAGTCCCGTCCGTGTCAAGGGCGGGACTCCTGCTGTGGCTTGTCATGCACCTGGACGACAAACGGAATCCGTGTTGTCATGCCAACTGCCCTCCCTCACAACGTTGTAATCGCTGAGCGCCGGGCAACGAGCCACCCCCTTCGCCGACTTCTCCTCCGGAGGATCTGTGCGCATCAGAGGACTCGGAACCAGGCTCGCACTGCTGCTCGCCGCCGCCCTCGGCTGCACCGGACTGACCGCCGCGCCGTCCGCGTCCGCCGCCGGCCCGGCGGACGGGACGGCACGCCTGAAGGCCGCCCACGAGGCGCTGATCCGCGACGCGTCCCGGGCGGCGCCCGCTGGCTGCCCGGCCACCGGCGGGAACGCGGAGTGAGGAACACCCCGGCGCCCGCGCCGGGGCACGACCGGTGCGGCGGGCAGCGCTCCCGCTGCCCGCCGCCCCGGGGCGCCTGCCCGTGAGGCGCGAGTGAACCGGGCGCGCCGTCCGCCCGGAAGTCCTGCCGTCGATCGGCGTCTTCTGCGGCCACGGACCGCTGCGCCCCGTCGGCCCACCGACGGCATGATCTGACGACGGTCGTGTCTCCACGATGTCCGCCCGGGACGTCCCGCCGTCGATCAGCGTCCTCCTTGCCCATGGACCACTGCGCCCCGTCGGCCCGCACCGCCTGCGTGCCCTGCGACCGGACGCGTCCGGCGGCGGCCGCCGTCCGCCCGGTCCGAGGGCCCGGCTGCACGGTCGGCCCGCGGCCGTCGGAGTGGGGCGCGCCGGCCGACGCGGCGTCGCCCGTGCCGAGCTGACCGCAGACGCCCCATGAGCCCCGCCCCTCACGCGGCCTTCCGGAGGGGCGCGACCTCATCCGCTGTTGACTGTGCGTAGCATGATCGCGCTTGACCGTAATCGTCCGAAGAGATTCACTGCTGGTCCACCCGTCGTCGACGCGCGAGGCCACCCCCTTGACTGCCGACCTGCTCGCCCCACTCGACCTGGCCTTCTGGAACATGGACTCCGCCGAGCACCCCATGCACCTCGGCGCCCTCGGCGTGTTCGCGTCCACGTCGCCCACCGCCGGGGCGCACGCCGCCGACCTGCTCGCGGCCCGCGCGGCCGGCGTGCCCGGCCTGCGGATGCGCATCCGCGACGTGTGGCAACCGCTCACCTGGGCGCAGGCCCTCCCGTCCGCCTTCGGCGGCGCCGCCCGCGAACCCGACCCGGACTTCGACCCGCTCGACCACGTCCACCTGCACGCCCCGGCCGGGGACTTCCAGGCCGCGGCCGGCCGGCTCATGCAGCGCCCCCTGGAGCGCGGCCGGCCGCCGTGGGAGGCGCACGTGCTGCCCGGGGAGGACGGGACGTCGTTCGCGGTGCTGTTCAAGTTCCACCACGCCCTCGCCGACGGGCTGCGGGCGCTGACCCTGGCCGCCGCCGTCCTCGACCCGGCGGACCTGCCCGGGCGCCGCCCCCGCCCCGAGGAGCCCCCGCGCGCCCCGCGGCCGGACGTGCGCCGGCTGCTGCGCGACGCCGTGTCCGACGCCGGCCGCGCCCTCGACATCGGCGCCTCGGTCGCCCTCTCCACCCTCACCGCCCGCCCCACCCCGGCACTCACCTCCCGGCCCACCGGCACCCGCCGCACCGCAGGCGTCGTCCTCGACCTCGACGACGTGCACCTCGTCCGCAAGGCCGTCGGCGGCACCGTCAACGACGTGGTGATCGCCGTCGTCGCGGGCGCCCTGCGCCGCTGGCTGGACGAGCGCGGCGACGGCAGCGAGGGCGTCGCGCCCCGCGCCCTGATCCCGGTCTCCCGACGCCGCCCGCGCGCCGCCCACCCGCAGGGCAACCGGCTCTCCGGCTACCTGATACGGCTTCCCGTCGGCGAGCCGGACCCGCTGGCCCGGCTCGCCGCCGTCCGCACCGCCATGGACCGCAACAAGGACGCCGGACCCCACCGGGGCGCCGGCGCCGTCGCGCTGCTCGCCGACCACGTACCGGCGCTCGGCCACCGGCTCGGCGGGCCCTTCGCCGGCCGGGCCGCCCGGCTCTGGTTCGACATCCTGGTGACCAGCGTGCCGCTGCCCGGCCTCGGCCTCAGACTCGGCGGCAACCCGCTCGCCGAGGTGTTCCCCTACGCGCCCCTGGCCCGCGGACAGTCCCTCGCCGTGGCGGTGTCGACGTACCGGGGACGGGTCCACTACGGGCTGGTCGCCGACGCGCAGGCCGTGCCCGACCTCGACCGGCTCGCCGCCGCCGTGACCGGCGAGCTGGCGGCGCTGATCACCGCCTGCGAGCCGTGACCTGGCCCGGATTTGGCGGCGCGGCCCGGCGCTGAAGTAAAATCCCCCGTTCGACAGCGGGCGCGACCGGAGCGCCGCGCGCGTGATCAGGGGAAACGGCAGAGCGATGACGGTGACAGACGACGGCCCGGCGACCACGCACGAGGCGCCCCAGGAGCCGTACGGCCCCGGCATCGACCCCGAACGGCTCGCCATCTGCCTGAGCGTGCTCAAGGAACTCGACACGCTGGACGTCGACCACCCCGACGCGATCACGGTGCGCCGGGCGACCTCGCACATCTACCGCACGGTCAAGCAGCGCCGCCGCCAGGAGCGCCGCGCCGCCAAGACCGCCCACGACCGGGCGGTCACCGAGGCCACCGCGACCGGCTCCGCCGAGCGCATCGACGACGAGACCGAGGGCCTCCTGCCCTCCCCGAAGACCGGCCCCGGCCAGATCGCCGGGATACTCCGGCGCCCGCGCTCCTGCTACGTCTGCAAGACCCGCTACGTCGAGGTCGACTACTTCTACCACCAGCTCTGCCAGAAGTGCGCCGCCGAGAACCGCGCCCGCCGCGACGCCCGCGCCGACCTCACCGGCAAGCGCGCCCTGCTCACCGGCGGACGCGCCAAGATCGGCATGTACATCGCGCTGCGGCTGCTGCGCGACGGCGCGCACACCACGATCACGACCAGGTTCCCGAAGGACGCCATCCGCCGCTTCAAGGCCATGGACGACTCCGCGGACTGGATCCACCGCCTGGAGGTCGTCGGCATCGACCTGCGCGACCCCGCCCAGGCCGTGGCTCTGGCCGACCAGGTCGCCGAGCAGGGACCGCTCGACATCCTGATCAACAACGCGACCCAGACGGTGCGCCGCCTGCCCTCCGCCTACGCCGCGCTCGTCGAGGGCGAGAGCGCCCCGCTGCCCGCCGGGGAACTGCCCGCCCACCACGTCATCGGCGCCTTCGGCTCCGGCTCGGTCGACGGCCTGGCCGCGCTGCCCGCCGGCGTCAGCGGCCTGGACGCCCAGCAGGTCGCCGAACTCGCCCTGGTCGCCGGGCACGCCAGCGTGGAACGGCACCGGGACGGCACCGCCATCGACGCGGGCGGCCTGCTCCCGGACGTCGTGGACAGCAACACCTGGGTGCAGACCATCGAGCAGATCTCCCCGGTGGAGCTGCTGGAGACCCAGCTGTGCAACTACACGGCGCCCTTCATCCTGATCAGCAAGCTCCGGCCGGCGATGGCCGAGGCCGCGCGCAGGGCGACGCGGGGGCGCGCGTACGTCGTCAACGTCTCGGCGATGGAGGGCGTGTTCGCCCGCGGCTACAAGGGCGCGGGCCACCCCAACACCAACGCCGCCAAGGCGGCCATGAACATGGTGACCCGGACCAGCGCCCAGGAGATGTTCGACACCGACCGCATCCTGATGACCTCGGTCGACACCGGCTGGATCACCGACGAGCGCCCCCACTACGACAAGCTGCGCCTGGCCGAGGCCGGCTTCCACGCCCCGCTCGACCTGGTCGACGGCGCGGCCCGCGTCTACGACCCGATCGTGCGCGGCGAGGAGGGCGAGGACCTGTACGGCGTCTTCCTGAAGGACTACGCACCCGGCAAGTGGTGACCCGGCGCGGCCCGGACGCGGGCCGCGAACCGGGGCGGGCGGCGACGTGCGATCGTTACACGGTGTTTTCAGCCCCATCGAGCGGCCCCCCGCTCATCTGGTTAATCTGTAGCTCCACGGCCATCTGGCAGGGTGACCGACACATAAGGAGTGCGCGGTGACACCGGAGAAGACCAAGAGCGAGCAGCGTTCCAAGGACGGCCCGGATCGCACGGGGCGACGCCCCGGCGACATCGGAAGCCTCGACGTGTGGGCCCGGTCCGCCCCCATCCGGCTCGCCGGCTACGAGGACGACCTCGCCGAACCGCACATCCTGCCCAGCGTGGACTGACCGGCGCCCCTTCGTGATCCCGGCCGGCAGGGCGTGCGAGACTCACACCCATGCCGATCAGGGAAGCAACCACCGACGACTGGCCGCGGATCTGGCCCTTCTGGCATCGCATCGTCGCCGCGGGCGAAACCTACACCTGGGACCCGGACACCTCCGAGGCCGACGCCCGCGCCCTGTGGATGCACCCGGCGAAACAGGTCTACGTCGCCGAGGACGCCCCCGGCACCGTCGTCGGCTCCGCCTACGTCACCCCCAACTACGGCGGCCCCGCCGCGGGCATCGCCAACGCGGGCTTCATGGTCGACCCCGACCACGCCGGCCGCGGCATCGGCCGCGCGCTCGCCGAGCACGTCCTCACCGCCGCCAAGGCCGCCGGCTACCGCGCGATGGTCTTCAACGCCGTCGTGGAGACCAACCCCGCCGTACGCCTGTGGACGGCCCTCGGCTTCTCCGTCGTCGGCACCATCCCGGACGCCTACGACCACCCGCGGCACGGCCGGGTCGCCCTGCACGTCA
Source organism: Streptomyces sp. NPDC051207 (assembly GCF_040682395.1). Taxonomy (NCBI): domain Bacteria; kingdom Bacillati; phylum Actinomycetota; class Actinomycetes; order Kitasatosporales; family Streptomycetaceae; genus Streptomyces; species Streptomyces sp. NPDC051207. The sequence continues at coordinate 78,396 of NZ_JBFBAX010000001.1, read as the reverse complement.
TGCACCGGGCGCTGTAGTCACTCCAGCGGCGCCGTCCGCCGCCAGGGGCGCAGCTCCTCCAGACGGGCGGCCAGCGCCAGCAGGTCCGCCTCACGGCCGGGCAGCGCCACCAGCTGCACGGCCGACGGGGCGCCCGAGGGCAGGGTGCCGAACGGCACGGACATCGCGGGCCAGCCCGTCAGGTTCCACGGCGGCGTCATCGGCGAGTACGCCGTGTTGGCCGCGATGTTGCGCAGCCAGCCCCGCTCGTGCCAGGGCGCGGCCGAGGGGGAGCGGCGGGCCAGCGCCGGGGTGAGCAGGACATCGTACCCGGTGAAAAACGGCTTCAGCCGGTCGCGCAGCTCCTCGCGGGCCCGGCCGGTGCGCACCCGGCCGAGGAAGCGCCGGCCGATCCTCGCGTGCACCCGGGTGCGGCGTGCCAGCAGCCGCGGGTCGAGACTCGCGGCGTCCACGGCGGTGCCCGCCGTCCAGTGCATCAGCGAGGTGACACCGAGCGACGCCGGGTAGGGCGGGTCGGCGCGCCGCACCTGGTGACCGGCCCGCATCAGCACCCCGGCCGCGTCCCGCGCCGCGCTCGTGTACGGCGTGCTCAGCGGCACGCCCGCGATCGGGCTGCGCAGCGACAGGGCCACCCGCAGCGAGCCGGGCGCCGCCTCCTCGTCCGCCTCGCCGGCGCCGGCGAGGACCGCCAGCATGACGCGCGCGTCCCGCACGGTCGTGGCGAGCGGGCCGTTCTCCGACATGCCGAACCAGTCGCCCTCGCCGATGCCGCCCGGGACGACCCCGTGGCCGGGCTTGATGGTGACCAGGCCGCAGTTGGCGGCCGGGATGCGCAGCGAGCCCATGCCGTCGTTGCCGAGGGCGACCGGCACCATCCCGGCGGCGACCGCCGCCGCGCTGCCGCCCGACGAGCCGCCCGCCGTGCGGCGCGGGTCCCACGGGTTGCGCGTGGTGCCGTGCACGCCCTCCGTGGTGCCGAAGACACACAGCTCCGGCACGTGCGTCAGGCCCACGACCACGGCGCCCGCCGCCCGCAGCCGGGCCACCGTGACGTGGTCCTCCAGGGCGGGCGTGTCGGCGGTCGCGGCCGAGCCGACGCGCAGGGACTCGCCGCGCACCGCCAGGTTGTCCTTCACGGCCACCGGCACCCCGGCCAGCGGCAGCCGGTCCAGGTCGCCGCGGGCGGCCACCTCGTCGGCCTCCGCGAGCGCCGCCTCCGTCCGCACCACGCGGAAGGCGCCGACGCGGGCGTCGAGCCGCTCGACGCGGGCCAGGTGCTCGGCCACCACCTCGCGGGGCGTGACCCGCTTCTCGCGGACGGCGGCGGCGATCTCGACGGCGGTACGGCCGACCCAGGTGGTCACGCGGGCTCCTCGGGGCTGGTACGACGGGCTGCAGGACAGTGGTGCGGCGGGGCCAGCAGGCGTTACTGGCGAGTACGCAGGGAGAACTCTGCCCGTACGGGGGCCGCCGCGTCGAGAACGCGTGCGGCGCGCCGTGCCGGGGGCCCGGGGACCGTCCCACCGGCACGGTTCGAACACCGTGCCGGTGGGGAGCTGTACCAGTCGTCGGCCCCCGTGACCGTCACGCACACCCGGCACCCCCGACCCGCCCGCGACGGACGACCATACGGAGCAGCCCGCATGCATGACGACCGCAGCCTGGTCGAGGACCGCCTCAGGCGCGTCCTGGACGACCGTGTCCGCCCCGCCGTGTACCCCGAGTCCGTGCCGCTGGACGTGGCGGTCTGGCACGCCCCCGGCGAACCCGTGCCGGTCGCCGAGGGCCTGGCCGCCGAACCCGAGCCGATCACGGCCGGCACCCGCTGGGGCGCGCCGTGGGGGACCAGCTGGTTCACCGTCACCGGGACCGTCCCCGAGGAGTGGGCCGGGAGGACCGTCGAGGCGCTGCTCGACCTCGGCTTCGACGGCAGCATGCCCGGCTTCCAGTGCGAGGGCCTGGTCCACCGGCCGGACGGCACCCCGGTGAAGGGCGTCAACCCGCTCAACCAGTGGGTGCGGATCGGCGCGCCCGCCGCGGGCGGCGAGCGGGTCCGGCTGCACATCGAGGCCGCCTCCAACCCCGTCATCTTCGGCCCGCACCCGTTCGGGCCCACCTGGCTCGGCGACCGGGAGACCGCGGGCAGCGAGCCGCAGTACACCCTCGGCCGCATGGATCTCGCCGTCCTGGACGAGACGGTGTGGCACCTCGTGATCGACCTGGAGGTGCTCGGCGAGCTGATGGCCGAGCTGCCGGTCGACTCCGCCCGCCGCTGGGAGGTCCTGCGCGCGGTGGAACGCGCCCTGGACGCGCTCGACCTCCAGGACGTGGGCGGCACCGCCGCCGAGGCCCGCTCCCGCCTCACCGGCGTGCTCTCCTCGCCCGCCGCGCCGTCCGCGCACCGCATCAGCGCCGTCGGCCACGCCCACATCGACTCGGCGTGGCTGTGGCCGCTGCGCGAGACCGTGCGCAAGGTGGCCCGTACCGCCGCCAGCATGACCGCGCTGCTGGAGGACGAGCCGGAGTTCGTCTTCGCCATGTCGCAGGCCCAGCAGTGGGCGTGGGTGCGGGACCACCGGCCCGAGGTGTGGGCGCGGGTGAAGAAGGCGGTCGCCGACGGGCGGTTCGTGCCGGCCGGCGGCATGTGGGTGGAGTCCGACACCAACATGCCGGGCTCGGAGGCGATGGCCCGGCAGTTCGTGCACGGCAAGCGGTTCTTCCTGGACGAGTTCGGCATCGAGAACGACGAGGCGTGGCTGCCCGACACGTTCGGCTTCGCGGCCGGACTGCCGCAGATCATCCGCGCGGCGGGCTCCAGGTACCTGCTGACGCAGAAGATCTCCTGGTCGCAGACCAACCGGTTCCCGCACCACACCTTCCAGTGGGAGGGCATCGACGGCTCCCGCGTCTTCACGCACTTCCCGCCCGTCGACACCTACAACTGCGCCATGACGGGCGCCGAGATCGCCCACGCCGCCCGCAACTTCAAGGACAAGGGCGCCGCCCGGCACTCCCTCGCCCCCACCGGCTTCGGCGACGGAGGCGGCGGCACCAGCCGCGAGATGATCGCCAGGGCCGCCCGGCTGCGCGACCTCGAGGGCTCGGCGACCGTCACCTGGGAGACCCCCAAGGCGTTCTTCGCCAAGGCCGCCGCCGAATACCCCGACGCGCCCGTCTGGGTCGGCGAGCTGTACCTCGAACTCCACCGCGCCACCCTCACCAGCCAGGCGAAGACGAAACAGGGCAACCGCCGCAGCGAGCACCTGCTGCGCGAGGCGGAGCTGTGGGCGGCCACCGCGGCCGTCCGCACCGGATTCCCCTACCCCTACGAAGACCTGGACCGCATCTGGAAGACGGTCCTGCTGCACCAGTTCCACGACATCCTGCCCGGCTCGTCCATCGCCTGGGTGCACCGCGAGGCCCGCGCCACCTACGAGCGGATCACCGCCGAACTGGACGGCATCGTCGGCGCGGCCCAGCACGCCCTGGCCGGCGACGGCGACCGGCCCCTGCTGTTCAACGCCGCGCCGCACGCCCGGGCCGGCGTCCCGGCGGGCGGCGCGGGCCCGGCCGCCGAGACCGGGCCCCGGACCTCGCTCACCGCGCGCGACGGCGGCGGGCACGTCCTGGACAACGGCCTGCTGCGGGTGGAGATCGACGCCCGCGGACTGGTCGTCTCCGCCTACGACATCGTCGCCGACCGCGAGACGATCGCCCCCGGCGAGGCCGCCAACCTGCTCCAGCTGCACACCGACCTGCCGAACAAGTGGGACGCCTGGGACGTCGACTCGTTCTACCGCAACACCGTCACCGACCTCGTGGACGTCGATGAGGCCGGGCCCGGTGACGACGGCGCGTCGGTGCGGATCGTCCGCTCCTTCGGCGCGTCCCGCGTCACCCAGGTGCTGTCCCTGGCGGCGGGGGAGCGGCGGCTGCTCGTGGACACGGAGGTCGACTGGCACGAGACGGAGAAGTTCCTCAAGCTCGCCTTCCCGCTCGACCTGCACGCCGAACGGTACGCGTCCGAGACCCAGTTCGGGCACGTCTTCCGGCCCACCCACACCAACACCAGCTGGGAGGCGGCCAAGTTCGAGGCGTGCAACCACCGCTTCGTGCACCTGGAGGAGCCCGGCTGGGGCGTCGCCGTCGTCAACGACTCGACGTACGGCCACGACGTGACCCGCGCCGTGCGCACCGACGGCGACCGCGGTACGACGACCACCGTCCGGGTGTCCCTGCTGCGCGCGCCGCGCTTCCCCGACCCGGAGACCGACCAGGGCGCGCACCGCTTCCGGCACGCGCTCGTGCCGGGCGCCTCCGTCGGCGACGCGGTGCGCGAGGGCTGGCGGATCAACCTGCCGGAGCGGCGGCTCACCGGCACGGACGGGGTCGCGCCGCTGGTGACGGTGGACCGGGACGCGGTCGTGGTCACGGCCGTGAAGCTCGCGGACGACGGCAGCGGGGACGTGGTGGTGCGGCTGCACGAGGCGCACGGGGGGCGGGTCCGCGCCACGCTGACCACGGACTTCGGGGCCACGGACGTCACGGCGACGGACCTCCTGGAACGCCCGCTGCCGCACTCCCCGCGGCTGGAGGACGGCAAGGTGGCACTGAGGCTCCGCCCGTTCGAGCTGATGACGCTGCGGTTCCGGAGGGGGGCGTAGAGGTCAGGCGGTTGAGCAGAGGGGGGCGGCGCGGGCGGGTGGGCCGAGTGGCACGGAGGGCGGTGATCATCCACGCGCGGGGGCCGAGCGGGACGGAAGGCGGTGCTTACCCGCACGCGGGGGCGCAGCGGCACGGAAGGCGGTCTCGTCCGTGCGGGTGCGTGCGGTGGGACCGAACGCGCCGCTCACCCGCACGCGCCGGCCCAGCGGCACGGAAAGGGGAGCTCACCCTCACGCGGGAGCGCAGCCGCACGGACCGTCTCGCTCACCCCCCGATCCGCTCCCGCAGCCACGTCTCCACCGCCGCCACATGCGCCGCCGCAGCGGTGCGCGCCGCCTCCGGGTCGCGGGCGGCCAACGCGGCGAGCACGGCCGCGTGTTCCCGCCGCGTGCGCTCGATCGCGCCCCGCTCCTGGTGCCCTCGGCGCACGCGGGCGCGGACCGTACGGGACGACAGGCCCTCCAGCAGCGCGGCGAGGGTCTCGTTGCCGGCGGCGGCCGTGATCGCGCGGTGGAAGGCGAGGTCGTGGGTGAGGAGTTCCTCCGGGTCGTCGGTGGCGTTCATGGCCGCCAGGTGCCGCTCGACGTCGGCGAGTTGCTCCTCGGTGATGCGGGCCGCCGCCAGCGCCGCCGCCGCCGACTCCAGGATGCGCCGCACCTCCAGCATCTCCGGCAGCTGCGCGCCGGGCGACAGGTCCGCCATGGCCCCGAAGGTCTCCAGCAGGTCGGCGGCCCGCAGCTGGGTGACGTAGATGCCGGAGCCGTGCCGTGCCTCCAGGACGCCCATGACCGTCAGGGCGCGCACCGCCTCGCGCATCGAGCCGCGGGAGATGCCGAGCCGCGCGGCGAGGTCCCGCTCGGTGGGCAGCCGCTGCCCGGGTCGCAGGGTGCCCTCGGCGATCATCGCCTTGATCCGCTCGACGGCGCGCTGCGGGACCGTGCCCCTGCCGTCCTCGTCCACGCCGTTCCTCCCGTCGCCGGCGCCGCAGTCTAGCCACGAAGTGGTCGGACCAATACCGGTTCGGTGTCCCGCCGTTCGGGCGAATCGGTCCGCCCTGGGGGTGTCGTGCACGGCGAGTGGTCTGATAAATATGCGGCAACCGCTTTCCGGGGAGGCCCCGCACGTGTCCGCGATCCGCACCCGCGTCACCGCCCTCGACACCCACGACATCCGCTTCCCGACCTCCCGCGAACTCGACGGCTCCGACGCGATGAACCCGGACCCCGACTACTCGGCGGCGTACGTCGTCCTGCGCACCGACGCCGCCGACGGTCACGAGGGCCACGGCTTCACGTTCACCATCGGACGCGGCAACGACGTCCAGGTCGCCGCGATCGAGGCGCTGCGCGGGCATGTCGTCGGCCGGTCCGTGGAGGAGCTGTGCGCCGACCCGGGCACCCTGTACCGCGACCTGACGGGCGACAGCCAGCTGCGCTGGCTCGGGCCCGAGAAGGGCGTGATGCACATGGCGGTCGGCGCGGTCGTCAACGCGGCCTGGGACCTCGCCGCCAAGCGCGCGGGCAAGCCGCTGTGGCGGCTGCTCGCCGACGCCGACCCCGCATGGCTCGCCGGCCAGGTCGACTTCCGTCACCTCACCGACGCCCTCACCCCGGGGGAGGCCGTGGACCTGCTGCGCCGCGGCAAGGAGGGCGCAGCGGAGCGCACCGCGCGGCTGCTGGAGCGCGGCTACCCGGCGTACACCACCTCGCCCGGCTGGCTCGGCTACGACGACGACAAGCTGAGCCGGCTCGCGGCGCGGGCGGTCGCCGACGGCTTCACGCAGATCAAGCTGAAGGTCGGCGCGGACCGCGAGGACGACCTGCGGCGCTGCCGCGTCGCCCGCGCCGCGGTCGGCCCCGGGGTGCGCATCGCCGTGGACGCCAATCAGCGCTGGGACGTCACCGAGGCGATCGAGTGGACACGGGCGCTGGCCGGGTCCGACCCGTACTGGATCGAGGAGCCCACCAGCCCCGACGACGTACTCGGGCACGCGGCGATCCGCCGGGCCGTGGCGCCGGTGAAGGTGGCGACCGGCGAGCACGTCCCCAACCGGATCGTCTTCAAGCAGCTCCTCCAGGCGGGCGCCGTCGACATCGTGCAGATCGACGCGGCCCGCGTCGGCGGAGTCAACGAGAACCTGGCGATCCTGCTGCTGGCGGCGAAGGCCGGGGTGCCGGTGTGCCCGCACGCGGGCGGTGTCGGCCTGTGCGAACTCGTCCAGCACCTCGCGATGTTCGACTACGTCGCGCTGTCCGGCACCACCGAGGACCGCGTCATCGAGTACGTCGACCACCTCCACGACCACTTCCTCGACCCGGTGGTCATCCGTGAGGGCCACTACACGGCACCCACCGCACCGGGCTTCTCGGCGGCCATGCGGCCCGAGTCCATCGCCCGGTACACCTACCCGCACGGCACCTTCTGGGCCGCCGACGCGGGCCGCACACCCAAGGAGGCGGCATGAGCGACGCGCAACCGGACGGCACGGACACGACAACCGGCGGCGGCACGAGTGACTTCGCCGGCCTGACGGCGCTGGTGACGGGCGGCGCCTCCGGCATCGGGCGGGCCACCGCCGAACTCCTCGCCGGGCGCGGCGCCCGGGTCGCCGTCCTCGACCTGGACCCGTCGCCCGTCGAGCCGCCCCTGCTGCCCTACCGCGCCGACGTCGGCGACGACACGTCGGTGCGCGAGGCGGTCACGGCGGCCGTGACCGCCCTCGGCGGCCTCGACATCCTGGTCAACAACGCGGGCATCGGCGCGCAGGGCACCGTCGAGGACAACCCCGACGACGAGTGGCACCGCGTCCTCGACGTCAACGTCCTCGGCATGGTCCGCACGGCCCGCGCCTGCCTGCCGCACCTGCGCCGCTCCGCGCACGCCGCGATCGTCAACACCTGCTCCGTCGCCGCGACGGCCGGCCTGCCGCGGCGCGCGCTCTACAGCGCCTCCAAGGGCGCCGTGCACGCGCTCACCCTCGCCATGGCCGCCGACCACGTGCGCGAGGGCATCCGCGTCAACTGCGTCAACCCCGGTACGGCGGACACCCCGTGGGTCGAGCGCCTGCTGGACGCGGCCGACGACCCGGCCGCCGAACGCGCCGAGCTGGAGGCCCGACAGCCCACCGGCCGCCTCGTCTCGGCCGGCGAAGTCGCGGGCGCCGTCGCCTACCTGGCGAGCCCGCTGTCCGGCGCCACCACCGGCACGGCCCTGGCCGTCGACGGCGGCATGCACGGCCTCAGGCTCCGCCCGGAGTCACGGTGACCGGGGCAGGCGGCGCGGCGACCAGCCGCCTGGGCCGCAGTGCCGTCCGCGTCAGCCGCCTGGGCTTCGGCGGCGGTGCCATCGGCAACCTGTACGCGCCGCTCACCGACGAGCAGGCGCACGCCGCGCTGGACGCCGCCTGGCGCTGCGGCATCCGCCACTTCGACACCGCGCCGCACTACGGACTCGGCCTGTCCGAACGCCGTATCGGCGCCGCCCTCGCCGGCCGGCCCCGGGCCGAGTACACCGTCGGCACCAAGGTCGGCCGCCGCCTCGAACCCGCGGACGGCGCCGGCGACGACCTGGCGAACGGCTTCGCCGTCCCCGCCACGCACCGCCGCGTCTGGGACTTCACCGCCGACGGCATCCGCCGCACCCTTGAGGCGAGCCTGGAGCGCCTCGCCCTGGACCGGGTGGACGTCGTCCACCTCCACGATCCCGACGACCACGCCGAGGAGGCCTTCCGCGACGGCTACCCGGCGCTGGAGCGGCTGCGCTCCGAGGGCGTCGTCGGCGCCATCGGCGTCGGCATGAACCAGACGGAGATGCTCACCCGCTTCGTCCGCGACACCGACATCGACGTGGTGCTGTGTGCCAACCGCTACACCCTGCTCGACCACGCCGCGCTGACCGACCTGCTGCCCGAAGCGCAGCGGCGCGGCGTCTCCGTGCTCGTCGGCGGCGCCTTCAACTCCGGCCTGCTGGCCGACCCGAAACCCGGAGCCACCTACGACTACGCCGCCGCGCCCCCGGACGTCCTGGAGCGCGCGCTGCGCCTGAAGGAGGCCGCCGAACGCCACGGCACCACCTTGCGCGCCTGCGCCCTCGCCTTCTGCGCCGCGCACCCGGCCGTCGCCGGCGTCCTCGTGGGCGCCCGCTCGGCGGCCGAGGTCGAGGACTGCGCCGAGCAGTTCGCGGCGCCCGTCCCCGCGGCCCTGTGGGCGGAACTGCGCGCGACGGGCCTCATCCCGCCCGGTGCGCCCGTACCGGCCGGGGACCGGGCGTGACCGTCGACGCCCACCACCACGTCTGGGACCTGTCCGTGCGGGACCAGGACTGGATCACCGGCCCTGAACTGGCGCCCCTGCACCGCGACTTCACCGCGGGCGAGTTCGAGGCCGAGGCCCGCCCGGCGGGAGTCGTGCGCAGCGTCCTGGTGCAGACGGTCACCGTGCCCGAGGAGACACCGGAACTGCTCGCCCTCGCGGCCCGGCACGAGCTGATCGCCGGCGTGGTCGGCTGGACCGACCTGACGAGCCCCGGCGTCGCCGACGAGCTGGCCCGGCTGCGGGAACTGCCGGGCGGGCGCCACCTCAAGGGCGTCCGCCACCAGGTCCAGGGCGAGGCCGACCCGCGTTGGCTGCTGCGGCCGGACGTGCGCCGGGGGCTCGCCGCCGTCGCGGACGCGGGCCTGGTGTACGACCTCGTCGTCCGCCCGCACCAGCTGCCCGCCTGCGCCGAGGCCGCCGCCGCGCACCCCGGCCTCACCTTCGTCCTCGACCACCTCGGCAAGCCGCCCGTCGCCGACGGCACGCGCGAGCCCTGGGCGGGCGCGGTGCGGACCCTGGCCCGGCTGCCGAACACCGTCGGCAAACTCTCCGGCCTGGTCACCGAGGCCGACCCGGCGTCCTGGACCGTCGCCGGGCTGCGGCCGTACACGGAGGTGGCCCTGGAGGCGTTCGGCCCGCAGCGGCTGATGTTCGGCTCCGACTGGCCCGTGTGCACCCTCGCCGCGCCCTACGGCGCCGTGCTCACGGCCGCGCGCGAGCTGACCGCCGGCCTGAGCGAGCCGGAACGGACCGCCGTCTTCGAGACGACCGCGACCAGGATCTACGACCTCTGAGCCCCGGCGATCACGCTGCGTCCAGAACCCACCAAGGCCTCTGAGCCCTCTTGAATCACGTGGCGACCAGGGCCCACGGCGGCCTCCGAGCCCCAACGATTACGCCGACGACCACGCCCGCGGCCGACCCGTGGGCCCCAGCGCGTCCCGCGGGCGACGCGCTGCCCCCGGCGTCCGCGTCCTCACGCCCCCTCCGCCGCCCCCGCCAGCCGCGTGGGCGGCAGGAACTCCCGCACATACGTCCGCTCCCAGCACGCCCCCGTCTCGCGCAGCTCCCGCCAGGTCGTGTACCGGTAGCGGAACAGCCGGGCCCGCACGAAGCGCGGTGGCCGGCCGGGCGGGAACGGGGAGGCGCGCAGCAGCCGCAGGGTGGCCCGGTCGCCCTCCAGCAGCCGCTCCACGAACGTCCCGAACCACGACCCGGCGTACGCGGGGGAGAGCGCGGCGAACCACATCATCCAGTCGAGCCGCAGGTGGTAGGGCGCGAACTGACGCGGCCAGCGCCGCGGATCGCCGGGCTTGCCCCGGAACTCGTACTCCCGCCAGTCCGAGTCCTCGCGCGGCACGTCGTCCCAGGTTCCCTCGACCACCACCTCGTGGCGGACCCGGCTGACGCTGCCGAACGCGCCGTAGGTGTTGACCAGGTGCAGCGGGTCGAAGGACCGGTTCATCACCTGGCGGCGGGAGAGCATGTTGCGGACCGGCCGGTGGCTGAGGGCCACCAGCCCGGCGGCGACCGCCAGGACCAGGACCTCGTACCACAGCGGGGCGCCGGGCACCCCGGCCGGCGCGTCGCCCGGGAAGCGCACCGCGGACAGCGCGAGCACGATGGTGATCCAGTTCAGCCAGGAGAAGTTGCCGGACAGCACCAGCCACAGCTGGGTGACGATCATCAGCACGGCGGCGGCCGAGGCGACCGGCTGCGGCGTGAACAGCAGGAACGGCACCACGAGCTGCGTGACGTGGTTCGCAGCCACCTCCACCCGGTGCACCGGCTTCGGCAGGTGGTGGAAGAACCAGCTCAGGGGGCCCGGCATGGGCTGCGTCTCGTGGTGGTGGTCCAGGCACGTGAGCCTGCGCCAGCACTCGTCACCGCGCATCTTGATCAGCCCCGCGCCGAACTCCACGCGGAACAGGATCCAGCGCAGCAGGAACAGCACCACGACCGGGGGCGCCACCTCGTCGTTGCCGAGCAGGACGGCGACGAACCCCACCTCCAGCAGCAGCGACTCCCAGCCGAAGCCGTACCAGGTCTGCCCGACGTTCACGATCGACAGGTACAGCGCCCACGGCACCAGCCACAGCAGCATCGCGCCCCACAGCGGCAGGAGCCCGTCGAGGCCCGCGAGCAGCGCCGCCGACACCGCGCAGCCGGTCCACGCGACCGCGGCGAACAGCCGGTCGGAGTAGCGCCAGTGGAACAGGCTCGGCGCCCGCCGGAAGGGCACCCGGGCGACGAACCGGGGCACCGGCAGCATCCCGCGCTCCCCGAGCAGGGGCCGGAACTGCAGCGCGGCCGTCAGGAACGCGACCAGATAGACCGCGGCCAGCGCACGCTGGAAGACCAGCCTGCTCAGCCAGTAGTCGGGTGCGGTGAACCACTCCACGGCCGTGGGCCCCTCCTTCCGGCGCCGCGCGGGCACGTGCGCCGCGGTACGGGATCACCCCCCGTGTACCACTGCGCTGCTCGGGCAACCCGCACTGACAAAGCGGACAATGGTAGGCGAACGGTGTTCGGTACGGCCGCGTTCGCGTGGCTCCCCGGGGGAAGGGTCGGACAGATGCAGGCGAGGTGGGCCCATGGCTGACCGGGGAGCGAGCGCCCTGTCACTCCCGGACGACTGGCCCGCCCACCCGGAACCGGTCCTGGCGCTCAACCGCATGGGCAGCTTCGACTGGGACCTCGACGCGGGCCACTTCCACATGGACGCCCAGGCGTACGAGGTGTTCGACCTGCGCCCCGACGAGTTCGACGGCAGGCCGGAGAGCCTCGCCGTGCGCGTGCCGCCCACCGAGAGCTACCGGCTGGACGCCATCGTCGCCCGCGCCCTGAAGGACGGCAGCGAGAACTACGGCACGTACTTCCGCATCCGCTGCCGCGACGGCTCCCTGCGCTGGACCCACACCCAGGGCTGCATCCGGCGCGACGGAACCGGCCGCCCCCGCCGGATCATCGGCATCGTCCGCGACGCCACCGAGGAACTCGACGAACTCGCCACCCGCCGCGAGCAGGCCGCCCTGGAGACGGCACGCCGCCAGCAGACCAGCGTCGTCCAGTTCGCGACCGCCGCGCTCGCCCACGCCCGCACCGTGGACGACGTCCTCGACGTCCTCAAGGACAACCACGGCCTCACCCACCTGGGCGCCACCAGCCTCGTCATGGGCCTGGTGGAGGCCGGCCGCATCCGGCTCATCGCCGAGGGCCCGGCCGGCAGCTTCGTCCCCGGCACCCGCGTCACCCGGATCGACGAGCCCTACCCGATGAGCGAGGTCGTGCGCACCCTCAGCCCCCGCTTCATCGAGTCGCCGGAGGAGTTCGCGGAGCGCTACCCGATCCTGTGGCCGCACCTCACCGACCTGAACGTCACCTCGGCCGCCTACCTCCCGCTGATCGCCCAGGCCCGCCCGATCGGCGCGATGGGCCTGCTCTACAGCGACCGCCGCGGCTTCACGCCCGAGGACCGCAACGTCCTGCTCGCCCTGGGCACCGGCATCGCCCAGAGCCTGCAACGCGCCATGCTCTACGAGCAGGAGATGGACCTCGCCGAGGGCCTCCAGCAGGCCATGCTGCCGCGCACCATTCCCAGCGTGGCCGGCGCCGAGGTCGCCGTCCGCTACCGCGCCGCCTCCGTCGGCGGCACCCTGGGCCGGGACATCGGCGGCGACTGGTACGACCTGATCCCGCTGCCCGGCGGCCGGGTCGGCGCCGTCATCGGCGACGTCCAGGGGCACGACACGCACGCCGCCGCCGTCATGGGCCAGCTGCGCATCGTGCTGCGCGCCTACGCCGCCGAGGGGCACCCCCCGGCCACCGTGATGGCCCGCGCCTCGGTGTTCCTGCACGAACTCGACACCGACCGCTTCGCGACCTGCCTGTACGCCGAGGCCGACCTGACCACCGGAGTCGTGCAGGTGGTGCGGGCCGGTCACATCGACGCGCTGGTGCGCCGGGCCGACGGGACCTGCCGCCGCGTCCCCGTCGAGGGCGGGCTGCCGCTCGGCCTGTCCGCAGAGTTCGGCAGCCTCGACCACCCCGTCGGCACCCTGGAGCTCGACCCCGGCTGCACCCTGCTGCTGTGCACCGACGGCCTCGTCGAACAGCCCGGCAGCGACCTCGACGACGGCATGCGCACCCTCACCGGGCTCGTCCGGTCCGGCCCCGACGACGTCCACGCCCTCGCGGACCTCCTCATCGACGTCGCCGGCCAGCGCGGCGGCGACGACGACGTGGCCGTGCTCCTGCTGCGTCGCCGGGAGCCGGACACCCCGCAGCCCGGCGGCCGGCTCCAGCAGCACGTGGCACCCGGCGACGCCGAGGCCCTCACCGGCGCCCGGCACATGATCCGCGCCGCCGTGCGCGCCTGGGGCGCCGCCGACCGGGCCGACGACATCGAACTGACCGCCGACGAGCTGATCACCAACGCCCTCATGCACACCGAGGGCGCCGCGATCGTCACCCTGAGGGTCCTCACCGGCTCCGGCCGGCGGCTGCGCGTCGAGGTCGAGGACTCCTCCAGCGCGCTGCCGCGCCGCCGCGACCCGGGCCAGTCGGGCGTGTCCGGGCGGGGGCTGCTGCTCGTGGAACTGCTCTCCGACGCGTGGGGCGTGGAGGCCCGGGGCGGCGGCAAGTGCGTGTGGAGCGAGTTCGTGACGCCCGCGCGGACCTGACCGCGCACGCCCCGGGTGGCACCCTGGACCTATGCCGGAACTCCCCGAGGTCGAGGCGCTCAAGGACTTCCTCACCGAGCACCTCGTCGGCCACGAGATCGTGCGGGTGCTGCCCGTGGCGATCAGCGTCCTGAAGACGTACGACCCGCCGCCCGGCGCCGTCGAGGGCCGCGAGGTCACCGCGGTGCGCCGGTACGGCAAGTTCCTGGACCTCGCCACGGACGGCGGCCCGCACCTGGTCACCCATCTGGCCCGCGCGGGCTGGCTGCACTGGAAGGACCGCCTCCCCGACGGCCCGCCCCGCCCCGGCAAGGGTCCCCTCGCGCTGCGCGTGGCCCTGGAGACCGGCGCGGGCTTCGACCTCACCGAGGCGGGCACGCAAAAGCGCCTCGCCGTGTACGTCGTGGCCGACCCGCGGGACGTCGCCGGCATCGCCCGCCTCGGCCCCGACCCGCTCGCCGCCGACTTCGACGAGGCGCGGTTCGCCGGGCTGCTGAAGGCCGAGCGCCGCCGGCTCAAGGGCGCCCTGCGCGACCAGGGCCTGATCGCGGGCGTCGGCAACGCCTACAGTGACGAGATCCTGCACGCCGCGAAGATGTCGCCGTTCAAGCCGGCCGCGTCCCTCACCCCCGAGGAGACCACCCGCCTGTACGAGGCGCTGCGCAGCACGCTCACCCAGGCGGTGGAACGCACCCGGGGTGTGGCGGCCGGGCGGCTGAAGGCGGAGAAGAAGAGCGGCCTGCGCGTCCACGGCCGCACCGGGGAGCCCTGCCCGGTGTGCGGCGACACGATCCGCGAGGTGTCCTTCAGCGACTCCTCCCTCCAGTACTGCCCGACCTGCCAGACCGGCGGCAGGCCCCTGGCGGACCGCAGGCTGTCCCGGCTGCTCAAGTGACGGGGTCCCCGTACGGCACCGGGCGGCCGGTCAGGGCGTCCAGCACGGCCCGGTCGCCGAGCGGCCGGCCGAGCTCGACGGTCACCTCGTCGTACAGCAGTTGCGCGGTGCAGGGGCCGTCGTCCGTCCCGGTGACCCGCCCCGACAGCACCACGCTGCCCTGCGTCTCCAGCACGTCCACGACGGGCCCGTCGTCGCAGGCGCCGTGCCCCGCCCGCACGGTGACGGAGCGGCCGTCGCCGGACACCCCGGTCAGCCGCCCCACTTTCCACAGCCCCGCGCCCGCCTCCGGTGCCGCGCCCGGCGGCGCGGGCAGCTCGGTGGGGCGTACGGCGATCCGCCTGAGCGGCGTGTCGTAACCCTTGAGGGTGAACAGCCAGGCCGGGACCGATGCCGGGCCGCGGCTGGTCCCCAGCGTCATGCGGCCCGCCCGCACGCCGGTCACCGTCAGGTGCGGTCCGGGCCCGTCGCCGCGGTCCAGCGCCCGGTAGGCCCCCCGCGCCGTCAGCAGCGGAAGCGTCAGCCTGTCGCCGTTCTCCCAGGTCACCTCGGCGTCCTCGCCGGGCGGGCCGGGCAGCGGGCCGCGCAGCTCGAAGTCGTGGAGGGCGTACGCGCGTGTGTCCGCGCCGCTGCGGAAGGCCCCCTCGGGCAGCTGGACCACGTCCCCCGTCGGGACCAGGCCCCGGCGCCAGGCCGCGGCGGCCGGGGAGCCGTTCCACGCGTCGGCGACGGCACGGGCGCGGGCCTCCGACCGGGGCGGCGGCTCACCCCCGGCGGACTGCGCGCCGCAGGCGGTGCCGGCGAACAGGGCGAGCGCGACGAACGGCTGGACGGCGGTGCGGGCGCGATGCGGACGCATGGCTCCTCCGGGCGGGAACGAGAACGGGAAGGGTGACGGATCGGCGACGTGCCGTTCCTGTGACGCGTCGGGGCTCCGCCGCGTTCAGGGGCCGGGCGGCGAGTTCGGCGGCTCGTGCTGTTCCCGCGACGCCCCCGGCCCTCGCCGCACGTTCACCGGCCGGGCGGCGCGTGCCCTTCCCGAACCCCGCCGTCCTCACGGGCCGGGCGGCGCGATCAGCGTCACCAGACGCCGGCCGTCCGACGTACGCACCTCGTACCGTGCGATCTCCCCGGGACGCAGGGCCGCCCCGCCCCGCACGGTGTGCGGGCGGGCGTCGTGCCGCGGCACGTTCCAGCCGGCCACCGTCTCCTCCGAGCCGTCCCGGCCCACCGCGACCAGCCGGCAGACGCGCGGCCCCGCGCCGTCCCCGACGGTCAGCTCGACCTCGCTGCCCCACTCCTGGTCCTCGGCCGTCAGCCGCGCCCACACCCCGGACCGCTCGTCGGCCGCCGTGACCGGCGCCGGGGTCCTTCCGCCCTGCGCGTGCAGTGCGACGGCGGGCCCGGCGAGCGCCACCACCGAGGCGGCCACCGCGCACAGCATCCGCCGGCGTCCGGTCCGGCGCCGGGCGGCGACCTCGGACAGCAGCCGGTCCAGCAGCCGCGCGCCGGGCCGTGCGGCCGGGGTCACGAAGCGGGGCGTGGCCCGACGGTAGAGCATGAGCCGGCGGGTGGTCGGCGCGAATCCGGTCACCCGGGCGGCGCAGCCGGGGCACTCCAGGAGGTGGTCCTCGAAACGGAAGGCCTCCGCCTCGTCCAGCACGCCGAGCGCGTACGCGCCGGCGTCACGGTGCCGTTCCAGGGACCTCATGCCGAATCCTCGTGCCGGGTGCGGGTGGGGTGGCTCGTTGCCCCCACCGGTACGCACCCGGCAGCCGGATCACTCAAGACCGGAACAGCGAGACCGGAACAGCAACGCCGGAACAGCCGAGGCCGGAAAAGCGGGGCTAGAAAAGATGGATCGCCAGGTGGCCCAGCGGGAGCCCGAGCTGCCAGGCCGGGGTCCACACCTTCGGCCCCTCGTCCTCCCCGGACACGGGCGCGCCGCCCGGCACCGCGTTCAGGTCGGGCGCGAGCAGCTCGGTCTCCTGCAGCCAGCGCCAGGCCGCCTCGGCCAGGGCGAGATCCGGCGCGGGACGTCCCGAGGCCGCGGCGTCGGCGGCGAACTCGGCCAGCCTCTCGCGCACCCACTCCTGCCACGGCTGGTCGTACGCCGTCAGCGACAGCCAGGTCTCCAGCTGGGTGACGACGCGGATGCCGGACAGCTCGCCGTCCGTGTCGGACAGGAAGACGGTCAGCGCCAGCGCGTCCCGCCCCGCGCGGAACTCGAAGGACGTCGGCGGCATCAGGTCGCCGCTGCGCAGCAGTTCGTCGGCGATGTACTCGGCGTACAACCAGGCCATGGGGACGGTGAGTTCACCGTCCGTGCTCTCTCGACCTCTGTACTGCATCCCTTCCTGCCTTCCTCCGGTGCATGCGCGTCGCCCGAGCCGGGTCCCGGTCCGGAACACGGATGAGGACAGCCGATTACTCAACCGGGGTCCTCAGCAAGGCGCTTTACGGAGGTTTGACTCAGCGGTCAGTTTCACCGCAGGTCGCCGGCGTATCCCGGAAGCACCCGGCGCAGGGCGCGCAGCGCGTAGTACGCGCGAGATTTCACCGTACCGGGCGGAATGCCGAGGGCTGCCGCCGCTTCCGCCACACTCGCCCCCTCGAAGTACACGAGTACCAGGACGTCACGGTGTTCCGGCGTGAGGGTCTTCACAGCCTTGCGCACGTCGAGTGCCGCCGCGGCCCGCTCGGCGTGGTCGGCGCAGACCCGGGCGTTCTCCAGCACCGCGTCGCCGACCTCGGGTGGCCGGGCCTGCCGGGCGCGTCGCGCGTCGATCGCCAGCCGCCGTCCCACGGTCAGCAGCCACGGCCGTACGGAGTCGAAGTCGTCGGCGTGCAGGGCCTCCGGGTGCTGCCAGGCACGCACCAGGGTCTCCTGCACCAGGTCCTCGGCGCGCTGCCGGTCGCCGTCGCAGAGCCGGAGCAGCAGCGCGAAGAGGGGCCGGCCGTGCTCGCGCTGGAGCGCGGCGAGCTCGTGCTCGGCGGTCGTCCCGCTCGTGATGGTGGTTCCGGCGTTCATGGCCGTTATGGCATCGCAGGGCGTTGCCGGGGGACAGGCCGCGCACACGAGTGTGCGGCGGACGGTCGATCGCGTCGATGAACGGTACGACGAACGGTCGGTGAACGCGTATCCGCACGCCGGACGGCCTAACACGCGTGTCGGAGCCACTCGCCACCGCAGGAGAATTCTTACCTGTTCATCCGCTTAATCCTATTTATCTGCACGAACGACTCCAGCGGGGTGAGTGATGATCGCACGCAGACGGCAGGTCGCCCTGGCGCTGACGGCGCTCCTGGCCGTGGGCGCGGCCTGCCAGGCCGACCGGCACGACCAGTCCGGCGGCCCGGCCCCGAGTGCGCCGCGCCCCTCCCGGGGCTTCACCCTGGTCGCCTCCGGCGACGTCCTCCCGCACACCAACATCATCGACCGGGCCCGCCTCGACGCGGGCGGCAGGGGCTACGACTTCGCCCCGATGCTCTCCGGCATCCGGTCCGTCGTCTCCCGCGCCGATCTCGCCCTGTGCCACATGGAGACCGTGTACGGCGCGGACGGCGACTACAGCGGCTACCCGCGGTTCACCTCCCCGCCCGAGGTGGCGCGCGGTCTCGTCGCCACCGGCTACGACGGCTGCTCCACCGCCTCCAACCACACCCTCGACGACGGCGCCGCCGGCATCCACCGCACCCTCGACGCGTTCGACCGCGCCGGGCTGCGGCACGCCGGATCGGCCCGCACCGAGGCCGAGGCCCGCATCCCGACGATCCTGCGCGCGGGCCCCGCGACGGTCGCCCACCTCGCCTACACCTACGGCACGAACGGCATCCCGCTGCCCGCCGGCCGGCCCTGGGCGGTCAACCTGATCGACGAGGGCCGCATCCTGGCCGACGCGCGGGCCGCCCGGCAGGAGGGCGCCGACGTCGTCGTCGTGTCCCTGCACTGGGGCACCGAGTGGCAGGAGGCGCCCGACCGGCAGCAGCTCACCCTCGCCCGGGTCCTGACCGCCTCCCGCACCGGGGGCCGCCCCGACGTCGACCTGATCCTCGGCACCCACGCGCACGTGCCGCAGGCCTACGAGAAGGTCAACGGCACCTGGGTGATCTACGGCATGGGCGACCAGATCGCCGGCAGGATGGTCAACCACTCCGGCGCCAAGGACCCCCGCGGCAACGAGTCCACCGTCGGCCGCTTCACCTTCGCCCCGCCCGCCGGGCCCGGACAGCGCTGGGAGGTGACCCGGGCCGAATTCGTGCCCCAGTGGTTCGACGTGGACGCCGGCCGGGTCGTCAACCTCAACGAAGCCCTCGCCCGGGGCGCCGACGTACTGCGCCCCGTCCGCGACCGGATCCGCGCGACGGCCCTCAGCCGGGGCGCGGCGGGCGAGGGGCTGGTGATGGGGCGGTAGGGGGCGGCAGGGACCGGGCTCGGGGCACGGTCGCCGGGCCCCGTCGGCGGGTGCGGCGCCGCCGGGGCTCGGCCGTGCGGGTGGAATCATGCCGCCGGACCGGTGTCACCGGCGTGCGCCGGTGCCGCGACGGGCGACTGATGAGTCATGAAGAAGGATCAGTTGCTCACGCGGCGCCGGGCGCTGCTCGGCTGCGCCGGCGCGCTGGGGGCGGCCGGCACCGCCGGCGTGTTCGCGGCGCTCACCGGGAGCGAACCGGAACTCCCCGCCCCCGTCCCCGCGCCGGGCCCCCGGGCGCGGCGCCCGCTCACCTCCTCCGCCTACCGGCTCGAGCCCCTGACCGGCTACGGGCCGCGGCGCGTCACGCCCGGCCGGACCCCGGTGCGCCGCAAGCCCCTGCTGCGCGTGTCCGGGCGGGGCCGCACCATGGTGCTGACCTTCGACGACGGACCCGACCCGCGCTACACCCCGGACATCCTCGACACCCTGGCCAAGCACGACGTGCGCGCCATGTTCTTCGTGTGCGGGGAGATGGCCGACGCCCACCGGGACCTGGTGTCCCGCATGGCCGACGAGGGGCACGTGGTCGGCAACCACACCTGGTCCCACCCGTTGCTGACCCGGCTCACCCGTTCCCGGATCCGCTCCCAGCTGGAACGCACCAGCGACGTCATCGAGGAGGTGTACGGAGAGCCCCCCCAGTGGTTCCGTGCGCCTTACGGCGCCTGGAACCGGGCCACCTTCCAGATCGGCGCCGACCTCGGCATGGAACCGCTCGCCTGGACCGTCGACACCCTGGACTGGACCACGCCGGGCGTCCGCAGCATCACCCGCCGGGTCGAGAAGGGCGCCGCCCCCGGCGTCGTGGTGCTCTCGCACGACGCCGGGGGCGACCGCTCCCAGAGTGTCAGGGCGCTGCGCGCCTACCTTCCCGAACTGCTCGACTCGGGCTACCACGTGACCGTTCCCCGACGGCAGTACACCTGACGGGCCGCGCCCGCCCGGCCGGGGAACCGCTCAGCGGGCCTCGACCAGGCGGGCGAAGGCGACGACGTTGCCCTCGTAGCCGTTCTGCTTCGAGAAGCCGCCGCCGCAGGTGATGACCCGCAGTCCGCGGTGCCCTTGGAGCTGTAGACGCGGTCGCCGGGGAAGTCGTTCTTCGAGAAGACCTCGATGCCGTAGATCTCGAAGACGGCCGTCTTCCCGTCCTGGCGGGAGACCTCCACGCGGTGCCCCTGCTTCAGGGCGCCGAGCCCGTAGAACACGGCGGGGCCCTGCTCATTGTCGACGTGCCCGACGACGACGGCGGTGCCCTTCTCGCCGGGGGAGACCGCGCCGGTGAACCAGCCGGCCAGGTTCGGGTCCTCGGGGGGCGGCGCGTCCACCCAGCCCTCCGCGTCCAGACCCACCGGCATCATCGGCGCGTCGACCTGGATGGCAGGGATCCTCACCCGGTCGGGCACGGAGTACGGCAGCGGGGCCCGGGGGGACCTGGCGAAGGTCCCGCCGGGCACCCGGCCGTCCGTCGCCGCCGCCGAGGCGGGCTGCGGCGGACCCACGTCGAATTCCCCCGAACCATTCCGAATGAGTGCGAGGCCCGTCAGCAGAACAAGCGCTATCACGCCCCACGGGGCCCGCTTCCTCCGCCGCTCCTCCTCTTCGGCCAGCTCGGACTCATGCATGGGACATCCCCTCTCGACACGGCCGTCGCCGCGTCAATTCGCGCATACGAAAACGCTAAGCGCCGTGCGGAGAACCGGCGACGGGGCAGTGGCGAACGGGTGGCCGGGCACGGTGTGGTGCGCCATCCGAGTCGCCGTCCGCCGAATTCCTCCGTCAGTCCGTGACCTGCGGCGATATCTCCCCTTGCGGATATGGCCCGGCGTGTCCGCTCACCAGGACGGACCATTCCCGAAATGCGGGCCCACGCAAGGCAACTGAGGGTCTTTCTGGGAGGCGCTTTCTCGCCGATTCTCCGGGGACGGGTTCCCGGGGCGCCTTCCGCGGAGGATCACATGCGTAACTCTCGTGCCCTGGCGGTGTCTGCCGCGGCCGTCGCCGCCGTGGGGCTCGCCGCCCCCGCGGCCGTCGCCTGGGACACCCCGAGCAACATCGTCGCCCTGCCCAGCGTCATCGCCCGCGGCGGCCAGCTGACCGTGACGGTCGACGGCTGCAGGACCGGCGGCCACATGACGTCCAACGCGTTCCCCCAGACCACCCTGACGGCGATTTCCGGCTCGAGCAGGGAGAGCGCCAAGGGCACCGCCACCATCAACCGCCACGCCCGCCCGGGCGCGTACGACATCACCGTCCACTGCGGCGGCAAGACCCTGACCCGCCCGGCGGCCTTCACCGTCATCGGCGGTGTCCGCGGCGGTCTCGGCGGCAGCAGCTCCTCCGGGGCGACACCGACCGACATGGCCATCGGCGGCGCACTGGTGGCGGCGGCAGCCGTCGGCGGCGGGGTGTTCTGGATGCGCCGCCGGGCCGAGAAGCAGATCTGACCGCACCGGCCGGACGCTCCCGTCCGGCCCCGGCCCGCCCCCTTCGGATCACACGATCCGCCCCCTTCGGACCGATGCACGTCGGCACACGTCGGCAAGGCTCCGCCCCGGAGATCCGCACGGATTCCGGGGCGAAGTCCTGTGGCCGGGCCGTGTGGCCGCAGGGGTTCTCTGCGTGTCGTCAGGCGCCGTCCTCGCCGCCGCGGCGGCGCGACAGGTGGTACGCCGCTCCGATCGACCCCATGATCAGGGCGGCGCCGAGCCCGATCTCCTTGAGTTCCAGGCCGGCGAAGCTGCCGCCCCCGCCGGCGCGCACGCCGTGGGACGGTACCCGGTGCGGCGGGTCAGGGCGATGCGTGGGCTCCGGGCGGCCACCGGCGATCGTCAGGCTCGTCGACCCGCTCGCGCCGTCGCACGTGAACGTCACCTGGTAGACCGCACCCGGCTTGGCGTCCCGGTCGACCTTCGTCGTCGCCGTCGACCGGTGCCGCGGGATGGTCACGGCGTCGAACACCGCCGAGGTCACCGTCGCGGGACCCGCGCAGCCGCCGTCGTCCCGGTCCACCCGCAGGCTGACCCGACCGCCGGCCGCGCTCGTGGAGGGCAGGACACTGAAGCCGAACGGGGTGATGTCCTCCTGCCCGTAGGCAGCGGCCGACGGCACGGTCACGGCGAGGGCGCCGACGCCCAGCAACGCGGCCGAAGCGACGCGTATCGCGCGCATGTGAATCCTCCGGGTCCCCGAGGAGCAGCTGCGGACCAGTTCCGCTCGCATCGGAAATGCACCTCGATGAGTGAAACGCTAGGAATATGCGAACGAGAGCGCGATCCGTGTCGGGCGAACGGGGCAACCCTGTGGGCCGCTCAGGGGGCGGCGCGCGTGTCGCCCTTGCCCGAGCGGCCCGCCGCGGGTCACTTCCCGGCGTGCGGGAAGAAGCGCAGGAACGGCTCCGTCGAGGCGGCGACCCCCCGGCTGTAGGGCGCGTCGAAATCCCAGATCAGGAAGAGCAGGAAGGCGATCAGCGCGGAGAACAGCCCGGCGAGGACCAATTCGCGCGCGGTACGCCTGATCTGCAGCGCGAACACCATGCCGATGGTCGCCACCGCCCCGGTGATCAGCCCGAACCACACCACGCCCGGCATGGTCGCCCCGGTCGCCTCCGCGCGGGCGCTGCGCGCCTGGTCCGCGGCGGCCACCTGGTCGACGAGCGGCTGGTAGGCCTGCGCCTCGAAGTCGGAGCGCGGCTCGTAGTCGGTGACGTCCGCGCGGATCCGCTCCAGCAGTTCGGTGCCGCGGCCGGTGACGCGGTCGTGGTCGGCCATCTCCCGCCACTCGGTGGTGACGACGTGTCCGACATAGGCGTTGACATCCTCCCGAATGCGGTCGCGGACGTCGGGCGGATACACCCGGACCCGCTGGGAGATCTCGTGCAGCGCGACGGCCTCCGCCCGCACGTGCTCGTGGGCCGCGCTCCGGGCCTCCCAGACCCCGGCGATGGCGAGGCCCAGGACAATGGCGTACACCACGCCGATCCACATCGTCATGTACTCGATGACGTCCGGAGTCTCGCTGGGGTCCTCGTCCTCGGACGCCCGGCGGTGCCGTACGACGGTGATGGCGACCACCACGGCACCGGCGGCGAGCATCGCGAGGGTGAGAACAAGCCATTCCGGCAAGGGGAGCCTCCAGAGGTCAGCGGGGCCGCAGTGCGACGACGGCGATCACCGCGGGCACCGTGACGAGCAGGACGAAGGTGAGGGGCGACGGCGCGTCGCGCACCGGTCGCCCGCGCTGCGCGGCGGCGCGGTGGCGCGGGTAGTGCACCGGGGTCAGGGAGGGGCCGGGGACGGGCTCGGCCGACGGCGGCGGCTTGGGAGCCGGCGGGGGCGGCGGCGTGGGTGCCGGGCGCGCCTGCGGCGGCGCCGGGCGCGGCGGCGGAGGCGGCTCGGGCGTCGGTGGCGGGGTCGGCTCGGGCATCGATGGCGTCGGCGTCGGCGTCGGCGTCGACGTGGGCTTCGGCGGTGGCGGAGGCGGCGGGGTCGGCGTGGGCGTGGGCTTCGGCGGTGGCGGAGGCGGCGGTGGGGGGGTGGGCGTGGGTGTCGGCTTCGGGGGTGGCGAGGGCTTCGGGCAGGGCGGGAACGTGGGCCAGGAGCCGCTCCCGGCGACCGCCACCGTCGTCGTGCCGCCCGGCCCGATGGAGACATAGGCGCACGCATCGGCGACCGCCGCGCCGGCCGGTGCGCCGAACAGCGACCACGCCAGGGCCAGCAGCGCCAACGCCCTTGCCGGGCGGGCGGATGAGGACGGTAAGGGTTCTCGCACGCCGGAGATCATGGTCAACGCCGGGGCACACCACGCCACCGCACCCCGGGATTACTCCGAACGGGTGACGAGCCGTGCGGTGCGACGACCGCCCCGGCCCCCGCCGTCCCGCGGTGCGTGCCCCCACCCCCGGGAAAGAAATACGCGGGCGGATTGAACGCCGGCCGCACCCGCCCGCGTACCCCCTGTCGTGCGACGGCCCAGCAGGGCGCCGCACCACCTGTAGGGACTTGGAGAGTTGATGATGAAGACCTCCTGGCGGAGCGCCTCACTCGTGGCGGGCGCCGCGGCGGTGCTGGCGCTGACGACGGCGTGCGGTCAGGACGGCGGCTCGGCGAACGGCCGGAACGTCGCTGCCACGGCCTCGGCCGGCGACTACGGCGGCACCGGCGAGGGCCTGGCCGGCGCCGGACGGGCCGCCCCGAGCGCGACCGGCGACCCCGCGGGCAGGCTGTCCGTCGCCACCGGCACCGGACTCGGCACGGTGATGACCGACGGTGCCGGCCGCACCCTGTACCGGTTCGACCAGGACACGCCCCGGCCTCCCGTGTCGAACTGCGAGGGCGACTGCGCCGAGACGTGGCCCCCGGTGCCCGCGGACGACGCCGAGGCCGGCGAGGGCGTCGACGAGGCGCTGCTCGGCGAGGTCACCCGCTCCGACGGCACCCGGCAGCTGACCGTCGCAGGGTGGCCGGCGTACCGCTACGTCAAGGACGTCAACGCCGGTGACGTGAAGGGGCAGGGCGTCGGCGGCACGTGGTTCGCGCTGGCCCCCGACGGCGAGAAGGCGCAGCCGGCCGGGCTGCCCGGCCTGTCCACCCGCCGGGACCCGGAGCTGGGCGAGATCGTCGTCGACAGCAACGGCATGACCGTCTACCGCTTCCTGAAGGACGAAGCCTGGCCGAAACCCGTCTCCGCGTGCACGGGGGCGTGCCTCGACAAGTGGCCGGTCGTCAGCCCCGTCGACGCCAAGGACACCAAAGGCCTCGACAAGGAGGGGCTGATGAGCTTCACCCGCCCCGACGGGGCCGGGCAGCAGACGGTCGACTGCTGGCCGATCCACACCTTCGCCGGCGACGAGAAACCGGGCGACACCAACGGCCAGGGCGTCGGCGGCACCTGGTACGCCGTCTCCCCCGACGGAAAGCCGGTCGGCGCCCCCCGGACGTAACCGCCCGACGACGCGTATTCCGGTACGTCCCTTCCACGCCGTGGGGAAGGGACGTACCGGTTTGCGTGGTGCGGACGGGGAGCCGGGCCGCTGCTTCTCGTAGCGTTTTCGAACGAGGCCGTCCATAGATCATTTGGCACGTCCCGCAGGCAGTGACCGGTAACGGATGGTCAATTTCCGGTTCTGCTCGCTCCTTTGGCGGGCGATCAGTAGCCTCTGCTCGAACACCGGATCGCCAAGCCCCTGGAGAGATTGATGGAGCGTCCCGCCTGGGCCCCACGGAGCATCGACATCTCGGTGCCGAGCGTTTCCCGGATCTACGACTACTACCTGGGCGGTTCGCACAACTTCGAGGTCGACCGGGAAGCGGCCCGCAGGGCCCTGGAGTTCATGCCGGGACTTCCCAAGATCATGCAGGCGAACCGGGCGTTCCTGCGCCGGGCCGTCCGTTTCGCGGTGGATGAGGGAATCACCCAGTTCCTGGACATCGGATCCGGCATACCGACCTTCGGGAACGTGCACGAGGTGGCGCAGGACGCCCACCCCGGCGCGCACGTCGTCTACGTGGACCACGACCCGGTGGCGGTGGCGCACAGCCAGGCGGTCCTGGCGGGCAACGAGACCGCGGACGTGGTCGCGGCCGACCTGCGCAAGCCCTACGACATCCTGACGAGCCCGCAGTTCGAGGAGCTCATCGACCCGAATCGGCCGGTGGCCCTGCTCCTCGTTGCCATACTGCACTTCGTGGAAGACGCGGACGACCCGTACGCTGCGGTGGCCGAGTTGCGTGACGCGCTCGCACCCGGCAGCCTGCTCGTCCTCACGCATGCCTCGTACGAGGGAGTCCCGCTGCCGCCCGAGCGGGTCGGGGGCGTGGTGGGCGTGTACGAGAACATCCGCAACCCGCTGATCATGCGCCCGCGCGAGGAGATCGCGCGGTTCTTCGAGGGGTATGACATGGTGGAACCCGGACTGGTGCCGATGCCGCACTGGCGGCCCGACACCTCGCCGGAGGACGAGGACCCGTACGCCTTCGCGGGCTTCGCGGGCGTGGGGCGGCGGGCGTGAGCGCGGATACGGAGCCGGACGGGCCGGAGGACAGACTGCGCCGGTTCGCGACGATCTGGAGCCGGGCGGTGTTCCCGGTGACCTCGACGTCGGCGACCCGGCCGGAGTTCGAAAAGCAACTGGTGCCGCTGGCCCGGCGGTTGAGCGAGGCCCTCAGGTCACGCGTGTTCGACGCGGCCGAGGGCCGGGCCGTGGGCGCCGCGCTCGTCCGGGCGCACTGCACCGACCCCGAGGCGCTCAGCCGCACACTGGACTGCGTGGACGCCTACCTGGTGCTGTACTGCGGCCAGGACGGCGACCAGGAGGACCTGCGGGCGCGTTCGGCGCGGCTGCAGCACGCCATGGCCGCCGGGTTCGCGCAGGCCCTCAGGGAACGCACCCTGTCGGAGCAGGAGTCCATCGCGCAGGCCGCGCTGGTGGCGCAGGGCGTCGTCGCGCAGGCCCTGCACGCCAGCGAGGCCCGCTTCCGCGCCGTCTTCGAGGGCGCCGCCATAGGGATCGGCATCGCCGACCTGGACGGCACCGTGCTCCAGGTCAACGGCGCGCTGGTGCGCATGTTCGGGGTGTCCGACCAGACCCTGCGCGGCCAGAAGGTCATGGACTGGACGCACCCCGAGGACGCGCCGCACATCTGGAGGCTGTACGACGAGCTGATCCGCGGCGAGCGTGAGCACTACCACGTCGAAAAGGCCTTCTACCGTCCCGACGGCACCGTCCTGTGGACCAACCTGACCGTGTCCCTGCTGCGCGACCCGGACGGCGTGCCGCAGTACCAGCTCGCCCTCATGGAGGACACCACCGAGCGGCGGCTGCTCAACCTGCGGCTGCGCTACGAGGCCACGCACGACGCGCTCACCGGCCTGCCCAACCGCACCTTCTTCTTCGAGCGCCTGGAGAAGGCGCTCAACGCGGGCGAGGGGCAGCGCTTCGGGCTGTGCTACCTCGACCTGGACGGTTTCAAGGCGATCAACGACAGCCTCGGCCACGCGGTCGGCGACCGGCTGCTCGTGGAGGTCGCCGACCGGCTGCAGGCCTGCGCGACCGCGCCCGGCGAGATGGTCGCCCGGCTCGGCGGCGACGAGTTCGTGGCGCTGACCACCGGCCCCGACACCCGGCGCGGGGTCGACGAGCTCGCCGAACGCATCATGAACGCGCTGCTCGCCCCGGTCAGCGTCGACGGCCGGGAGCTGACCGTGCGCGGCAGCATCGGCATCGTGGAGGGCCCGGCCGGGGAGCGCAGCCCGGCGGAAGTGCTGCGCAGCGCCGACATCACCATGTACCGGGCGAAGTCGGCGGGCGGCAACCGCTACGAGCTCGCCGACCCGGAGGCGGACGCCCGCGTCATCACCCGGCACGGTCTCACCACGGCGCTGCCCGCCGCCCTGGAGCGCGGCGAGTTCTTCATCGAGTACCAGCCGCTGGTGCGCCTCGGTGACGGCAGCGTGCGCGGCGCGGAGGCGCTGGTGCGCTGGCTGCACCCGCAGCACGGCGTGCTGGGCCCGGACCGGTTCATCCCGCTCGCCGAGCACACCGGGCTGATCGTGCCACTCGGCCGCTGGGTGCTGGAGCAGTCGGTGCGGCAGGCCCGCACCTGGCGGGAGAAGCACGTCGACGCGGGGCCGATGCGCATCAACGTCAACCTCTCGCCCTGCCAGCTCAACCATCCCGGTCTCGTCCAGGACACCGTGGACATCCTGGAGCGCGCGGGCGTCGAGCCCGACGTGCTGTGCCTCGAGGTGACGGAGTCGGCGCTGATCGGCGCGGACGACGGCCTGCTCAAGCCGCTGCGCCGGCTCGCGGAGATGGGCGTCGACATCGCGCTGGACGACTTCGGCACCGGCTACTCCAACCTCGCCAACCTGCGCCGCCTGCCGGTGAGCGTCCTCAAGCTGGACCGCTCGTTCACCCGGAGCATGCAGCAGTTCCCGGCCGACCCCGTCGACCTGAAGATCGTCGAGGGCATCGTCTCCCTCGCGCACAGCCTGGACCTCACGGTCACGGTCGAGGGCGTGGAGACCGGCGCCCAGGCCGAGCAACTGCGCATCCTGGGCTGCGACACGGCCCAGGGCTGGTACTACGCACGGCCGGGCCCCCCGGAACGCCTCCACGAACTGGCCCTGGTGGACGCGACAGGCTGAGCGAAAGCGCCCCGCAGGGGCGCGGGGAACCGCGCGAGCAACCACGGACAACCCGCGCCCCGGGCACACCGCAACGCACAACGACGCACGCGGGAGGGGCAACGTCGGTCACCTTTCCAGCAGCATGCGCTGCAACTCCCGCGCAGCCCGCGGCGGCGCCACGTCACTGCGGTGCGCCAGCGCGATCGTGCGGTGCAGCCCGGGCCGGGCCAGCGGCGTCACCCGCAGCCCGGACCCGGACCGCGCCGCCACCATCCGCGGCACGACCGCCACCCCGAGCCCGGCCCGTACGAACCCCAGCACGGCGTCCATCTCGCCGCCCTCCACCGCGAAGTCCGGCTCGAACCCGGCGGAGCGGCACGCCGCGACCGTCAGCTCCCGCAGGTCGTAGCCGTGCCGGAACATCACCAGCCGCTCGCCCTCCAGGTCGGCGATCCGCACCGCCCGCCGGCCGCCGCCCGGCCGGGGCGCCTCGGGCGACGACACCACCACCAGGTCCTCGCGCAGCAGGTCCACCGTCGTCAGCGCGGGCGACGGGCCGGGCAGCGGCAGCACCACCAGCGCCAGGTCGAGCGCGCCGCGGGCCAGCTCCCGCACCAGGTCGTGCGAGCCGCCCTCCTCGATCAGCAGCCGCACGCCGGGATAGCGGTCGTGGAAGGCGCGCAGCACGTCCGGCAGTAGGCCCGTGCACAGGCTCGGCGTCGCGCCCAGCCGCACCCGCCCGCGCCGCAGCTGCACCACCTCCAGCACCTCGTGCCGGGCGGTGTCCGCGTCGGCGAGGATGCGCCGGGCCAGCGGCAGCAGCGCCTCACCGGCGTCGGTCAGCGTGATGTTGCCGCGCGCCCGCAGGAACAGGTCCGCGCCCAGCTCCCGCTCCAGCGCCTTGATCTGCTGGGACAGCGACGGCTGCGCGACGTGGACCAGTTCGGCGGCCCGGGTGAAGTGCCGGGTCTCGGCGACGGCCACGAAGTACTGGAGCTGATGGAACTGCACCCGGCCATCATAGGCACGCCCTATCGATTCAAGGCCGGTCATGCCTTGGACCGATGAACGTCCGGCGCCCTACCTTCGGTGGCATGGCTCTGGCAACGCGGACGGACCGACGGCCGTCCCTGGCACGCACCGTGTGGGACTCGACCGTCGGCAAGAAGGCAGTGATGGCGGTCAGCGGCCTGATCATGCTGTCCTACCTGGTCCTTCACATGCTCGGCAACCTGAAGATTTTCTTCGGGCCCGGCGAGTTCAACCACTACGCGCACTGGCTGCGCACCCTGGGCGAGCCCTTCATGCACTACGGCTGGACGCTGTGGCTGATCCGCGTCGTCCTGGTCGTCGCGGTGGTCGCGCACGCCGTGTCCGCCTACCAGCTCAGCCGCCGCGACATGCGGGCCCGGCCCAGCAAGTACGTCCACAGGAAACCCCGGGCGAGCTACGCGACGCGCACCATGCGCTGGGGCGGGGTCATCCTCGGCCTGTACGTCGTCTGGCACATCCTGGACCTGACCACCGGCACCGTGCACTCCGGCGGCTTCGAGTCCGGCAAGCCCTACCAGAACGTCGTGGACACCTTCTCCACCTGGTACGGCAACGTCATCTACATCGTCGCCATGCTCGCCCTCGGCCTGCACATCCGGCACGGCTTCTGGAGCGCCGCCCAGAGCCTCGGCGTCGGCAGCCGCACCCGCGACCGCGCCCTGAAGGCCGCCGCCGACGTCCTCGCACTGACCCTCACGGCCGGCTTCGTCGCCGTACCCGTGGCCGTCATGACCGGAGTGGTGAGCTGACATGACCGACTACCCGCACTACACGACGGGCGAGCCGCTCGCCGACACCAAGGCCCCGGCCGGCCCGGTCCACGAGCGCTGGGACAAGCGCCGCTTCGAGGCCGGGCTCGTCAACCCCGCCAACCGCCGCAAGCACACGGTGATCGTCGTCGGCACCGGCCTCGCGGGCGGCTCGGCCGGCGCCACCCTCGCCGAACAGGGCTACAAGGTCGTCCAGTTCTGCTACCAGGACTCCCCGCGCCGCGCCCACTCCATCGCCGCGCAAGGAGGCATCAACGCCGCGAAGAACTACCGCAACGACGGCGACTCCGTGCACCGGCTGTTCTACGACACCGTCAAGGGCGGCGACTTCCGGGCCCGCGAGTCCAACGTGCACCGGCTCGCGCAGATCTCCGTCGAGATCATCGACCAGTGCGTGGCACAGGGCGTGCCGTTCGCCCGCGAGTACGGCGGCCTGCTCGACACCCGCTCCTTCGGCGGCGTCCAGGTCTCCCGGACGTTCTACGCCCGCGGCCAGACGGGCCAGCAGCTGCTGCTCGGCGCCTACCAGGCGATGTCGCGGCAGATCGCCGCCGGGAACATCGAGATGCACCCGCGCACCGAGATGCTCGACCTGATCGTGGCCGGCGGCCGGGCCCGCGGCATCGTGGCCCGCGACCTGATCACCGGGAAGATCTCGACGTACTTCGCGGATGCCGTCGTCCTGGCGTCCGGCGGCTACGGCAACGTCTTCCACCTGTCGACCAACGCCATGAACTCCAACGCGACCGCCGTGTGGCGGGCGCACCGGCGCGGCGCGCACTTCGCCAACCCCTGCTTCACGCAGATCCACCCCACATGCATCCCGCGCACCGGCGACCACCAGTCGAAGCTGACGCTGATGAGCGAGTCGCTGCGCAACGACGGCCGGATCTGGGTGCCGAAGGCCAAGGGCGACACCCGGCCGCCGAACGAGATCCCCGAGGACGAGCGCGACTACTACCTGGAGCGCATCTACCCGTCCTTCGGCAACCTCGTGCCCCGCGACATCGCCTCCCGCGCCGCGAAGAACGTCTGCGACGAGGGCCGCGGCGTCGGCCCCGGCGGCCAGGGCGTCTACCTGGACTTCGCCGACGCCGTCCGCCGCATGGGCCGCAAGGCCGTGGAGGCCAGGTACGGCAACCTCTTCGACATGTACCGGCGGATCACCGACGAGGACCCGTACGAGGTGCCGATGCGGATCTACCCCGCCGTGCACTACACGATGGGCGGCCTGTGGGTCGACTACGACCTCCAGACCACGATCCCCGGCCTCTTCGCGATCGGCGAGGCCAACTTCTCCGACCACGGCGCGAACCGGCTCGGCGCCTCCGCCCTCATGCAGGGCCTCGCCGACGGCTACTTCGTGCTGCCCGCCACCCTCAACGACTACCTGGCCCGCAACCCGCCCAAGGACCACGTCACCCCGGACCACCCCGTGGTGGGGGAAGCGGTGGCCGAGACCGAGGACCGGCTCAATCTGCTGCTGTCCGTCGACGGCGACCGCACCCCGGACTCCTTCCACCGCGAACTCGGCGACCTCCTGTGGGAGTTCTGCGGCATGGCCCGCAGCGACTCCGGACTGCGCAAGGCCCTGGAGCGCATCCCGCAGATCCGCGAGGAGTTCTGGCGGCGCATCAAGGTCCCCGGCACCGGCGAGGAGTTCAACCAGTCCCTGGAGAAGGCCAACCGCGTCGTCGACTACCTGGAGCTCGCCGAGCTGATGTGCCTCGACGCGCTGCACCGCGCCGAGTCCTGCGGCGGCCACTTCCGGGAGGAGTCGCAGACCCCGGACGGCGAGGCCGCCCGCAAGGACGACGAGTTCGCCTACGTGGCCGCCTGGGAGTTCACCGGCACCGGACGGGCGCCCGTCCTGCACAAGGAAGACCTGGTCTTCGAGTACGTCCACCCCACCCAGCGGAGCTACGCATGAGGCTCACCCTGCGCGTCTGGCGGCAGAAGAACGCCGACGCCGAAGGCACCATGACCACGTACGAGGTGGACGGCGTCTCCCCGGACATGTCCTTCCTCGACATGCTGGACACCCTCAACGAGGAACTCCTCCTCAAGGGCGAGGACCCGGTCGCCTTCGACCACGACTGCCGCGAGGGCATCTGCGGCGCCTGCTCGCTCGTCATCAACGGCGACGCGCACGGCCCGGAGCGCACCACCACCTGCCAGCTGCACATGCGGTCCTTCCAGGACGGCGACACCATCGACATCGAGCCGTGGCGGGCCGCGGCCTTCCCGGTCGTGAAGGACCTCGTCGTCGACCGGTCGGCCTTCGACCGCATCATCCAGGCCGGCGGCTACATCACCGCCCCCACCGGCTCCGCGCCCGAGGCCCACGCCACACCCGTGCCCAAGCCGGACGCCGAGTTCGCGTTCGAGCACGCCGAGTGCATCGGCTGCGGCGCCTGCGTCGCGGCCTGCCCCAACGGCGCGGCGATGCTGTTCACCTCCGCGAAGATCAACCATCTCAACGCGCTGCCGCAGGGCGCCCCCGAGCGGGAGACCCGCGTGCTGGACATGGTGGCCCGGATGGACGACGAGGGCTTCGGCGGCTGCACCCTGATCGGCGAGTGCGCCACCGCCTGCCCCAAGGGCATCCCGCTGACGTCCATCACGAGCATGAACAAGGAGTGGCTGCGCGCGACCCGCAAGGTGGCCGGGCGGTAGGCGCGCGGCCGAAGGACGTTCGCCGGCAGGGTGCGGACGGGCGGGACCGGGAGTGGTGCTCCGACCCGGTCCCGCCAAGTGCTCTCCCGGCAGGCACGGGCCGCCGCCCGCGCCGTTCAGCATCCTCACATCCCTCCTCCTGGCACATGTCACGCGCACGCCAACCGGGATCGGGAGAACAGGACCGGGCAGGCCGAAAGCCACCCGTCCTGCCTCCGCCGCCGAACCCGGCCCGTACCAGGAGAGAGCCATGACCGGCGCCACCATCCTCGACCGCCCCCCGCAGCCCGCGGCACCCACCCGCTACACCGTCACCCTCGCCCGCGACGAGGAGGACGTCCGCGCCGCCCAGCGGCTGCGGCACGACGTCTTCGCCGGGGAGATGGGCGCCCTGCTGACCACGCCGCAGCCCGGGTACGACATCGACGCCTTCGACGCGTACTGCGACCACCTCCTCGTGCGGGACACGGTGACCGGCCAGGTCGTCGGAACCTACCGGCTGCTGCCGCCCGAGCGGGCCGCCGTCGCCGGGCGGCTGTACTCCGAGGGCGAGTTCGACCTCACCGCGCTGGACGCGATCCGCCCCGGGCTCGTCGAGGTCGGCCGCTCCTGCGTCCGCCCCGGCCACCGGGACGGCGCGGTCATCGGGCTGATCTGGGCCGGGATCGCCCGCTACATGACCGACCGCGGCTACGAGTGGCTGGCAGGCTGCTGCTCGGTCCCGCTCACCGACGGCGGCGCCCTGGCCCGCGCCACCTGGGACCGGGTGCGGGCCAAGCACCTCGCCCCGGAGGAGTACCGCATCCGGCCGCTGCTGCCCTGGACGCCGGGCGAGGCCACCGCGCCCGCCACGGGCGCCGACCTCCCGGCGCTGCTGCGCGGCTACCTCCGCCTCGGCGCCTGGGTCTGCGGCGAGCCCGCCCACGACCCGGACTTCGGGGTGGCCGACCTGTACGTGCTGCTGTCGATGCGACGGGTGAACCCGCGCTACCTGAAGCACTTCCTGTCGCTGGTGCCGGCGTGATGACCGCGGTCGGTGCGGGGGAGGGCGGAGTGCGAAGCGCGGGCGCCGGTACCGGTGTGATGGCCGGCGGCGGGGCGGGGAGGGCGGATGCCCGTACCGGTGTGATGGCCGGCGGCGGTGCGCGCGTCCCCGTCGGCGCCGGCCGCGCCGGTGCCCGCCGTAGGGGCGGGCCGCGGGCGGCGCCCTCCGCGGCCCGTGTCGCCTCGCACCCGGACCGCGCCCTTCCCGCGGGCTCCGCCTGGCTGCCGTCCGCGCCCTGCACGCCCGCCGCGTGCGTCCCGGCGCGGGCCTCGTCCCGCGCGGCGGCGCCGCGTGCGGTGCTGCGGATCGCGGCGCTTGCGGCCCTGCTCCTCACCGGGATCGCCCTGGCGCCGCTCGTCCGGTACGTCCCGGCCGGGCTCGTCCGGCGCTGGTGCCGGTGGCTGGCGCGGGCGGCCGGCGTCCGGGTGCGCCTCTCGGGTGCGGCGGTGCCCGACGGCGGTGTCCTGCTGGTCGCCAACCACATCTCCTGGCTGGACATCCCGCTGCTCGCGGCGGTGCGTCCGGCGCGGATGCTCGCGAAGAAGGAGATCGGCGACTGGCCCGTGGCCGGCGCGGTGGCCGCGCGGGGTGCCGTCTTCATCGACCGCGACCGGCTGCGCGCGCTGCCGGGCACGGTGGCCCACCTGGCGTCCGTGCTGCGCTCGGGCGCTGCGGTCGCGGTGTTCCCGGAGGGCAGCACCTGGTGCGGCCGGGCGCACGGCAGCTTCCGCCGCGCCGCCTTCCAGGCCGCCCTGGACGCCGGCGCCCCCGTCCAGCCGGTCCGCATCCGCTACCGCTGCCCGGACGGCACCCCCAGCACGCGTCCCGCGTTCGTCGGCGAGGACACCCTGCTGGCATCCGTGTGGCGGGTGGCGACGACCCCGGGCCTGGTCGCGGAGGTGGAGGTCCGGGAGGCGATCCGCCCCGGCGTCCACCAGGACCGGCGTGCCCTCGCGGCGGCGGCCGAGCGGTCCGTACTGCGGGACACGCGCGGACCCCGAACGCCGGGCGCGAGCTGTCTCCGTCCGGCGCCGGGCGGGCTCCGGGTCAGCCCCGGACGATCCCGGCGAGCCGGCGGTAGGAGTCCAGCAGGGCTGCCCGGTCGTAGGTGCTGGTGGTGACCAGCACCTCCTGCGCGCCCGTCTCCTTCAGCACCGTCTCCAGTTCGTGCGCCACCTGCTCCTCGGTGCCCGCGATGTGCCCGGCGAGAGCGGCCTCGTACCGGCCGCGCTCCTTGGCCGTCATCGCCAGGGCCTCGACCCGCTCGGCGGGCGGCAGCGGCGGGAACGTGCCGTGCGTGCGGGAATACGCCGTCGACCAGGCCTCGGGGACCAGCAGCCGCCGCGCCTCCTCGGGCGTGCCCGCGACCGCGACCGTGCCGGAGATCACGACGTAGGGCTCGCCCGCCCACGCGGAGGGCCGGAACGCCGCGCGGTAGTGGTCGACGCCGCGCCGCATCCTCTCCCGGTTCCTGAGGTCACCGATCACCAGCGGAAGGCCCGCGCGGGCCGCGATTCCGGCGCCCTCGCCCATGGCCAGCACGAACGGCGGCACGGTGAGCCCTTCGGCGGGCCGCGCGTGGACGCCCGTGGGGGAGGTGCCGCGGAACCAGCCGAGCAGTTCGTGCAGCTGCGTCTCGAAGTCGTCGGCGTCGCCCTTGCCGCGCCCCAGCGCCCTGCGCACCCCGTCGGTGAAGCCGACCGAGCGTCCCAGGCCCATGTCGACACGTCCCGGGAAGAGGGACTCCAGCACCCCGAACTGCTCGGCGACGACCAGCGGTTGGTGGTTGGGCAGCATCACTCCGCCGGTGCCGACCCGGATGATGCCGGTCGCGGACGCGACGGCGGCGGCCAGCACGGTCGGCGCGGAGCCCGCGACGCCGGGCACCCCGTGGTGCTCCGAGACCCAGAAGCGGTGGTAGCCGAGCCGCTCCGCCTCCCGGGCCAGCGCCACGGTGTCGCGCAGCGCCTCGGCGCCGGTGTGGCCCTCGCGGGTGCGCGAGCGGTCGAGGACGGAGAAGCGGGTCGCGGCGATCACGGAACTCACACGGGGTTCAACGCCGTACGCCGCGCCGCATTCCCGCCCCCCGCCGTCACCGGATCAGCCGGCGGGGCGCAGCAGCCCGCGCTCGTAGGCCTTGACGAGGTGCTGCGGCACGAGGTGGCGGACGCCGTCGACGGTGACCGGGACCAGCGTCGGTGTGGCGGCCTTCCACTGGGCGCGGCGGTGACGGGTGTTGCTGCGGGACATCTTCCGCTTGGGGACGGCCATGGGTTCCTCCTCGGTGGACGGACACGGTGACAGCACCGCGCGCGAGCACCGGGGACGCTACATGAAAATGGATCCCATTAACAATCCGCCTCGGAACAGCTCCGGAACGGCCCCTCCCGGTCATCCGTGGGGCGGGCATCCGGGGGAGGGGAATCCGTGGGCCCGGCATCCGCCTCGCGCGGCCCCGGCGCTGCTTAAGGTGACGGGGTGACCGACAGCAGCAAGCGGCCGATCGCCGTTTTCGATCTCGACAACACCCTCGCCGACACCGCGCACCGGCAGAAGTTCCTGGAACGCAGGCCGCGCGACTGGGACGCCTTCTTCGCGGCGGCGCCCCACGACCCGCCGCTGCCGCAGGGCGTCGCGATGGCCCGCGAGAGCGCCGGGGAGTGCGAGGTGGTCTATCTGACCGGGCGGCCCGAGCGCTGCCGGCAGGACACGCTCGACTGGCTCGACGCCCACGGGCTGCCCGAGGGCCGGGTCCACATGCGGCGCGACAACGACCGGCGGCCCGCCCGGCGCACCAAGCTGGAGATCCTGCGCCGCCTGGCGCGGACCCGGGAGATCCGGGTGCTCGTGGACGACGACGAACTGGTGTGCGCGGACGCCGAGCAGGCGGGCTTCACCGTCGTCCGGGCGCGCTGGGCCACCCCGTCCGCCGAGCTGAAGGTGGCGCAGGAGCGCGAAGGGCGGACCTGAGGCCCCGGCCCCCGACGAGGACCGGACCGAGCCGGAGCGAGCGCCGGGCCGGGACCCGGGCCGCAGGGTCGCGGTCGGCGGTGGGTCACGGCCTGCGGTGGGATGCGGCCTGCGGGGGGTCACAGCCTGCGGTGGGTCACGCCGAGTCCTCCAGGCGGAAGCCGACCTTGAGGCCCACCTGCCAGTGCGCGATGCCGCCGTTCTCGATCTGGCCCCGGACCTGGGTCACCTCGAACCAGTCGAGGTTGCGCAGCGTCTGCGACGCGCGGGAGATGCCGTTGCTGATCGCCTGGTCGATGCCGTCGGGCGAGGTGCCGACGATCTCCGTGACCCGGTACGTGTGGTTGGACATGCGGGTGCTCCTCTCGGGGGGACGACAGTGCGGCGTGTGGCGCGCGTCACTCCACGGTGCCCCAAGCTGCGGCGGAGCGCGAGGTGCCGGACGGCCGGGCGGGCGAGACTTGACCGTCGCATTGGTCCATACCACAATCCCGGTCACGCCCGTGCGAGCATCCCGCTCGTCCCCCACGTCGGGTTTGCCAGCCCTGTCTCAAGACAGAACAGGACCCCTCGTGAGCCGTCGCCTCCTCGCCCTCGCCTGTGTCACCGCCTCCCTGCTCAGCGGCTGCGGCATGCTGTCCGGAGGAGAGGACGACAGGCGCACCGTCACCGTCTGGCTGATGAAGGACAGCGCCTCGCAGGAGTTCCTGGACCGCTTCACCGAGGACTTCGAACGCACCCACCCCGACCTCGACATCGACATCCGCATCCAGCAGTGGACCGGCATCGGCGAGAAGGTGCACGCCGCCCTCGACGCCGACGGCACGTCCGGCCCGGACGTCATCGAGGTCGGCAACACGCAGGTCCCGCAGTACGTGGAGGGCGACGGACTGCTCGACCTCACCCTGGAGTCCATGCGCAACTGGGGCAACCGCGACTGGCTGCCCGGCCTCGCCGAACCCGGCCAGCGGTTCTCCCAGCAGTACGGCATCCCCTGGTACGCGGCCAACCGCGTCGTCATCTACCGCAAGGACCTCTTCGAGCAGGCCGGCATCACCGAGACGCCGAAGACCCGCGACGAGTGGATCACCGCCACCGAACGGCTCAACTCCGACGGCCGGCAGGGCATCTACCTCGCCGGGCAGGACTGGTACACGCTGGCCGGATTCATCTGGGACGAGGGCGGCGACCTCGCCGAGGAGAAGGGCGGGACCTGGCGCGGCGCCCTCGACAGCGCGGCGGCCCTGCGCGGCATGGACTTCTACCGCCGGCTCCAGGCCCTCGGCGAGGGACCGGTCGCCGCCGACGAGGAACACCCGCCGCAGGCCGGCGTCTTCGCCGAGGAGGAGGTCGCCCAGATCGTCGCCGTCCCCGGCCTCGCCCGCTCGATCGTCAAGCAGAACCCCGACCTCGAGGGCAGACTCGGTTTCTTCCCGGTGCCCGGCAAGACCGCCGGCAAGCCCGGCGCCGTCTTCACCGGCGGCTCCGACCTCGTCGTACCGGCGAACACCGACAACCGCGACGGCGCCGTCGCGGTCGTCGGCGCGCTCGCCGGCGCCAAGTGGAACGCCGAACTGGCCCGCGTGATGAACTACGTGCCCAACAAGACGACCCTGGCGAAGGCCGTCGCCGGCGAGGAGGGGGTCGCCGCCATGGCGGCCGGGGCCGCACAGGGCAGGGCGACCCCCACCACACCCGAATGGGCGGACGTCGAGGCGGACAACCCCATCAAGGCGTACATGACGAAGGTGCTCACCGGGGCCGACCCGGCGGCGGAGGCCCGCCGGGCCTCCCGCCGGATCACGGAACTGCTGAGCCCCAGGATCAACTGACCGCGCGCCGACAGCGTGACGCGGTCAGCGCGCCATGCTCAGCGACAGCGCGAAGCGTCCCGCGGCGTCCGTCCACCAGCGCGCCAGGTCCAGGCCGGCCGCCGCGAGTTCGGCGCGCACTCCCTCCTTCCGGAACTTCGCGGACACCTCGGTGCGCAGCTCCTCGCCCGCCGCGAAGTCGACGGCGAGGTCCAGGGCGGGAATCTTCACGGTCTGCGCCGTACGCGAGCGCAGCCGCATCTCGATCCACTCCCGCTCGGCGTCCCACAGCGCGACATGGTCGAAGGCGTCCGGGTGGAAGTCGGCGCCCAGCTCGCGGTTGACCACGGACAGCACGTTCTTGTTGAACGCGGCCGTCACCCCCGCCGCGTCGTCGTACGCCCTGACCAGCACCTCTTCGTCCTTGACGAGGTCCGTGCCGAGCAGCAGGGCGTCGCCGGGCGACAGCAGGGCGCGCACCGAGGACAGGAACGCGGCGCGCTCGCCGGGCAGCAGGTTGCCGATCGTGCCGCCCAGGAACGCCACCAGCCGGGGCCCCGGGGTTTCGGGCAGCGTGAGGGCGGCGGTGAA
Organism: Streptomyces sp. NPDC051207; assembly: GCF_040682395.1. Lineage (NCBI taxonomy): Bacteria > Bacillati > Actinomycetota > Actinomycetes > Kitasatosporales > Streptomycetaceae > Streptomyces > Streptomyces sp. NPDC051207. The sequence continues at coordinate 39,324 of NZ_JBFBAX010000001.1, read as the reverse complement.
GTCGGCGATCAGCGCGTGCACCCGCAGCCCGGGCCGCTCCGTGACCAGCGCCTGACCGGCCAGGGTGAGCGCGCTCTCGCTGACGTCGACGGGCACGTACGTGCGCAGCGCCTCGTGGGCGTCCAGCAGGTGCCGGGTCTTCTCCGAGGAACCGGACCCCAGCTCGATCAGCGTGCGGGCGCCGGTCGCCGCGGCGATCTCGCCCGAGCGGTCGACGAGGATCTCGCGCTCGGCGCGGGTGGGGTAGTACTCGGGCAGTTCGGTGATCCGCTCGAACAGCTCGCTGCCGTGCGCGTCGTAGAACCACTTCGGCGGCAGCGTCTTGGGTGTGGCGGTCAGGCCCTGGAGGACGTCGGCGCGCAGGGCGGCCTCCGTGGCGTCCTCGGGCAGTGTGCGGGTGAGCAGGAACGGGCTCACGGACGGGGCTCCTTCGCGGGTGCGTGGGCCGAGGCGTCGTCGCCCGGCTCCTTGAGCGGGCTGAGCAGCACCTCGGTGCGGCTCGCCACCAGCAGGGTGCGGTCGGGGACCTCCACCCAGTGCGGGTCGTCGTCGTGCGGTTCGGACGCCACGACCGTGCACCGGCCGGGCCGCGTGCGGTACCAGAGGGTGTCGCCCCAGGCGGTCGCGGCGATCGTGGTGCCGTCGGTCAGCAGCAGGTTGAGCCGGGACGCCGGGGACGCGGCGGCGACGTCCGCGACCGTGTCGGCCAGGACCCGCCCCGGGTCGTCACCGTGCCGCAGCCGGGCCAGCGCCAGCGCCCACACGAACGCCGAGTCGTTGCGGGCCTCCAGCGACAGCACGTCGGCCGGGGACAGCGCGGGCACGAGCGGCGCGAGCGAGCCGGGCCAGCCCGCCACCGCGCCGTTGTGGCTGAACAGCCAGGGACCGTCCGCGAACGGCGCCGCCGCGGCCTCCGCGTCGGCCCCGGACAGCGTCGCGTCGCGCACCGCGGCGAGCAGCGCGCCGCTGCGGACGACCCGCGCGAGGTCGGCGAAGGACCGGTCCGCCCAGATCGGCCCGGCGCGCCGGTACCGGGCGGGCACCCGGTCCCCTTGCGCGTACCAGCCGACGCCGAAACCGTCGGCGTTGACCGTGCCGTACCGCTGCCGGCGCGGCCCCCACGACTGCCGGTACAGCGCGTGCGGCGGTTCCACGAGGAGCCGGCCGAGCGGCAGCGCGGGCCCGACATAGGCCACGTGGCGGCACATCAGGCGTCCCCCGAGCGGGCCGTGCGGAACCCGGCGAAGATCTGCCGCCGGGCCGGATAGTCCCAGTTGCGGAAGGTGCCCCGGCAGGCCACCGCGTCCACGGCGAACGAACCGCCGCGCAGCACCTTGTGCTCCGGGCCGAAGAACACCTCCGAGTACTCCTTGTACGGGAACGCCCGGAAGCCGGGGTACGGCAGGAAGTCGCTGGCCGTCCACTCCCACACGTCACCGATCAACTGCCGCACGCCGAGCGGCGACTCGCCCTCCGGGTAGCTCCCGGCGGGCGCCGGGCGCAGGTGCCGCTGGCCCAGGTTGGCGTGCTCGGGCGCCGGGTCCTCGTCGCCCCACGGGTAGCGCGTCGAGCGGTCCCCGGCCGGGTCGTGCCGGGCGGCCTTCTCCCACTCGGCCTCGGTGGGCAGCCGGCGCCCCGCCCAGCGGGCGTACGCGTCGGCCTCGTACCAGCACACGTGCAGCACCGGCTCGTCGGGCGGTACGGCCTCGGTGACGCCGAAGCGGCGCCTGAGCCACTGCCCGCCGTCCCGGCGCCAGAACAGCGGCGCCGTGATGGAGTGCTCGCGGATGTGCGCCCAGCCCCGCGCCGTCCACCAGCGCGGGTCGTCGTAGCCGCCGTCCTCGATGAACGCCTGGTAGGCGGCGTTCGTCACCGGGGTGGTGTCGATCCAGAACGGCGCCACCTCGCGCCGGTGCGCCGGGCTCTCGTTGTCCAGCGCCCACGGCTCGGTCGAGGTGCCCATCGTGAACGGGCCGCCGGGGACCAGCACTTCGGCCGGTCCGGTGAACAGCGGCAGCGGGTCCGGGTCGGGCGCGGTCAGGGCCTGCGGCCCTTTGCGGAGCTGATGGGTGATCAGCATCGTCTCGTCGTGCTGCTGTTCGTGCTGCGCGATCATTCCGAAGGCGAAACCGGCCTCGGTCAGCCGCGTCCCGTGGAACGCGGTGCCCTCCAGCACGTCCAGGACCCGGCCGCGCACCTCCGAGGCGTACGCGCGGGCCTCGGCGGGCGGCAGCAGCGGCAGCGAGGGACGCTCGGAACGGGGATGCTCGAACGCGTCGTACAGGCCGTCGATCTCGGGCCGCATCGGGTCGCGCCCGGCGACGGCCCGCAGCAGCCACTGCTCCTCCTGGTTGCCGATGTGGGCGAGGTCCCACACCAGCGGGGACATCAGCGGTGAGTGCTGCGCGGTAAGGTCCGGGTCCTCCACACAGCTGGTCAGCAGCGTGGTGCGGTCGCGCGCGGTGACGAGCGAGCTGAGCGCGCGCCGGCGCAGGGCCTCGGCGTCGGCCGTGGCGCCGGTCTCCGCGCCGGTCGTGGGCTCGGTCGTGGGCTCGGTCATGAGCGGACGTCCTTCCGGTTCTTCCCGTGCCGGCCGTCGTGCCGGTGACACCCGTTCGCCGCGCGGGCGGGGGCGTCGGCAGGGGCGTCGGCCCCGCTCGTCCCCCGGGTGAAGGCCTCGGCTCCCCGATGCTTCCGGGCGGGGGACTCGGCCCCGTTGCTCGCCCGGGCAGGAGCCTCGGCGGCGCGCAACCCGTCGAGCATGTCGTCGGCGGGGCAACGGCCGCGGGCGACATGGCGGTCCAGGTACGCGGCGACGGCGCCGGTGACCGCCTCGGTGGCGCCGAGCCGGGGCAGCGCCCGGAGCGCCGCCGAGAAGCAGGCGACGGCGACCTCGCGCAACTCGCTGTCGGCCAGGCCGTACCGGGCCGCGGTGAACCACAGCGGGTTGTGCGGCGCGGGCAGCGCCGCAGCGCGTTCGGCCAGCGGCTTCACGGCCCGGTACGCCGTCTCGGCGGCCTCCGGGTCGTCGAACAGCGCCGTCGTCACGGCGAGCGGCACGATCCAGCCGTCCTCGCCGGGCTGCGCGTCGATCATGCGCAGTTCCAGATGGCCGCGCGGCCTGACCGGCGGGAACAGGGTCGTGAGGTGGTAGTCGAGATCCTCCCGGACCGGTGGCCGCGGCAGCCCCGACCGGGTCCACTCCCGGAAGGTGAGCCCTTCCGGGACGTCCCAGGGCCCGCTGTCCCGCCGTACGCACATCACCGGCGCGTCCAGGACGTGCCGCGTCCAGGCGGCGCGCGGGTCCGCGTCCAGCCGGGGGCCGCCCGCCCGGGCGGTGCCGATCTGCGTCCAGCGCAGCTGCCGGGTGGACAGCCAGCCGGTGGGCCGTCCGGCCGCCAGCGGGGAGTTGGCGAACGCGGCCACCAGGACCGCGCCGAGATGGTGGGCGAGCCACCAGCGCCGCACATGGCCGAGGGTGCCGGGCTCCTCGTACCCGGCGTCCAGGCACACCTGCACCGACGCCGAGGTGCACATCATGGCGCGGCCGGCCGGGCCGGTGCGGTCGAGGCAGGCCTCCATCGCGTCGTAGCGCGGCCGGCGCAGGAATCTGCGGGGCGACTGCCAGGGATCGTGGCCGATGCCGACGAGACCGAGTCCGTCGCGGCGCAGGACCGCGCGGACGGCGTCGAGATCGGCGGAGACGGTACTCACGCACTCCATGAGGGAGGCGGCGGGCGGCGAGCTGAGCTCCAGCTGACCGCCGGGTTCCACGGTGAGCGCGGACCGCAGGGGCACGGTCCGCAGTACGGCGTAGGCCGCTTCGAGTCGTTCGGGCGCCACGGGCAGCCGCGGCCTGCGCAGCTCGTGGACGAGCCATTCCACTTCCACCCCGACGCTGCGGGGCGGTCCGGTCTTGAAGCAGATGCCCCGGACCAGGGCCTCCACCTCTGCCTCCGTGACGGGCGTACGGGGCTCCGTACAGTCCCCCGTCGCCGTATGAGACGAATCGGACATGTCTTGGATCCTCCTGAGATTCCACCATGCCATCGCCCCGGCCCTCTGGCCCGGGCGGACATCACCCGTCCCACCCAAGACGCTTCCCGCGCTTCCCACAAGGGTGCGATCCGGGACGATCCGGGTCGGCCGATGGCGCGCCCCCGCCGTTCCCAGAGGCTTTCCCCGGGGTTCACCGCCGGGAAAACCTCGTTGCACGGCATGACCGGCATCGCTCAGGATGCGGTCATGAGCACGACGGGGGAGTGCGCGCGGCGCGTGCCCATGGCGTCCACGGGGGTGGCGCCATGAGCGCGCGCCCGCGTCGCGTGCGACCGCCTGGGTGAGGGGAGAGCGGGGCGGCCGGCCGCTGGCCGGACCCGCGTCGCGTGCGTCCGTGCGGGTGACAGTGGCCCGTGGCCGGGTGAGGGCGGCGCCGCCCGCCCCGGCCGGTGTCAGCTCCAGCCGTACCGCTCCGCCAGCCGCCGCCGCACCAGGTCGAACCGCGTGCGGTCCAGCGCGCAGGCCTCCCGGCGCATCCCGCCCTCGTGCAGCCGCAGCACCCGCTCCACGTCCACCCACGACTCCCGCCCCGACCGGTCCCACGGCCCGCTCCCGATCGGCACCCACTCCCGGTCGCCGTCGTGCCGCCTGCTGGACAGCTGGACGGCGAGCAGCGTGCCACCGGCCTCGCGGGCGACGACGAGTACCGGGCGGTCCTTGCCCCGGCCGTCGTTCTCCTCGTAGGGCACCCACGTCCAGACGATCTCGCCCGGGTCGGGGTCGCCGTCGTACGCGGGGGAGTACTCGGTACGCACCCGCCCCACCGACGTGGCGTCGGCCTCGGTGGTGGCGCTGGGGCCGTACCGGCCGGGGGTGCCGTCGGCGGTCTCATCGGTGAAGGGAGTCACGGCCGCCACGCTAACCGCTCGCCGCACGGCCGGAGCGGACCGGGCCAGTCACCCACAGGAGTTCCTGCCCGAGCCATTGACGGCCCGTCACCACGCGCCTACCGTCCGAACGATTCTCCGAACCTGGTTCGACATCCCGAACCACGAGTCCGAGGGAGAGCCGCCGCCGTGACCCCACCCCCTCCTCCGCTGCCCCCGCCGTCCCGCCGTACGGTCCTGCGCACGCTCGCCGCGCTGCCCGCCTCCGTGCTCCTGCTGGGCGGGGCGCCCGGACTGCTCGGCAGGGCCGGGGCCGCCCCGCCGCCGAGCGGCTCGGCCACCCGGTACACCATCGTGCCGTTCCCGAACAGCGACGACGGGGTGGTCGACGTCCACCAGTCGGACGACGCCACCGACTTCCGGCTGGTCAGGGCCGCCGCCTACCGGCCGCCCCGGGGCCGGATCCGCGACGCGAGCATCCTCAGGCACACGGACGGCGCCTACTACCTGACGTACACCACCCGGACCTGGCAGGACCCCAGCACCACCATCGGCTTCGCCCGCAGCACCGACCGTGTCGACTGGACCTTCCTGTACGACCATCCCGTCCCGGTCGCGGGCCTGTCCCGCGCCTGGGCTCCCGAGTGGTTCGTCGACGCCGACGGCAGCGTGCACGTCATCGTGTCCTGCTCGACCGCCGACAACGAGTGGAACTTCACGCCGTACCTGCTCAGCGCCACCGACTCGGCGCTCACGTCATGGAGTACGCCCGTCGCCCTGCCGGGCCTCGGCGCCAACCACATCGACACGTTCGTGGTGCGGACCGGCTCGGCGTACCACGCGTTCACGAAGAACGAGACGACCAAGTACATCGAGTACGCCACCGCCTCCCGGCTCACCGGGCCGTACACCATCCGCAGGACCGGCGACTGGGCGGGCTGGGGCAGCTACCGCGAGGGGCCCGCCCTGATCCACCTGGACAACGGGGGCTGGCGGCTGTTCTTCGACGGCTACGGCGACGGCGCCTCCTACTACAGCGACAGCCGGGACGGCTTCGCCACGTGGACGGCGCCCGCCAGGCTGCCCGGCGTCTCCGGCACCGCACGGCACTTCACGGTCCTGAAGGAGACGGTCGGCGGCGGGCCCGTCCTCGCGCGGAACGTCACCCGTTCCTTCCGGTCGGTCAACTACCCCGCCCGCCACTGGCAGAAGCAGTCCGGCCTGCTCAACCTGCCGGTGGTGACGGCCTCCAGCAGCGCGGCCGAGAAGCAGGCGGCCACCTTCACGGTGGTGGCCGGACTCGCCGACCCGGGCGGCGTCTCGTTCCGCGACGCGTCCGGTGCCTTCCTGCGCCACTACGACTTCCGGGCCCGTTTCGACCCGAACGACGGCACGGCCACGTTCGCCTGGGACGCGACGTTCATCGCCCGCGCGGGCACCGCCAGTGGCGCGGTCCGCTTCGAGTCGTACCACCGCCCCGGCCACTACCTGCGCCACTACGCCTACGAGATGCGCGTCGCACGGGCCGACGGGACGGAACTGTTCCGGCAGGACAGTTCGTTCGTGCCGGTGACGGGCTGGGGGTAGGACGTACCGGGCCCGTACGCTGGTGGCCGTGCACATGCCCACCATGACCGAGGCGTCGGTGCCCGGCCCGCCCGCCCGGGTGCGCGGGCACCGCACCGCATGACCGGCGCACCCGGCAGGCCCCGGCAAGGGGCGGGGGAGTCCCCGCGGGAGGTGGCCGCGCGGCTCACCGGGCTGCCCGCCACCGGGGTGCGCCGGATGTCGCCGATGCTCGCCGAAGTCACCCTCGACGGCGGCCCGCCCGTCATGGTCAAGCGCGCCGACGGCACCGGTGCCGCGCGCGCCGAGGCGGCCGGACTGCGCTGGCTCGCCGACGCCGGGGCGGTCCGCGTGCCGCGCGTGCACGGACACGACGCGCACTGGCTGGTGATCGACCTCGTCCCGACCGGACAGCCGGGCGTCTGCGCCGCGCTGCGCTTCGGCCGGGACCTCGCCGCCCTGCACGCCGCCGGTGCCTCCGCCTTCGGCGCCCCGCCGCCGGGCGGCCCCGAGGACGCGTACATCGGCCTCGCCCCGATGCGGAACGCCCCCGGGCCCTCCGCCACCGACTGGCCCCGCTGGTACGCCGAACACCGCGTCCTGCCCTATCTGCGCCTCGCCGCCGACGACGGCACGATCCACCCGGCCGAGGCGCGCGTGATCGAACAGGCCTGCGAACGACTCCCCGCCCTCGCGGGCCCCGCCGAGCCGCCCGCCCGGCTGCACGGCGACCTGTGGAACGGCAACGTCCTGTGGGGTGCCGACGGGCACGTCCGGCTGATCGATCCCGCCGCGCACGGTGGCCACCGCGAGACCGACCTGGCGATGCTGCACCTCTTCGGCTGCCCCCACCTGGACGCGGTGCTGGACGGCTACGTGCGGACGGCGCCGCTCGCCGACGGCTGGCGCGACCGCATCGGCGTGCACCAGCTCTTCCCGCTGCTGGTGCACGCGGTGCTGTTCGGCCGCGGCTACGCCGAACAGGCCGTCGCCGCGGCCCGCGCCGCCCTCACGGGCTGAGGGACGGGTACGGCCGGCGCCGGGGAGGTCAGTCCTTGCGGCCGGTCACCGCCACCGTGACACCGAGGCCGATCATGGACAGCCCACCGGCCCCGCCGACCACGGCCGGCCGCCCCGGCCAACGCGCGAACCAGTCCCGGACACCCGCCGCGACCAGCCCCCACGACATCGCCGCGAAGGCGGCCAGACGGTCGGCGGTCACCCTGCGGCCATGCAAGCACGCGCGTGCCCCACCCCGGCAACCGTGTGCCGCCCCCCGCCGCGCAGCACGGGCAGCCGCAACCCGCTCGACGCGCGCGGACGGCCGCAAGCCGCTCGACACGCGTGGTCGGCCCCGCCTACGATCCCGGCGCGGCATCGCGTGCCGGTCACCGGCCGGGTGAGGCATGGAGGCGCCGTGGACATGCCCGTGGAGGCATTGACCCGTGTCAGTCGAGTTCAACCACACCATCGTTCTCTCCCGCGACCGGGAGAGGTCCGCCCGTTTCCTGGCCCGCATCCTGGGGCTGGAGGTCGGGGAACCTGCCGGAATGTTCCTGCCCGTGACGACCGCGAACGGCGTCACGCTGGACTTCGCCACCGTCGGCATCCCCGACATTCCCGTACAGCACTACGCGTTCCTCGTCTCCGAGGACGAGTTCGACGGCGTCCTCGCCCGTCTCGTCGCGGACGAGGTCCCCGTCCAGGCCGATCCACACGGCCGCCACCCGGGCCGCATCAACCGCAACGACGGCGGGCGCGGCGTGTACTTCACCGATCCCGCCGGGCACGGCCTGGAGGTCTTCACCCGCCCCTACGGCACCGACCCCGACTCGCCGCTGAACGGGGTGACGGAACCGGTCCCCGGGGCGAGCCGAGCCCTCCCCGGCCACCGCGCGCAGCTGTCGTGACCGGTGGCGGTGCGCCGCTCCGTGGGCCCTGAGCGGTGCACCGCCTGCCGGTTTACCGGGCCCGCGCACCGGCTACGCGGTCGGAAAGCCGACCACGTGCTGCCCAGAGCCGAGGAGGCCGCGTGAGCACTCAGCGTCCCGATCGTCCCGAGCCCGTCCCCCGGGCGCGGTCCGGCGCGTACGGCCGCCGCCGCCCCCGGACCGGCACCGAGCCGCGGACCGCCCGGAGCGCCCTCCGGATGCGCAGGCTGCTCGCCGCGCTCTTCCTGCCCCTGTTCGTCGCGGCGACCGTGCTGTTCGCCCTGCTGGCCGCCGCCGCGGAGCCCGGCGCCGCCCTCGACCGCGGCGAGCTGAGCATCCTGGCCGTCGTCTGCGGAGTGCTCGCCCTGACGGCCGCCGTGGACCTGTGGGTCGTCGGGCGCCGCCTGCGCCGCGAACGGGGCGGCCCGCGCGGACGCTGAACCGCCGGCCCGGGTCAGCGCCGGCAGAGCCCGGCCGGCTCACGTCCGCGAGTCACGGTCCCGTTCCCGGCGCGGGCGTCAACCCGTCACGCGTCCAACGTCACCGCACAGGACCACCCGTAGGCGTCCGGCCCCATGCGCAGGTCCTCCCAGGCGACCGCCTTCGGCGCGGTCCCGGTGATCTCCACGTCCGCGAGGCCGACGACCGCCAGCCGTATGTCGAGTTCGCCCCCGGCGTCCTCCGCCTCGATGTCCACCGGCACCTGCCCGTGCACCTCCAGCCGGTAGATGATCTCGTCGAGCAGCGTGGCCAGCACGTCGTCGTCGCTGCCCTCGGCCAGCCGGACCCGGTCCACGTCCGTCGCCCGCACCCCGGAGACGTCGGCGAAGCACTCCACCAAGCCCAGCACCGCCTCGGCAAGGCAGCGTTCGCGGTCCGCCGCCCACGCCTCTATGCGGATGTCGCCGGTGTGCGGCACCGTGCGGTGACCGCTCTCGCCCTGCCGCCGGGCTTGCCTGTCGTCGTCCGCCTCACCCACCATGCCCACCGTCTTCCCTGGCACGGACCACGCATGCGGTCCGGCGGGCAACTGAACCTGCCCGGTGGTCCATGGTGGGTACCCGGCGGGAAGGACGGACCGCACGCACCCTCGTACGAGCCCCAACGAGCCTCTACGAAGCCACACGAGAAGGGGCGACCGCGATGATCTCCCACCTGGTCCGGGTTCCCGCCGACGGTGCGACTCTCGCCGGCGACCTCGACCTGCCGGACGCCGCGCGCGCCGTCGTGCTGTTCGCGCACGGCAGCGGCAGCTCCCGGCACAGCCCCCGCAACCGTCGGGTGGCCGCCGCACTGCGCACCGCCGGCCTGGGCACCCTGCTCATGGACCTGCTCAGCGAGCGGGAGGAGCAGCGGGACCTGCTGACCGCCGAGCACCGTTTCGACATCCCCCTGCTGGGCCGACGGCTGGTCGCCGCGGCCGACTGGCTCGCCGGCCGTGCCGAGACGGCCGCGCTGCCCGTCGCCCTGTTCGGCGCCAGCACCGGCGCCGCCGCGGCCCTGGTCGCCGCCGCCGAGCGGCCCGAGCGGGTGGTGGCCGTGGTGTCCCGGGGCGGCCGGCCCGACCTGGCGTACGACGCGCTCGGCGCGGTACGCGCGCCCGTGCTGCTGATCGTCGGCGGCGCCGACCCGGAGGTGCTGCGCCTGAACAGGGAGGCGGCGGGGCGGCTGCGCGCACCGCACCAGGTGCACGTGGTGCCCGGCGCGACCCACCTGTTCGAGGAGCCCGGCGCGCTGGAGCAGGTCGCCGACGCGGCCCGCCGCTGGTGCGCCGACCACATCGCCGCCCCCACCGACTGACCCCACGGACCCCGCGCAACCCGCGGAGCCCACCCCACCCGCACATCCCACGGCCCGACCGGCCGACGCGCCCGCTCACCCCGCCGTCGGCGCGTCCACGCGCAACCGCGCGCCCTGCCGCAGCAGTTCCCGCTGCACCAGCCGGTACGGCACACCCCGCGGACCGTGCCCGTGCCGGACCGTCAGCGCCGCGCACACCCCCGCCGCCTGCCCGGTCGCCATCGCGATGGGCATGACACGGTACGAGGAGTGCGCCACGTGCGTGCCGGAGATGCAGCGGCCCGCCACCAGCAGCCGTTCCGTGCCGCGCGGCACGAGACACCGCAGCGGGATGTCGTAGAAGCTGCCCATCGGCACGCGTTTCAGGACCGTGCCGGAACCGCGCGGGTTGTGGATGTCGACCGGGTACGCGCCGTGCGCTATCACGTCCGGGAACAGCCGGGCGCCCAGGATGTCGTGGCCGGTGAGCTGGTAGTCGCCCAGCACCCGCCGGGTCTCGCGCACCCCGATGTGCGTGCCGCTCTGCACGACGTACGACTCCTCGAAGCCGGGCACGCGCGTGCGCAGGAAGCGGTCGATCTGCGCGAGCTGGCGGCGGGCGGTGTACTCCGCGCGGGTCAGGTCCCACACGCTGGTGCCGAGGACGCGGTTCACGCGCGTGCTGTTGACGCTGACCTCGCGGGGGTGCGGCGTGGCGAAGAACAGGATGTCCTCGCGCGGCAGCCGCAGGTCGCCGTCCGCCCGCGCCTCCTCCACCAGGTCCCACAGGCCGTGCACACCGCGCCACTGGTCGGGATGCGCGCGCACGTAGTCGGCGAAGTCGGGCCGGGCGAAGTCCGCGACGCGGAACATCAGCGTCATCGGCTGCACGAGACCGTCCTCCCGCCGCCCGATCTCGTACGGCGCCCCGCAGGCGGCCGCGACGTCACCGTCGCCCGTGCCGTCCACCACCACCCCGGCGTCGATCACCACCGGCCCCGACTTGGTCTCGAACACCACCCGCCAGCCGTTGTCCAGCGGCAGCGCGGTCGAGGCGAAGGCGTGGAACAGAAGGCGCACGCCCGACTCGTCCATCATGTCGAGCAGCACCAGCTTGAGCAGCTCCGGGTCGAACGGCACCGTGTACCCGGTCTTCGGGGACGGCTTCAGGGCGCCGCCGCGCGACAGGAGCTGGTCCATCAGCCGCCACAGCACGCCCGCGACGACCGGCTCGCCCTCGCCGTGGTCGGTGGGCAGCAGCCGGGCCTCGTCGCCGGCCTCCGTGAAGGTGGCCTGCTTGTGCTCGTTGTGGAAGGACATCAGCGGCATGACGAGGGCCGCGGTCGCGTTGCCGCCGAGGAACCCGTAGCGCTCCACCAGGACGACGTCCGCCCCGGCGTCGGCCGCGCCCACCGCGGCGGCGCACCCCGCGGGGCCGCCGCCCACCACCAGCACGTCGACACGGCCGCCGTGCTGGGCCGGCCGGGCCGGCAGCGTCACGGTCTGCGGGTCGGGGGGCTGTCGCAGTATCGGCATCGCTCTCCCTTCGCGTACGGCCCGTCACACGCTCAGTGAGCCCGCCGACGAGACGGTGAAATCCGCCGGCTCCGCCGCCGAGGCCGAGCGCCCGCCGTCGATGTCGTCCAGCAGGTCGCCGCACCGACGGCAGGTCCGCGTGGCCGTCGCCCGCAGTTCCTGGACGCGGGCGTGCAGCGCGTCACGGCGCTGCGGGAACTCGTCCCACAGCCGGTCCACCTCCGCGAGCAGCAGCCCGGCCTGCTGCCGCGCCACCCCGACCAGCGCCGGGGCACCCGTGCGGCGCGCGAAGTCGAAGACCTTCCCCGAGTACGGCAGCGGCAGCACCGGCAGACCGGACAGCGCGGCGAAGATCACGAAGTGCAGCCGCATGCCGACGGCCAGGTCCAGATGGCGCATGAACCCGAGGACCTGGCCCGGGCTGTACGCGCCGTGCAGGATGCGGCCCTGGTCGGGGGCGGTCATGTGGGACAGCACGGCGTGCGCGTGCCGGACGTCGTGCCGTTCCATCGGCAGGAACACCACGTGCGCGTCCAGCCGTCGCACCAGGAAGTCGGCGACGTCGGCGAGCAGCGCGTGGTAGTCGCCCTCGTCCAGCTTCTCCGCCGCCCGGCCGGGCTCGCGCACCGACATGCCGACCAGCCGGGCGTCGGTCGGCACGCCCTCGTCGCGCATCATCGCGTCGGTGAACGGCTCCGGCTTCAGCAGCAGCGCCGGGTCCGCGGTGACGACGACCTCCCGCTCCAGGCCGACCTCCTCCAGCACCAGCCGGGACTCCTCGTCGCGCACCACGACGTCGTCCATCTCCGCCAGCACGGCCCGCACCGCCGCCCGGTCGTCGGCCTCCCGCAGCGGGCCGGCGCCCACCGCGTACGCGAAGGTGCGCACGCCGCGCTCCTGGGCGGCCCTGACCAGCCGCAGATAGCGGCGCGCCTCCCCGTCGTAGAGGATGCCGCCGCCGCCCAGCACCAGCAGGTCCAGGGAGGCCAGCGTGTCCAGGACGTGGTTGAGGCTCACGCCCTCCCAGTCGAGCACCTGATCGGCGGCGCGATGGTGGGCACGGGTGTGCTCGGCGTTGCGGCTGAACACCACCAGCTGCGCCTCGGGCCGCAGGGAGCGCAGACAGCCGAGGACGCAGGACAGGATCGACTCGTCACCGATGTTGAAACCGCCGTAGGAACCGAGCACGCCGATACGCGGGCCCGACCGGGCGGGCAGCGGATGAGAAGGCACAGTGGTCATCCGAAGTCTCCCGTCAGTGGGGGATCGGGCGGGTGCGCACGGCGCGGACCCCGCCAGGGGACGGCGGGCCCGGCCGCCGTGACGAAGCGGCGGTCGCGCCTGCGCAGGGTGCCGGGTTGCCTCACCCGCCCGGCGGGAAACGCACCCGATCCGGGGAGTTTCCCCGCTTGCGGAACGGCTCACCTCGTGCATCGGCCGGGCCGGGGAGGGGTACGCGGGGCCCGTCCTCCGGTGCGGGCACGACCCGTCCTCCGGTACGGGAAGGAGGCACGACGGCCATGCTGTTCCGTGATCGCCGCCAGGCCGGCCGGGAACTGGCCGGTGAACTGCGCACACTCCAGGAGAGCGGGGCCCTGCCCGACCCCGTCGTCCTCGCCCTGCCGCGCGGCGGCGTCACCGTGGCCCGCGAGGTCGCCCTCGCCCTCGACGCCCCGCTCGACGTGCTCGTCGTACGGAAGATCGGCGCGCCCCGCCACGAGGAGTACGGCGTCGGCGCGCTCGTCGGCGACGAGGACCCCCTGTTCGACGGGGCGGCCCTGGACCGGCTGGGCCTCGGCCCGGACGATCTGGCGCCCGTCGTGGAACGGGAGCGGGCCGAGCTGCGGCGCCGTGAACAGCGCTACCGCCAGGGCCGCCCCGCCCCCGAGGTCCGGGGACACACGGTGATCGTCGTCGACGACGGGCTGGCAACCGGGTCGACGGCCCGCGCCGCCCTGCGCGCCCTGCGCCGCCGCGCCCCCGCCCGGACGGTACTGGCCGTCCCGGTCGGCTCCCCGGAGGCGGCCCGGGCGCTGACCGCCGAGGCGGACCTCGTGGTGTGCCCCCACCGCCCGGACACGTTCATGGCCGTGGGCCAGTGGTACGACGACTTCGACCAGCTGACGGACGAGGACGTGCTGGAGGCGCTGGGGAGTGGGCGGCGGGTGGACCGGTAGAGGTGGACGGCGTGCTGGACCGCCGGCGACTGACGGCACCGCGGGCCGCCGGCGGCGTCGACGGCCTGCTGGAGGCACCGCGAGCCCGGCGCGCGACGGGACGCCGGACGCGGCCCTCACCCGGTACGGCGGGCGCCGGTCAGATCACGCCGTCCGCCCGCAGCGCCGCGATGTCGTCGCCGGAGCGGCCCAGCTCGGCCAGGATCGCGTCGGTGTGCTCACCGAACGCCGGCACCGGGTCCATGCGGACGTCCGTGCCCGCCAGGTCGGCGGGCGGCAGCAGCGCCTCGACCGTCGCCCCGCCGGGGACGGCCACCTCGCGCCAGCGGTCGCGCCCGGCCAGCACCGGATGGTCGAGGAAGGCGGCGATGTCGTTGACGCCGGCGCAGGCGATGCCGATGGCCTGGAGGTCCTTCAGCAGATCGGCGGCGTCGGAGCGGGCGCAGCGCTCGGCGACGACGGCGTCGAGCTCCGCGCGGTGGGCGACCCGGGCGGAGCCCGTCGCGAAGCGCGGATCGGCGGTGAGCCCGGGCCGGCCGAGGAACTCGGCGCACAGGGCGGCCCACTCGCGCTCGTTCTGGACGGAGAACAGCACCTCCTTGCCGTCGGCGGCGCGGTAGGTGCCGTACGGCGCGATGGTCGCGTGCTGCGTGCCCAGCCGCGGGGGCTGGCTGCCGCCGTAGCGCGTGTAGTAGGCGGGCTGCCCCATCCACTCGGCCAGCGCCTCGAACAGGGACACCTCCACCGGGTGCGCGGTGCCGGTGGTGGCACGCGTGTAGAGGGCGGTGAGGACGCCGCTGTACGCGTACATCCCGGCGGCGATGTCGGCGACGGAGATGCCGGTCCTGGCGGTCTGCTCGGGGGTGCCGGTCAGGGACACCAGGCCGGTCTGGCACTGCACGAGCAGGTCGTACGACTTGCGGTCGGCCCACGGCCCGGTGGTGCCGTAGCCGGAGATGGTGCAGGGGATGAGGCGCGGGTGGCGCCGCGTCAGCCCGCCGGTGCCGAGGCCGAGGCGGTCCGTGGCGCCCGGCGCGAGGTTCTGCACGAACACGTCGGCGCCGGCGAGGAGTTCGCGCAGCACGTCCATGCCCCGCGGGTCCTTCAGGTCGAGGGTCAGGGACTCCTTCGACCGGTTGAGCCACACGAAATAGCTGGAGTGGCCGTGCACGGTGGTGTCGTAGCGCCGGGCGAAGTCCCCCTCGCCGGGCCGCTCCACCTTGATCACCCGGGCGCCCAGGTCGGCGAGCTGCCGGGTGGCGTAGGGAGCGGCCACCGCCTGCTCCAGGCTGACCACGGTGATCCCGGACAGCGGATGCCGCGCGCTCATTCCTGACGCTCCTGAGGCTGAGGGGGCGGTGGGGGCGACGTCAGGCGGGGGTGTGCAGCGACTCGACGGCGCGGACGAGCGGGGCGAGTTCTGGGTCGGCGGCGGCCGTGTCGAGGGCTTCGCGCAGGGCCGCTTCGTTGGTGGGCCGGGCCTCGGCGAGGAGCTTGAGGCCGGCCTCGGTGACGTTCGTGTAGATGCCGCGCCGGTCGGTGGGGCAGAGGTAGCGCTCCAGCAGCCCGCGGTCCTCGAGGCGGGTGACGAGGCGGGTGGTGGCGCTCTGGCTGAGGACGACGGCGTCGGCGACCTGCTTCATCTGGAGGTGCCCGCCGTCGCCGTCGTGCTGGCGGCTGAGGACGTCGAGCAGGGAGTACTCGCGCACGCTCAGGTCGTGGCGGGACTGCAGGGCGCGCTCGATGTGGGCCTCGATCCTGCCGTGCAGCAGGGACAGGGCGCACCAGCCCTGTGCGAGGGCGGTGAGCGCCGGATCCGTCGCCGTCATGGTCCCTGTGTCCTCCGTCCGAACCGCCGAAGCCGCGGCCGACCTCAAGGGTAGGGCATCGCCGAAAATACCCGCGCCCGCACAGGCCGGGGGAGGGGCACGGCGATCGGCGTCACGCCCGGCTCGATCCGCTCACCGGGGGCCTGCCGCGCGAGACGATCCGGGTGCCGCACGCGTCGGTCACCCGGACCTGGAGCGACCCGCAGCCGCAACGGGTCCACACCGTGCTGCCTCCCGTGGTGGTGTGGCGCGACACCACCTGGAAGGGCTCGGCGCCGTCCGGTCGGCCGCAGTGCGGGCAGGCGGGGCCGGTGGTGCTGGTCATGGGAACTCCTCGTGCCGACTGCGTACGACGTGACGACGACGGGGATGTCCGACGCATGTCTGACGACCCGTCGCCGACACAGCCAGGGTGCGGCACCGGTTCCGTACACGTCCAGGTTGACTTTCTGGACAGCACCGTGAAGCGTGGACTTCATGATTGACCTGCGTCGGCTGCACGTCCTCAGGGCGGTCGCCCACTACGGAACGGTCACCGCCGCCGCCCGCGCCCTGCACTTCACCCCGTCCGCCGCGTCCCAGCAGATCCGCCAGCTGGCCCGTGACCTCGGCGTCGACCTGCTGGAGCCCAAGGGCCGCGGCGTGCGCCTCACCCCCGCCGCCGAGAGCCTGCTCGCCCACGCCGACGCCATCCAGGCGCGCTGGGAGCAGGCGGAACTGGACCTGCGCGCCGACGACGGCGACCCCGCCGGGGTGCTGCGCGTCACCGGTTTCCCCGTCGCGGTCTCCGTGCTGCTCGCCCCCGTGGCGGCGCGGCTCGGCAAGCAGCACCCCCGGCTGTCCGTACGCATCACGGAGGTCGGCGTCCCGGAGTGCTTCGACCTGCTCTTCGAGGGCGAGACCGACCTGGCCGTCATCGAGGCGACCCCGCGCAATCCGCCCCGCGGCGACACGCGCTTCGACCAACGGCCCCTCATGGACGACCCGTTCGACCTGGTCGTGCCCGAGGGCCACGTCCTCGCCGGCCGCACCCGGATCGACCTCTCCGAGGCGGCCCGCGAGCCGTGGATCGCCCCGGTGCCCGACAGCCCCTGCCGCCTGCACGTCATGTCGGCGTGCGGCGCCGCCGGCTTCGCCCCCGACGTCGTCCACCACGCCCTGGACTGGAACGTCACGGCCCACCTGGTCGCCCACGGTCTGGGCGTCGCCCTGATCCCCCGCCTGGCCCAGCTCACCCCGCACCTGCCGATCACCCGGGTCCGCTGCACGGGCAACCCCCACCGCAAGCTCCTCACCTGCACAAGAGGCGGCGGCCACACCCGCCCGGCGGTGGAGACGGCCCTGCGGGAGCTGAGGGGGGTGGCGAGCAGGGCAGTGACGTAGGGCCACGAAGGACGGCGGGACGGGAGGCCGTACCCCCACGCCCCCGGCCCCCCGGACTCCACGCACCGCCCGGTGACGGACGGACCGTCAGGCGGCAGCGGCGGTCTCGGAGACCAGCCCGTGCACCCGCCCGACCACCTCGGCCAGCTGCGCGGCGACCTCCGTGTCGTCGGCCGGGTGCGTCTCGGCGAACCGCGTCACCGACCCGGGAATCGCCAGCTTGACCTCCTCCAGCACCTTGCCGCCCGCCACGCCGAGCGCCTTGCGCGTCTCGTCCTGCGCCCAGACACCGCCGTATTGCCCGAACGCGGTGCCGATCACGGCGACCGGCTTGCCGGTGAGCGCCCCGGCGCCGTACGGCCGCGACAGCCAGTCGATCGCGTTCTTCAGCACGGCCGGGATCGTGCCGTTGTACTCCGGCGTGAACAGCAGCAGCGCGTCGGCGTCCCCCGCGGCCTCGCGCAGCTTCAGCGCGGCGGCCGGGACGGAGCCCTCGACGTCGATGTCCTCGTTGTAGAAGGGGATGTCCGCCAGGCCCTCGAACAGGTCCACCTCGGCGCCCTCGGGGGCGAGCTTGACGGCCGCCTCCGCGAGCTGACGGTTGTGCGAACCGGCACGAAGGCTGCCGACGAGCGCGAGAATGCGAACAGACATGTGAACTCCCTGATGCTGAAAGAAGCCGAAGGCAGCCGAAAGGCGGCTGAAACACTGCCGCAGCGATCCGGACCGAGGTCCGCTTCCGTTGTAGCACTCTAAACGGACCGGGGTCCAGTTTCCTTCCCGATGCTTTACGCTGGTTTCATGCCCGCCGCCCCGCCCCCCTTCCCGGCGTCCGAGGAGCCCGCAGCACAGGTCGAACTGCTCCAGCTCGGCCCCGCCGACGACGAGCCGTGCCTGCGCGCCGACGCCGCGCGCAACCGCGCCCGGTTGCTGGAGGCCGCCGAGCGCCTGGTGGCCGAGCACGGCGCCAGCTGCCTGACGATGGAGGCGGTGGCCGCGGCGGCCGGGACCGGCAAGGGCACGGTCTTCCGCCGCTTCGGCGACCGCACCGGCCTGCTCATGGCCCTGCTGGACCACTCCGAGAAGAAGTTCCAGGCAGCGCTGCTCAGCGGGCCCCCGCCGCTCGGCCCGGGAGCACCGCCCGTGGAGCGGCTGCGGGCCTTCGGCTGCGCCCTGCTGCGCCGCACGTCCGACGAACTGGACCTGCTGCTCGCCGCCGAACCGGGCCCGGACCGCCGGTTCACCTCGGCCCCCCGCCGCTTCCTGCGCGGCCACCTCGGCCTGCTGCTGCGCGAGGCGGTCCCGGACGGGGACAGCGAACTGCTCGCCCACACCCTGATGAGCGCGGTCGACCCGGCGCTGGTCCACCACCTCACCAAGCAGTGCGGCATGCCCCTGAAGCGCCTGGAGACGGCATGGCTGGACCTGGTGGCGAGGGTGACCCGCACAGCTCCCGAGTAGCGCGCCCCCACCCCCGACCCGGCCCGACCGGCGCCGCGTTCACACCCCCTTCCCCCGCCCGCAACCCCCGCGCCCCGCTTCTGCCAAGATGCGGTACGTCATGGTGCAGATACCGAAAACGCCCGCGTCCGCATTACCCACGTCGCCCACATCCCCGGCACCGCCACCTTCCGTGCCCACGAGCGCCGATGTCGCCCGCCTGGCCGGCGTCTCCCGCGCGACCGTCTCCTACGTCCTCAACAACACCAGCGCCGTACGCATCAGCGAACCCACCCGCCGCCGCGTCCACGCCGCCGCCAGGGAACTCGGCTACGTTCCGCACGCCGCCGCCCGCAGCCTGCGCGCCGGACACAGCCGCATGGTCCTGATGCCCGTCCCGGACTTCCCGGTCGGCCGGCTCTACAGCCGGTTCATCGCCGAACTCCAGTCGGCGCTCAGCCGCCTCGACTACACCGTCGTCCAGCACGGCACGGCCGGGCTGCACGACGACGAGGCCGCCCGCGCCTGGGCCGAACTGCGGCCGGTCGCCGTCCTCGTGCCCGGCTCCGCGCTCGGCGCCCGGGGCGTCGCGGTCCTCAAGCGTGCCGGTGCCCGCGCCGTCGTCACCTTCGGCCCGGAGACCGTCGAGGGCGCGCACGCCCTGCTCATGGACCACGAGGCCGTCGGCCACTGCGCCGCCCGCCACCTGTACGACCGCGGCAGGCGCCGTATCGGCGTCGTCATGCCCGGTGAGGCGGGCCTGCAGCCGTTCTCCGTGCCCCGCCTGGCCGGGGTGCGGCACGCACTGCGCGGCACCGACGCCACCGTCACCGAACTTCCCCTCGCCTACGAGGAGGAGCCCGCCGCCCGGCTCGCCGCGCGCTGGCGCGACCTCGGCCTCGACGCGGTGTTCGCGTTCAACGACGAGTACGCGATGCTGCTGATGCGCGCCCTCCAGGACGAGGGCGTCGACATCCCCGGCGAGACGGCCGTGATCGGCGCCGGCGACCTGATGCTGGGCAGGCTGCTGCGGCCCCGGCTGAGCACCGTCCACCTTGAGCTGCCGTCCGGGCGGGACCTCGCCGAACTGGTCGACCGCGCGGTCCGCGACCCCGCCTCGGCTCCCGAACGGCACAAGGCGCTGGGAGCGTCAGTGGTGCACCGCGACTCGACGTAAGGCGTCCTCACCGCGCGGGTGCTGCCCCGCACAGGTTCGGCACGGCGCCGCACAGGTACTCGGACTGTGCCTGGAACGCGTGAGGCAGGCCACTCGTTTCCCTCAGGCCGATGCCGAATGCGCGGCCCCCAGCACAGGGCTCCCCCTGGGCGTGCGGGCCCACCGGCGACGAACGGAGCGCCGTCATGCCGCTGCTCGACCCGAACACCTGGCAGTCGCCCTTGTCGGGGGACACGTACGCCGTCACCGAGCCCGCCACCGGCGACACACTCGGCACCGTCACCCTCGCCACCGCCACCGACGTCGCCACGGCCACCGAGGCCACGGACCGCCCGCAGCGCGCGTGGGCGCGTGCCCCGCACTTCGTCCGCGCCTCAGTGCTGCGCCGGGCCGGCGACCTGTTCACCGAGCACGCCGCCGAGCTGCGCACATGGCTGGTCCGCGAATCCGGCTCCGTCCCCGGCAAGGCCGACTTCGAACTGCACGTCGCCGCCCAGGAGTGCTACGAGGCCGCCGCGCTCGTCTCGCGCCCCACCGGCCAGGTGCTGCCCAGCGAGGTGCCCCGCATGTCGTACACGCGGCGCGTCCCGGTCGGCGTGGCCGGGGTGATCGCCCCGTTCAACGCGCCGCTGGTCCTGTCCATCCGCTCCGTCGCCCCGGCCCTGGCCCTCGGCAACGCGGTCGTCCTGAAACCGGACCCGCGCACGGCGGTCTGCGGCGGCGTGTCCCTGGCCGCGGTGTTCGCGGCGGCGGGCCTGCCCGAAGGGCTGCTGCACGTCCTGCCCGGCGGCCCCGACATCGGCCAGGCCCTG
The DNA here is from genome assembly GCF_040682395.1 of Streptomyces sp. NPDC051207. NCBI lineage: Bacteria > Bacillati > Actinomycetota > Actinomycetes > Kitasatosporales > Streptomycetaceae > Streptomyces > Streptomyces sp. NPDC051207. Next base: position 18,808 of record NZ_JBFBAX010000001.1, on the reverse strand, counting down.
GTCGCCGACCCGCGGGTACGGGTCGTCTCCTTCACCGGGTCCACCGCGGCGGGCCGCGCGGTCGGCGAGGCCGCCGGACGCCACCTCAAGCGCGCCCACCTGGAACTCGGCGGCAACTCCGCCCTGGTCGTACTGGAGGACGCCGACCTCGACGCGGTGATCTCCCCGGCCGCCTGGGGCTCGTTCTTCCACCAGGGACAGATCTGCATGACGACCGGACGGCACCTCGTCCACCGCTCCCTGTACCAGGAGTACGTCGAGCGGCTCGCCGCCAAGGCCGACGCGATGGCCGTCGGCGACCCGCACCGCGAACCGGTCCAGCTCGGCCCGCTCATCGACCACGAACAGCTCGGCAAGGTGCACGGCCTGGTCGAAGCCAGCGCGACCGGGGGCGTCGAACTGGCCGCCGGCGGCACCCACGACCGGCTGTTCTACCGGCCCACCGTCCTCGCCGGCGTGGACGACGACACCCCCGCCTACGCGGAGGAGGTCTTCGGTCCCGTCGCACCCGTACGGCCCTTCGACACCGTCCAGGAGGCCGCCGCGCTCGCCGCCCGGGGCCCCTACGGCCTGTCCCTCGGCATCGTCACCCGCGACCCCGCCCGCGGCCTCGCCCTGGCCGAACGCATCCCGACCGGGATCGTCCACATCAACGACCAGACCGTGAACGACGAGGCCGTCGCCCCGTTCGGCGGGGTCGCCGCCTCCGGCACCGGAGCCCGCTTCGGCGGCGACGCCAACCTGGAGGCGTTCACCGAACTGCGCTGGACCACCGTGCGCGGCGACGTGGCGACGTACCCCTTCTGACCCCCTGGGAACCGCAAGGGCGGCGCGGGCCGCCCCACTGGCCCTTACTGGTCCTTCTGCTCCGCCTGCGCCTGCTGCTCGGCGACCGCCTTGCGGACCTCGTCCATGTCCAGCTTCCGGGCCTGCCCGATGACGTCCGCCAACGCGGCCTCGGGCAGCGCGCCGGCCTGCGCGAACACCGCGACCTGGTCCCGGACGACCATCAGCGTCGGGATCGACTGGATGCCGAACGCCGCCGCCAGCTCCGGCTGCGCCTCGGTGTCCACCTTCCCGAAGACCAGGTCCGGGTTCTCCTCGGCCGCCTTCTCGTACACCGGGGCGAACTGCCGGCACGGACCGCACCAGGACGCCCAGAAATCGATCAGGAGGAACTCGTTGTCCGTGACCATCTGGTCGAAGTTCTCCTTGGTGAGCTCCACGGTGCTGCTCATGGCTGATCCCTCTTCCTGGGTGTCGGGGGTGAAGCCGTCCGCACAACACGGCCGGACAGGCAGGTATTCCGTGCGCGGACAGGCACGCAACCGCGCTCGTACCCATGTGGCCACGCCGCACACCACCCACCAGACTGACCCCATGACGGAAACGGAATCCATCGCGTACGACGTCGTGGTGCTCGGAGCCGGACCCGTGGGCGAGAACGTCGCCGACCGCACCCGCGCGGCCGGTCTGTCCACCGCGGTCGTGGAGAGCGAACTGGTCGGCGGCGAATGCTCCTACTGGGCGTGCATGCCGAGCAAGGCACTGCTGCGCCCGGTCATCGCGCGCGCCGACGCCCGCCGCGTGCCGGGACTGAGCCGGTCGGTGCGCGGGCCCCTCGACACGGCGGCGGTCCTCGCCCACCGCGACACGTACGCCTCGCACTGGCAGGACGACGGCCAGGTCCGGTGGCTGGACGGCATCGGCGCCGACCTGTACCGCGGGCACGGCCGCCTCACCGGGCCCCGCACCGTCACCGTGACCGGCCCGGACGGCGGGGCCCGGGTCCTGACCGCCCGGCACGCGGTCGCCGTCTGCACCGGCAGCCGCGCCGCCCTGCCCGCCCTGCCGGGCCTGGACGCGGTGCGGCCGTGGACCAGCCGGGAGGCCACCGCCGCGGGCAGCGTGCCCGGCAGGCTCGTCGTGGTCGGCGGCGGGGTGGTCGCCACCGAGATGGCCACGGCCTGGCAGGCCCTCGGCTCGCGGGTCACGCTCCTGGTGCGCGGCAAGGGCCTGCTGCCCCGCATGGAGCCCTTCGCCGGCGAACTGGTCGCCGAGGCGCTCACGGAAGCCGGCGCCGACGTCCGCACCGGCACGTCGGTGGAGTCGGTGACCCGCGAGAACGGCACCGTCGTGGTCGTCACCGACGGCGGCGACCGCGTGGAGGCCGACGAGATCCTCTTCGCCACGGGCCGCGCCCCGCGCACCGACGACATCGGCCTGGAGACCGTCGGCCTGGAACCCGGGTCCTGGCTGGAGGTGGACGACACCCTCCGGGTGACCGGCCACGACTGGCTGTACGCGGTCGGCGACGTCAACCACCGCGCCCTGCTCACCCACCAGGGCAAGTACCAGGCGCGCATCGCGGGCGCCGCCATCGCCGCCCGCGCCTCCGGCGTGCCCGCCCAGGAGTCCGTCCCGTGGGGCGCGCACACCGCCACCGCCGACCACGCCGCCGTACCGCAGGTGGTCTTCACCGACCCGGAGGCCGCGTCCGTCGGCCTGTCCCTGGCCGAGGCGGAAGAGGCGGGCCACCGGGTCCGCGCCGTCGACGTCGACCTCTCCTCCGTCGCGGGCGCGGGCCTCTACGCCGACGGGTACCGGGGCCGCGCCCGCATGGTCGTGGACCTGGAGGACGAGATCGTCCGCGGTGTCACGTTCGTCGGCCCCGGCGTCGGCGAACTCGTCCACTCGGCGACCGTCGCCGTCGCCGGCCAGGTCCCGGTGAGCCGCCTGTGGCACGCGGTCCCGCCGTACCCGACGATCAGCGAGGTGTGGCTGCGGCTGCTGGAGGCGTACCGGGACGCGTGACATTGTTGCTGCGGGCGGCGGGGCTCTCCTGGGCGCACGCGCGACCGGCAGCGGGCGCCGGTGTCAGGGCCTCGGTGTCCCTTCCCGCGTGAGGGCGAAGGGCTGCGCGTGCGCCGGAGGCGGCGTCAGCGGGGCAGCTCGAAGCCCAGCTCCCGCGCCGCGTCCTCGGGCGTCGGCCGGTTCCAGCGCTCGGTGATCGCCGCGCTGGAGGACAGCGAGCGCAACTCGGCGCGGTCCAGGTACAGGACGCCGTCGAGGTGGTCGGTCTCGTGCTGGACGATCCGCGCGGGCCAGCCCGTGAACACCTCGTCCAGCGCGCGCCCGTGCTCGTCCTGCCCGGTCAGCCGCACCTGTGCGTGCCGGGCCACGACCGCCTGCCAGCCCGGCACACTCAGGCACCCCTCGAAGAACGCCGCCCGCCCGGTGCCCACGGGCTCGTACGACGGATTGACCAGCACCCGGAACGGCTGCGGCACCCGCCCGCGCGCCACCCGCACGTCCTCCGGCACCGGCGCCGGATCCTCCAGGACCGCGATCCGCAGCGGGACGCCGACCTGCGGGGCCGCGAGACCGACGCCGGGCGCAGCGCGCATCGTGACGCGCAGGGCCTCGACGAACCGGGCGAGCAGCGCGGGCTCCAGCTGCCCGTCGAACGGCTCGGTGCCGCGCCGCAGCACCGGGTCACCGGCCGCCACGATCGGCAGCGGGCCGTCCCCGGCGAGGAGTTCCTCCACCGTCTCGGCCAGCGGTACGGGCCCGCGCGCAGATCGCATGGCGCCAGCATGCCACGCCCGGTCCGCCCCTTTCAGGGGGCGAGCCCGGGCGTCCGGGACGCTCCCACTCCGGCCCGAAGCCACCCGCGAGCGCGGAGGCGATGCGCAGTCAACGGATTCGGTTGCACATTCCACTACCGCGCGCTCGCTGTGCGCACGGGCACTACGCGGACAGCGCGGACAACGCGGACAACGCGGCACGTTCCGCGTTGGCGCGCTCGGTGACGCGGGCGAGGACTCGGCCGGCGGCAGCCAGGTCGTCCGCGGGGATGCCCGCGTAGATCCGGGCGGACATCTCCCCGGTCTCGCCGTTGACGGCGTCGTACAACTCCCGCCCCGCGCTGGTGATCCGGACCCCGGACCCCTCGGAGGCAAGCACCCCTCGACCGACCAGCTCCTCCACGACGCCCGCTCACCGTCGGAGAGCGCTCTCCCAGCATTCCGAGGGGGAACCGGCTCCTGTCAACGCGGGGTGGGTGGCCGATGCGGCCCACCGGGCAGGGCCCGACTCATGACTACGGGCCCGGAACACGTGTCCCGGGCCCGTCAAAGGCCGTGTGATCAGGCCGCTTTGGCGGCGCCGTGCTCGCGGATGACGGCCGCGTAGCGGTGGCCGCTCGCCTTGATCAGGCGGCGTTGTGTCGGGTAGTGGGAACGGCGTCAAGGGTGGGCGCGGGACTGATTGCGGGGGTGTGGAGGGCGCAGGAGCGGAAGGCCCCGGCGCGAGCCGGTCGTACGGTTGCCGGCCCACGGCGGAGCGGTCCCGCCGCAGGGCTGCGACGGCTGGGTTTCGACGAGGGCGGGCGCCCCGGGTTTTCCGCGCTGTCGGTGGTCAGTGGTAGGCGTGGACGACGGCGTGGCCCTTGCCGCGGCCGATCATCCACTTGTTGACCGGGGTCGTGATGACGAAGGCCACGACGAAGCCGCCCAGCAGCGCCGACCAGAACAGCGCGTCGGACAGATGGGCGTCCATGGCTCCCGGCGTCAGGGCGATGATCGCGTTGTCCACGAACTCCATGACGGAGATGGACGCGGTGTCGGCGGCCAGCGCGACCTTGACCGCGGACCGGAGGTCCAGTCCGGCCCGGACCACCGCGAACAGGGTGAAGGAGTAGCCGAACAGGAACGCGAGCGTGATCGCCAGAACCATGGTGGGGACATTGCCCCATCCCAGCGCGGTGCCGATGACCATGCCGAGGATCTCGCCGATGGCGCATCCGGTCAGGCAGTGGAGGGTGGCCTTCACCGCCGTGAACCAGGAAGCGCCGTGGCCGGTGCCGCCGTGGCCGCTGTGGTGGTCGGCGTGGCCGCCGTGACTGGCGTGACCCTGATGATCGGCGTGACCAGTGTGACCGCTGTGGTCCATGACCTTCCTCCTCGCTCGGTTCCCTGTGGCCCGTCCGGGCCTCGCCATCGCCAACGATATACCCCCCTGGGGTATTCCGCCTCCTGGCGGTGAGCCGACGCGAGGTGGCATCCCGGCACAGAGGGGAGCGGCCGACGCGACCCTCGGGCGCGCCCCAGGACCGCGGTGACGCCGTCCGGGGCGGACAGCTCCTCGCAGGGGTGTTCCGCATCCTGCCGGTCCGTATCCCTGCCAGTCCGTGTCCCCGAGGCCGTGCGGCGGGCCGACCCGGCCTACGACACCCGCCGAGGCGCCTGGAACGTGGTGAACGCGCTCTTCTTCGGCAGCCGGTAGGTCTCGCGGCCCGTGACGGCGTTGAGGATCGTGGCGTTGCGGACCGCGCCGATGTCCAGGTTGGGCGCGGACACGCCGTGGGCGTGGACCTCGGCGTTGGCCACGAAGATCCGGCCGGTGATCCCCTCGGCGAGTTCGACGGAGTGGTCCAGGCGGACCCGGGGCCGGCCCCGGCCGTCCCGCAGCAGCAGGTCGTCGACCGGCGCCAGGAAGGCGGGCGTCCGGTTGCGGTAGCCCGTCGCGGCCACCACCAGGTCGGTGGTGTGCTCGAAGACCTGGCCGGTGTCGCGGTGCCGGCAGGTCAGCGCCGTCCGCCCCGTCCCGTCCACGGCCGCCGATTCGACCGTGATCCCGAAGCGCAGCTCCACGTCGGCCAGTCCGTGCTCCAGCTGCCGCCGGTAGAGCAGTTCGTGGATCTCCTCCAGGGTGTCGGTGGAGATGCCCTTGTAGAACTGCCACTGCTCGCCGGCCAGCCGGTCGCGCACCTCCTCCGGCAGGGAGTGGAAGTACCGCATGTACGCCGGAGTGGTCATCTCCAGCACCAGCTTGGTGTAGTCGAGCGGCGCGAACGACGAGGTGCGGGTCAGCCAGCTCACCGCCGGGCCACCCTCGATGTTGCGCCCGAGCAGGTCCACCACGACCTCGGCACCGGACTGGCCGGACCCCACCACCGTGACCTTGCCCGCGCCCGCCACGTCGGACGTCCGGTACAGGTACTCCGAGGTGTGCAGGAGCCTCTCCCCGGGCAGGCCCGCCAGGGCGTCCGGGACGTACGGCGCGGTGCCGATGCCGACGACGAGGTTGCGGGCGGCCAGCCGCACCGGGGTGCCGTCGCCCCGAACGGCGTGCACCGTGAAGCGTTCGGCGGCGTCGTCCCAGTGGACGGCCCGCACGTGGTGCGAGAAGCGCACGGAGGGCAGTCTCGCCGCCGCCCAGCGCAGGTAGTCCTCGTATTCGCGCCGCGACGGGAAGAAGTTCTCCCGCACGGTGAAGGCGTACAGCCGGTCCATGTCGTGCAGGTACGACAGGAACGACAGGGGATGACTGGGCGCGACCAGGGTGACCAGGTCGGCGAGGAAGTTCACCTGCATCGAGGCGTCGCCGAACATCATGCCGCGGTGCCAGGTCAGCTCGGGCTGCTCCTCCAGCACCACCAGGTCGAGGCCGTCCACGGTCGAGGCCAGCGCGGCCAGGCCCAGGTTGAAGGGGCCGCAGCCGATGGCCACCACGTCGTGCTCCACGGTGGGGCCGGTCATCGCGGCATGTCCTCCTCGCGGCGCGGGCGGACGAGCAGCGCGGCGGTCTTGCCGGGCAGGGCGACCTCTCCCGCGGGCCGGAACCCCGCGGCGGTGAACGCCCTGAGGGAGGGCGCGTTGTTCACGTCGGGCTCCGCGACCACCCGGGTGCACGCCGGGTCGGCGGCCAGCAAACCCGCGGCGAGGGCGCGCAGCAGCGACCGGCCCAGGCCCTGCCCGGTGCGGTCCGCCTCGCCGATGGCGATGTGCACGCCCAGGTCGTGCGGCCGGCACGGGTAGTGTTCCGCGAGCCCGTCGCGCAGCACCCGGTACACCTCGATGTACGCCAGCGGCCGGCCGTCCAGGTCGACCAGTACGGGCAGGACCGCCTCGCCCGCCAGGTGCCCGGCGATCTCCTCGGCCCAGCGCTCGCGGGGCCACGCCTGGTGCCAGAAGGTGTCGATGTGCGGCGACTGCATCCAGCGGTGCACCAGGTCCAGGTCGGCGCCCTCGGCGCGCGCGACCCGGGCCGACCAGGGGGCGCCCAGGCGGGGCGGCGGAGGGGCGGGAACGGTGGCCGCCGGGGCGGGCGGGTCCTGCCGTACCGGCTGTAACGACGTCATGGTGCGGCCTCCCGCAAGGGGTTGGGGGCGTCGAGGTAGACGGACTGGGCGTCCAGGGGTGCGAGTACTTCGTCGATGCCGTGCAGCCGGGTGAGCAGGTTGCCCTTGCACGGCAGGGTGTCGGCCTCCAGCCAGCGGCGGGCCAGCCGGTCGCCGTCGGGGCCGGCCGCGGCGAGCGCGGGGAGGGCGGCCCGCAGCCGCTCGGCCAGCACGGCGAGCAGGCGGCGCTCGTCCGCCAGGCCGTCCACGGCGAGGCATCCGACGACCGACAGCGCCTGGTTGCGCAGCAGGTAGTACGACAGCCGGTCGTCCACGAGGGCGTCGTCGACGACGGCCAGCGTGGAGGAGTCCGCGCCGAGCCGCTTCAGCAGACCCGGCAGGTACGACGCGGCGAGGTAGTAGCCCTGGTTGTCGCGGAACGTGCCGCCGGTGACCCGGCCGTGCGCGTCCAGCCGGACGAGGGTGTTCTGCTGGTGGGCCTCCAGGCCGATGCCGGTGGCGGCGTACAGGTGCAGCATCGGCACGAGCACCTTGTCGGTGTAGTCGGCCGTCCACCGCTCGGCGGCGCCGGGGCCGAGCGCGGCGACCAGTTCGCCGAGGGCGCTGCGGCCGAGGCCGGGGCGCGGTGCCACCAGGCCCACCAGGCAGCGCAGGCCGGCGATGCCCCGCGGCACTTCCCGCACGGCGACGTCGAGACCGGTGACGTCGGGCCCCTCGGGCCGTCCCGGTTCGTCCACCGCGAGCCAGGCCGGGTCTCGGGTGACGGCGAAGCCGGGGTGGGACCGGAAGGTGCTGTCGGCGTACCCGGCGTCGAGCAGCCGGTTGATCTCCAGACCGCGGCGCAGCTCCGTACGGGTGGACTCGCGGCGGGAGTTGGTCAGCCGCAGCCCGAGGGACAGCTTCAGCATCACGTCGGCGTCCGGCCGGTACACCGTGCGCACGCTGGAGGTCGGCCACCACGTCGGGCCCAGCTCGCCGAGCGGTTCCAGCGCGCCGGAGGCGACCAGCGCCTCGATGCGCGGGCGGTGCAGCAGGTCCCGGGCCTGCCAGGGGTGGGCGGGCACCAGTACCCGGCCGTCGCCGGGGCGGTGTCCGGCCAGGTCGGCGAGGAGCGCCACGGTGTCCCGGCCCGCCAGCGACGGCGCCCCCTCGACCGCGTCGTGCGAGACGACTGACGGATCGGCGGCGAACCAGTGCAGCCGGAAGGAGCCGCGCAGCTCGGGCGAGAACGCGGCGGCGTCGCGCTCCGAGATGCCGTCGCGGCTCTTGGGCGCCGGATGGTTCAAGTGGCCCAGCAGCAGGGCCTGTTCGGCGTCGAGGAAACCGTCCACCCCGGCCGGCGGCTGCGGGCGGCTGCGCCGGTCGGCGATGAACGCGGCGACGCGGCGCACGGATTCCGCGGTGCGCTCCACCAGGTCGGCGACCTCACCGGCCGGGACGCCCCCGGGCCGGCCGCCACCGCGTACGGCGGCCTCGGTGGACAGCAGCGCGACCGCCGTCACCGGGTCGGCGACCGCGCCCAGCGGCCCCGCGGGGCCCTCCAGGCGGGTGGGGGCGAACCGGTGCCAGCCGGTGGGCGAGCAGTGGGTCACCTCGGTGACGAGGGCGAGCCCGCAGGCCGGCAGCTCGACCCGGAGCGGGCCGGGCGCGACCGGGGTGCCGGTCTCGCGCAGCCAGCAGCGCAGCAGCGCCTCGACGTGGGCGTGTTCGGCGGCACCGCGCGCGTCCAGCTCGTGCAGCGGGTCGGCGCGGGTGACGGCGGGTACGGGTGCCGAGGCCGCGGTGGTGGTGCTCATGCGGCGCCCTCCTCGATGAGTCGTTCACAGCTGCGTCCGGCGTCGAGGACGGTGTCCACCAGGCCGTCGATGTCGTCCGGGGTGGCGGTCGGGTTGAGCAGGGTGAACTTCAGGCACACCCGCTTCGGCGAGCCGGGGCCCGCGGCCCCGGCCTCGGTACGTCCGACGAGGGCGCTGCCGGACTCCAGCAGCCGGCGGCGCAGCGCGCCGTTGAGGTCGTCGGCGGCCGACGGGTCCGCGCCGCGGTAGCGGAACACCACGGTGGTCAGTTCGGCCGGGGCGACGAGTTCCAGGTCCGGTTCGGCGAGGATCCGCCGCTCGGCGTGGCGGGCGAGGTCGTGGCAGGCGTCCACCATGCGGCCCATGCCGGTCCGGCCGTACGCCAGGAGGGTGGCGGCGGCCTTCACCGCGTCGGGGCGGCGGGTGGTCTGCAGGCTGCGGCCGAGCAGGCCGTCGTAGCCGGCCTCGCAGTCGTCGGCCGGGTTGAGGTAGGCGACCTCCCGGCCCAGGGAGGTGAAGGCCGCCGGGTCGGAGACGAGCAGGACGCTGGTGGCGGCGGGCTGCCAGCCGAGCTTGTGCAGGTCGAGGGTGATCGAGTCGGCCAGCTCCAGGCCCGCCAGCCGGGGGGCCAGCCGCTCGGAGAACAGCGCGCCGAACCCGTAGGCGGCGTCGACGTGCATCCACACGCCGTGCCCGGCGGCGATCTCGGCGATCCGCGCGAGCGGGTCGACGGAGCCGAAGTCGGTGGTTCCGGCGGTGGCGACCACGGCGACGGGTGTGCGGTCGGGGCCGAGCGAGTCCAGGGCGGCGGCCAGCGCGTCCGGCCGCATGCGCCGGTGGTCGTCGACCGGCAGCGGACGGACGGCGGACTCACCGAGTCCGAGGGCGGCGCAGGCGCGGTGGGTGGAGAAGTGGGCGAGTTCGGAGCAGAACACCACCGGGCCCGGCAGCGCCACCACGCCGTGCTCCCGGGCGTCGATGCCGCGCCGGTGGGCGGCGGCGTCCCTGGCGAGCAGCAGACCGAGCAGGTTGGACAGCGAGCCGCCCGGGGTGAGGACGCCGTCGGCGCGTTCGCCGAGCCCGGCCAGCCGGGTCAGCGCCCCGACGAGCCAGCGTTCGACGGCGATGGCCGAGGGCCCCGAGTCGTACGTGTCCAGCGAGGCGTTCCCGGCGCTCGCCAGGGCGTCCGCGGCGACCGCGACCGCCAGCGCCGGAGGCTGCAGATGGGCGGCGGCCCGCGGGTGGGACAGGTCGATGCCGTGCTCGACCAGCACGGTGGCCAGCAGCTGGAGCGCGGCCCTGGACCCGAGCCCCTCGGCGGGCAGCTCGGCGGCCCCCAGCGCCTCCGTGGCGGCGGCGAGCACCTCGGCCGGGCTGCCCGCCGGCACGGGCCCGTGCGGGCGGCGGGCGGTGGACGCGGCGTCGACCGCCTCGGTGAGGACGGTGAGCACCTCCGCGAGGCCCTCGCGGGAACCGGCGAGCAGCGGCGGCAGGTCCGGCCGCACGGGCCGGGTTTCGGTCAACGGTGTCACGGCCTGTACTCCTCAGCCTTCCGCGAGCGGGTTGGGGTGCGTGCCGTTCGGGTACAGCGCGTGGCGCAGGGCGCGGTCGCCGTAGCGGGTGACGACGATCCGGTCGCGGTTCAGGCCGTACCGGGGGATCTCCGGGGTGAGCAGGTCGTACTCGGCGAACCGCTCGGCGAGCTCGGGGAACCGCTTCTGGAAGCCGAGGACGGTCTGGCGCACCAGACGCCAGAACGTCTTCTCCGGCACGCCGAGCTGGTCGGCGCAGAGCGGGGCGAGGTAGCGGAAGTGGCCGACGAACACCTGGTCCACGACGTGCTGGCGGATGACGGAGGGGTGCTTGCGGGGCAGGACGTGGTCGTGTCCGTCCGGTTCGGGGCCGCGCTCGGGCACATCGGTGAAGGACACGCACACGTCGTCGACGAAGTCCTTCAGGTACAGGCGGGTCGGTACGTCGTTCTCGTCGTACCCGAGGAGGGTGTTCTGCCCGTGCGGGTTGAACGTGATCCCGTAGCGGTACAGCACGTGCAGGATCGGCACGAGCAGCGTGCCGAACAGCCTGCGCAGCCATTCCTGCGGGTCGAGGCCCGAGGCCCTGACGAGTTCGGCGACGAAGGCGTTCCCGGCGTGGTCGACGTGCAGCAGCGAGGCGAAGGTACGGACCCGTTCCCCGGGGTCCCGGTGGGCGGACACCGGGTCGCGCCAGATGCAGCCGAGGGTCTCCAGGTGCTGGTAGGGCGCGCCTTCCAGCTGGGACAGGTAGGGGTGGCGCACGGTCACGGAGGCGACCTCGCCGAGGAAGACGGTGCGGCATTCGCCGGTCAGGAACGGGTCGCGGGCCACGAGCCCGCGCAGCCACTGCGTGACGACGGGCGCGCCCGTCGTGCAGTGCGGCGGTATGCCCCGCCAGACGAGGGTGTTGAGGATCTTCAGCGGGAGTTTCACGTCGTACCGCTCGGGCGTCGTGACGTTCGCCATCGTGCGGATGGACTGGCCGGGCAGATACGCGTCCGGGCTCTCGCCCAGCGGGACGATGCGCCGCTGCGCCACGTCGGCGGCGTGCAGGATCTGGACGGCGTGGTCCCACTGCCAGGGGTGCACGGGCAGCCACACGTACGCGGCCGGGTCGAGTCCGGCGCCGGTCAGCGCCGCGGTGAAGCGGTCCCGGGTCGCCTCGTCCAACTCCCGTGCCAGGATGCTCTCCTCGGACAGGTCCGAGGTGCCGCGGAACTCGGCGAGGCCGCGGTGGACGGCCGCCCACTTCAGTCTCAGCGGCTGCGCCGACTCCGGGGCATACTGGCGCACGTCGGTGGCCGAGAAGCCGATCCGTCCCTTGTTGGCGATGAGCAGGTTGTGCCCGGTCATACGGCACTCCAGCTCGGTGTGGCCGAGCGCGCGCAGCTCGGCGACGCTCTCACCGCCGTGGGTGAGGCGCGCGGCGTCGACGGCGAGTGTGGCGGACAGCTCGGTGAAGTAGGTGGCGGCGGTCGACGGGTCGGTGCCGAGCGTGGAGGCCGCTTCGAGGAAGAACTGCTGGGCGTCCCAGGCGGGTTGGGCGATGGTGTTGCCCAGCATGCTGGTGGCGGTGCGGGTGATCGAACCGGGGTCGACGCGCAGCCAGCCGAACGCGCCGGGTACGGCGTTGAACTCGTAGGTGGTGCCGCTGTCGAGGTCGACGCGGTAACCGCCGGCACCGGTCTCGGTCGCCTTGAGCATGTCCTCGAAACACCACTCGCCGATCGCTTTGGCGAGCAGTCGTCGGCCGGCTTCCCGCCAGGCCTCGGGGGTCACGTCCGGCAGCGCGGGCACGGGATGGTCGGCGGGGATGGGCATCAGGGAGGCTCCGATGTCTGTCTGGACCGTGGCGCTCCGACGCCTGGACGTCCGAGCGGCCTCACATTAGGTTAGGCTTACCTTATGAACAAGGCCAACTTCCGGCCACGGGACGGGAGTTGACGCCGGATGTACCGTCAGCTTCCGTGCCCTGTCGGCCAGTTCCCGAGCCGCACTACGAGGTGATCAGCGGTGTCGTCCCGCCGTCGTACTCCCCGATGGACGTTCGCTCTGGTCAGCGCCGGTGGCGTGATGATGACGCTGGACGTGACCGTCGTGAACGTCGCCCTGTCGGACATCGCGCGCGATCTGGACACCGGGCTGGACAGGGTGCAGTGGACCGTGTCGGCGTACTCCCTGGCGTTCGGCGCGCTGCTGCTCACCGCCGGGGCGCTCTCCGACCGCACCGGGCGCCGGGCCGTGTTCACCGCCGGAATGGCCCTGTTCACCCTCGCCTCGGCCGCCTGCGGCCTCGCGCCGGACGCCGGTGCCCTCATCGCCGCCCGCGCCGCACAGGGGCTGGGCGGCGCCATGGTGTTCGCGCCGACGCTCGCCCTGATCGCCGCCGCCTACGACGGTGCCCGCCGCCGGGCCGCGATAGCCGCGTTCGCCGCCGTCGCCTCGGCGGCCGGCGCGCTCGGCCCCGTCGTCGGCGGCCTGTTCGTCCAGCTGCTCGGATGGCGGTGGATCTTCCTCGTCAACGTGCCCGTCGGCATCCTCGTCGTGGCCGGCGCGCTCGCCCGCATGCCAGAGTCCGCGGCGCCCGGCGGCACGCGGCGCCGCGTCGACCCGCTCGGCGCGGTGCTCGGCGTCGGCGCGCTCCTGGCGCTGCACTACCCGCTGGTCGCCGGCCCCGAAGCCGGGTGGACGGCACCGGAGGTGCTGGTCTCGGCGGCCGTCGGGGCCGCCCTGTCCGTGGCGCTGGTGGCCAGTCAGCGCCGCGGAGACGGCCTGATCGACCTGACGCTGCTGCGGATCCGGGCCTTCTCCGGGGCCGCGGTGCTCGGCTTCCTCGCCCGGCTGTCCGGTCTGGGCGTGCTCGCCTTCCTCACGCTGTGGCTGCGGAGCACGTACGCGTACTCCGCGCTGGAAGTCGGCCTCGCCCTGCTGCCGCTGACGGGCAGTCTGCTCGTGGCCGGGCTGTTCGTCGCCCGGCTCCAGAAGGCGTACGACGCCGACGTGCTGGTCGCCGGCGGCTTCGCGGCGCAGGGGCTGGGGCTGCTGTTCCTGGCCGCCGCGGGCGGGGCGGGCGGCGGCCGGGCGGCCACGGTCACCGGTCTGGTGCTCCTCGGTGCCGGAGGAGCGGTCGTCTTCCCACCGCTGATGGGCGTGGCGGTGAGCGCCGTGCCCGCCGACCGCGCGGGAATGGCGTCCGGTCTGACCAACGCCTGCTATCCGCTCGGCACGGCGACGGGTGTGGCGGCGTTCGGGGCGGTGTTTTCGTGGCGGTTGGAGGGCGGTCCGGGCCTGTCGGCGAGCGCGCCGGGGAGCGACCCGGCGCTGCGGGAGGCCGTGGAGACCGGCCGGTTCGAGCTCCTCGACCCCGCGCTCCGGCCGCTCGCCCGGTCGGCGTTCTCGGGCGCCTTCACCGCGGTGTGTCTGACCTCCGCGCTCGTCTGCCTGCTCGGCGTACTGACCGCACGCACGCTCAGGCCCGAGCCGGAGACCGCGGGCGGCAGGGCGAAGGCGCGTGTCTCACGGGTGTCCTAGCCGCGCCTCGTGAGCCCGGCAGCTGGGCCGGGGATGCCCGATGAGGGCCACGGGGCCAGGACCACCCGCCTGCCACCCCACGCCGCCACGCACACCCATAGGGTTTCCGCCCTCACACCTCCCTGCCCCGCCGCAGCAGCCACACCAGATACGGCGCCCCCACCAACGCCGTCACCACGCCCACCGGGATCTCCGTCGGGGCCAGCAGCCAGCGGCCGAGGGCGTCCGAGGAGACGACCAGGACCGCCCCCAGAACCGCGGCCATCGGCACCATGCGCGCGGTGCCGTTGCCGACGATGCGCCGGGCCAGGTGCGGGGCGACCAGACCGACGAAGCCGACCGCGCCGACCGCCGCGGCCGTACCGGCCGCCAGCACCGCGCCCGCGCCGAGGACGAGCAGCCGGGCGCGGCCCAGTTCGAGCCCGAGCGCGCGCGGCAGCTCCTCGCCGAGGGCGAGCAGGTTCACCGGCCGGGCGGCGACCACCAGCAGCACCGCGGCCAGGGCGGGCAGGGCGAGCCAGCCCAGCGCGTCGAAGTCCCGGCCGTACGTGCTGCCCGCGAGCCAGCCGAGCGCGGACGCGAGGTTCATCTGCGCGCCCACCACCATGATGTTCACCAGCGCCATCGAGGTGGCGGCGGCGCCGAGGCCGACCAGGACCACCCGGGTCGGGTCCAGTCCGCCGGGGCCGCCGCTCCTGGTGCCCCGGGCCACCAGCACCACCACGACGAGCATCAGCACCCCGCCGATCCCCGCCGCGGCGGGCAGCGCGGCCAGCGGCGCCGAGGGCACGACGAGGATGACGGTGATCGCGCCGAGGGAGGCCCCGCCGGTCACGCCGACGAGCCCGGGCTCGGCCAGCGGGTTGCGGACCACCGCCTGCACCGCCGCCCCCGCGACGGCCAGGCACGCCCCGGCGAGCGCGGCCACCAGGATGCGCGGCAGCCGGTAGGAGACGACGGCCTCGGTGATCTGCCCGGCCGAGCCGAACAGTGCCGCGCCGAGCTGGCTCCAGCCGATCTCGACGTCGCCGACGCGCAGCGAGACGACGATCGCGGCGGCGAGGGCGAGCAGCCCGCCGCCGAGCGCGACGGCGTAGCCGGGCGCGCGGCGCCGGTCGGAGACGACGACCGCCGCCCCGGTGTCGGCGTCGCCGGTGCTGACCCGGCGGGCCATGGCCATGAAGACCGGGCCGCCGATCAGCGCCGTGACCACGCCCACCGGGATCTCCGCGGGCTGTGTGGCCGACGGCGTGACGATCAGCTGGGCCGCCCCGTCGGCGCCGAGCACGAGCGCCGAGGCCAGCAGCCCCGCCAGGGGAATGAGCAGCGCGTGCCTGCGGATGCCCAGCTGCCGCACGATGACGGGGCCGATCAGACCGACGAAGCCGATCGGGCCGGCGAGGGAGACGGCCGAGGCGGACATCAGGACGGCGACGAGGAAGGCGGCGGGCCGGACGCGCTCGACGCGTACGCCCATGGCCTGAGCCGTTTCGTCGCCGAGCGCCAGCAGGTCCAGCGGGCGCGCCAGGAACGGGGCGATCAGCGCACCGGCCAGCACCACCGCGCCGAGGGTGAGCGGCCGTTCCAGACCGGACTGCAGCAGGGTGCCGTTGCCCCAGAAGAACAGTCCGCGGGTGGCCTGCACGTCGAGCATCTGCAGGAACTCCGCCGCCGAGGTGGCCGCCAGGGCGACGGTCGCCCCGGCGAGCAGGACCCGTCCGGGCGTCAGCACCCCGCCGCTGGTGAGCAGATACACCACGGCGACCGCGGCGAGCCCGCCGAGGAACGCCGCGCCCCCGGCCGGAATCGGGCCGAGGCTCACGCCCGTGAAGGCCACGAGCACCACCGCGAAGTACGCCCCGGCGTTCACCCCGAGCGTGTCGGGGGCCGCCAGCGGGTTGCGGGTCGCCCCCTGGACGAGCGCTCCGGAGACGCCGAGCGCGATGCCGACGACGAGCCCGGTCAGGGTGCGCGGCAGGCGGCTGCCGACCAGGATGTCCCCGGTGCGGGGATCACCGCGCCCGAGGAGCAGCTGCACGATGTCGCCGATGCCCACCCCGGACACCCCGAGGCCGAGGTGGACCACGCCGACCAGGCACAGGACGAGTGACAGGCCGCCGCCCACGAGCAGGGCTCGTGGGCGGCGGCCGGACGGCCGGACCGGAGCGGCCGTCAGTCGTTCCGCGGCCATCAGACCTTCAGGGCCTTGCCGGTCTCGTCGAGGAGGTGCAGCGCCGACAGCGGGCCGCCGAACAGCCAGGTGCCGGGGTCGAGCGGCAGCGCCCTGTCGTTCTTGACGAAGTCCAGGCCCTTCCAGACCGCGTTGTCCGCGAGGTCCCCGGTGAACGGGTTGTCGTTGTCGGCGGCCACGTACAGGAACGTCGCGTCCCTCTCCACCCTGGTCAGGCCCTCGACGCCGACCGTGGTCATGCCCCACGCGTCGGACTGGCCCTTCCAGCCGTTCTTCAGCCCGGCGAGGTTGAGTACCTGGGGGGCGATGGCGTCGTCGGTGAGCATGCGGATCGAGGCGGCGCCGTTGGCGGTGAAGCCCTGGGCGAGCGCGTACTTCAGGCCGCCCTTGCCCGCCTTCCCCAGCCGGGCCTTCAGGTCGGCGGCCTTGGTGTCGATCCGCTGGTTGACCTCGGCGGCCCTGTCCTCCTTGCCCACCGCCTTCGCCAGCTCGGTGAAGTTCTTCTTCATGGTCTCGAGCTGCGGCTTGGTGGTGTACGTGAACGACAGCACGGGCGCGATGGCCCGGAGCTGCTTGAGGTTGGCCTTGGAGCGGTCGTTGTCGACGACGATGAGGTCCGGCTCCAGCGCCTTGATCTTCTCCAGGCTCGGCTCGTTGCGGTCACCCACGTCCGTGACCTGGCCCGGCAGCTCGGCGCCCTCGGCGGTGATCCACGTGCCGTAACCCTTGTTGTCGGCGTTGCCCGTCGGGGTGACGCCGAGCGCGACCAGCTCCTCGGCGTACGTCCACTCCAGCGTCACCACCTTCGCCGCGGGCTTGTCCAGGGAGACCTTGCCCTGCGCGGTGTCGACGGTGATCCTCCCGCTCGTGGTCTTGTCCCCGCCCGTCGTGCCGTCCGCGGTGTCGCCGACCGTCCCGGAGCCGCAGCCGGCGGCGGTCAGCACGAGCGCCGCAGCGGCACCGCCCGTCACGAGGGCGCGCAGCATTCTGTGCATGGTGAACATCTCCTTGTTGCCGAAGAGTCGAGGGAAGGCCGGCCGTGGGTTCAGGACGCGGCGGGGGCCGCGGACCGCTGCGGGAAACAGGCGAGGTATCCGGTCTGCGGATCGCGCACGACGTTGACGCGCAGGCCGAAGGCCCGGTCGATGACGTCGGGGGTGAGGACGTCGTCCGGGGAGCCGGACGCCGTGATCGCGCCGTCGGCGGCCACCACGACGTGGTCGGCGTAGGCCGCCGCCTGCATCAGGTCGTGCAGCACCACGCCGCACGCGATGCCGTGCTCACGGGCCAGCCGCCGCACCACGTCCAGCACTTCGAACTGGTGGCGCATGTCGAGGTACGTCGTGGGCTCGTCCAGCAGGAGTACGCCCGCCCGCTGCGCCAGCACCATCGCCAGCCAGGCGCGCTGGCGCTCACCGCCGGACAGCTCGTCCAGCCTGCGGTCGACCAGGGGAGCGGCGTCGGTGACGTCGAGAGCCCAGTCGATCGCCTCGGTGTCCTCGGCGGTGTGCCGGGCGAGGGCGCCGCGATGGGCGTACCGGCCGTGCCGTACGAGCTCACGGACCGTGACACCCGCGGGTGCCTGCGACGACTGGGGCAGGAACGCCAGGCGCTGGGACAGCGCGCGGCGCCCGAGCGAACGGAGCGGCGTGCCGTCGATGCGTACCTCACCGGAGAGCGGCGGCAGCAGACCGGCCACCGTGCGCAACAGGGTGGACTTGCCGCAGCCGTTGGGACCGACCAGGACGGTGATCTCGCCGGCCCGCAGCGACAGGTCCACCTGCTTCAGCACCGGGCGGCCCGCGTGCCCGACGCATAAGTCCCCGGCCACCAGACGGACATCGCCTTCGGACACCGCAACCCCCTCCTGCTGCCGCACTGACCGCGCCACCATACAATTTAGGTAAGGCACACCTAATGGGTCGGCTTCGATGCGGGCAACTTGTGACCATGTCGATATCTGCCACACCCTCCGCAGCCTCAACTGCCCCTGCCTGACAGGCGGATGGGGCGCTCGGAGAGCAGTAGGCCGTCAGGTGCGCAGCTCCGCACGCCGATCACGGCTTCCTCGTCGTCCGCCGCCGAGGCGACGCGCAGGCCGCGCTCCCGGACGGCGCCGGTGACGAGCGGGCGGACCGTACCGGCGGCGGGCACCACCGTGTGCGGCGCGGCAGCTCGGCGAGCACCTCCCGCGTCAGCCGCGGCGCGCGCCCCAGGATGTGATCAGCACCTCCACGCAGTGCCGTTGCGGACGGCAAAGCAGGGTCCCGGCGTCCGTGCCGGCGCTCACGGCGTCCACCGGGCCGGTCGGCTCCGGCCGGCCCGGGGGCCCGAACAGTTCCTCGCGCAGGGTCGGGGAGAGCGGCGCGGCACGGTGGGCGGGGCAGCGAGGGCCGCGACCACACCATGTCCTCCTCAAGGGTGGTCGCCTCCCATGGTGGAGCAAGGCCGCGGGCGCGGCACGGTCACCCACTGCCGCCGCCCGGCGTGACTCTGGCCGAACTTCGCCCGCGCGTCTTTCGGACGAAGAGGAGCGCGGGGCGGCCCGACCACGCCCACCCGCCGGGCGGCTGCCGCGCCAGAGGCACCAGCGCCCCCCCGGCGCAGGCCG